>NZ_JARTVT010000015.1:15820-179972 GCF_029625685.1 Mesorhizobium sp. WSM4976
CCCAAAACTATGCCTACCCCCCTGCCGAATGGCCCGTTTAATCCCCCGGCGCCGTTGGCGGCCAGGCACTATTTCTTGTTTCCACCCCCCTGGGGCCGCGGGGGGGGGGGGGCCGCGCTCTCGAGACTCGGCCATGCGGTTGCCGATGAGCCTCCGGTGGCCAGCCCAAAAGTCGCCCGGCCACGCTATCTGCAGCTGATCGTCGCCGATCCCAAGGGACGCGACTTCGTCGATTTCGACGAGGATCTGCAGGTCAAGGATCTGCAGAACGCAACCAAGGACGGCTATCGCGAGATCGAGCTTGTCAAGCGCTTCACCACCATCGGCATGGGCCCGAGCCAGGGACGCCATTCGGCTCTGGCAACCGCCCGCATCGTCGCCGAGGCGACCGGCCGCACGGTGGGCGAGATCGGCATCACCACGGCGCGCCCTCCCGTCGGACCGGAAACGCTCGGCGTGCTCGCCGGCCAACACGAAGTGCTGGAGCGCCGCACGGCACTGCATGCCAGGCATGTCGCGCTGAACGCCGCGATGAAGCCGGTCGGCGCATGGTGGCGGCCCTATTATTACGGCGACGCAAGCGACGCCGAGGATGCTGTCCGCGAGGAAATCCTGGCAGTGCGCGAAGGCGTCGGCCTGCTCGATGTCTCGACGCTCGGCAAGCTGGAGATCCGCGGCCCGGACGCCGGCGAGTTCCTCGACCGGCTCTACACGATGGCGCATGCCAACCAGCCGGTGGGCCGTGTCCGCTATTGCCTGATGCTCAACGAAATGGGCTCGGTGATCGACGATGGCGTGGCCTACCGGATGGCGCAGGACCAGTTCTATGTGACGGCGACCACCGGCGCCGTCACGCGCGTCTATGCCGACATGCTGTTCTGGAATGCCGAGTGGCGCCTGGAGGTGGACGTGCTCAACCTCACTGGCGCTTTCTCCGGCCTCAACGTGACCGGACCCAAGGCGCGCCAGGTGCTCGAAGCGCTGCAGAGCGACATTGATTTCAGCCGCGACGCTTTCCCTTATCTCAGCGGCCGCGAAGGCATGGTCGCCGGCGTCCCGGTGCGGGTGATGCGCATCGGCTTCACCGGCGAGCTGAGCTACGAGCTGCATTGCCCCTCAAGCCTGGCGCCCGCACTTTGGGATGCCGTGATGGCCGCGGGCAAGCCCCACGGCTTGCGCCCGTACGGCCTGGAGGCGTCGCGCATATTACGCCTGGAGAAAGGCCACATCCTGATCGGCCAGGACACGGATGCGATCACCGCGCCGGACGAGCTCGGCTTCGGCTGGGCGGTCTCGAAGAAGAAGCCGTTCTTCGTCGGCAAGCGCTCCATCGAAATGCGCGCAAGGCTCGGGCAGACGCGCAAGCTGGTCGGGCTGCAATTCCCCGCCGGCGCCAGCAACATCCCTGGCGAAAGCTGCCTGGTGCTGCGCGGTGGCGCCCCCGTCGGCCAGATCACCTCGGTCGGATATTCGCCGTCGCTCGGGCGCCACATCGCGCTCGCCTATGTCCATGTCGACGACCAGGCGGAAGGCAGCCGCGTGGCGGTGAAGTGCCGCAACGGCGAGCTGGTCGAGACGCCGGTCGTCGGCCACGCGTTCTTCGACCCGACCAACGCGCGGCAGGAGATTTAGATGGCCGCCGGCACCGCGACTCGCATTTATCCTTTCATGCCCGGCGGCGCGGCCGACGGCACCAGGCTGGCTTCCGGCGCGGTCGTGCTGAGCGATCTTACCGACCGCCCGCGCTTTGGGTTGAAAGGCGGCGGCAGCGCCGCCTGGCTTGCCGCGCAGGGCGTCAAGCTGCCAGCCGTCAACCGCATCGGCGACCATCGCGGCATGCGCGTCCTGCGCCTCGGCAACGAAGACATCCTGCTTCTCGCGGAGGACGCCGCGGAAACTCTCGCCCAAATCAACACCGGGTGGCAGGCCGCAACGGTGCCGAAAGGCTATTCGTCATGGCGCGAGGAAGGTTGGGCATGGATGCGGCTTTCCGGCCCTGACCTAGCCAAAGCGATGAGCGGGCTTTGCGCGCTGGACCTGAGACCCCAGAAATTCGGCGTTGACGATATCGCGCAGACGCGCGTCGGCCATATTGAAGCCGTGACATTCCGTTCCCCGACAGGTTTCGACATACTCTTCGACATCACCGCTTCGGCCTACTTCGCCCGCGCCGTCGCGGCGATGGCCGGCCACATAGACCACCACAGAGGATAGCCATGACCCGCCCGCAAGGAACCATCGCCCCGATCCTGACGCCGTTCGAAGACGACGGCCGCATCGCGCGCGATCTCTGGATTTCCCATGCCAAATGGGTGCTCGGCCAGGGCGCGCATTTCCTCTCGCCCTTCGGCACCACGGGCGAAGCGCTGTCGGTGTCCCTGCGGGAGCGCATGCAGGCGCTGGAATGGCTGGTCGAGGCCGGCATCGCGCCCGACCGGCTGATGCCCGGCACCGGCGTTACCGCCCTGCCCGAAACGGCCGAATTGTCGGCGCATGCCGTCGGCCTCGGCTGCGCCGCGGTCATGGTGCTGCCGTCCTTCTTCTACACCGGCGCCGGCGACAACGGCCAGGCACGCTATTACGGCGAGCTGATCGAGAAGGTCGCAAAGCCTTCGATGCGCATGATCCTCTACCACATCCCGCAGAACTCCGGCGTGCCGGTCAGCCCCGCTTTGACGGCAAGGCTGAGCAAGGCCTTTCCGGACACGGTCGTCGCCTACAAGGACAGCGCCGGCGACTGGAACAACACCGCAGCCGTCATCGCCGCCGCGCCCGATATCTCCGTGTTCCCAAGCTCGGAGGCGCAACTCACCAAGGGTCTCGCCAACGGCGCGGCCGGCTGCATCTCGGCCACCGTCAATCTGAACGCCGCCGCCATCCGCCGCCTCTACGATGCGGCAAGGAAGGGCGAAGACGTCACGGAGGCGGATGCGGCCGTCAAGGCGTTCAGGAAGGTGATCCAGGATGCCGGGCTGATCCCGGCGATGAAGGCGGTGCTTGCGGTCAAGTCCGGCGACCGGCGCTGGCTGAACCTGCGCGCGCCGCATGAGAATGCGACGCCGAAAAACGGCCAGGCGCTGATTGCGGCGCTGGGCAGCGCCGCCGACCATATCGGCCATAGCTGAGGTCGCGATGTCGGCGCGCCCAACAATCATCCTGCACACCGACAAGCCGGCCGGTGCGCTTGCCGTGCTCGCCGAGATGCATCCTGACCTTGATGTCCATGCCTGCGATACCTACGCCGGCCTCCCTGCCCTGATCGAACAAATCAGCGCCGAGGTGGTCTATTCGATCCGTTTCGACGGCACGCCGCGTTATCCGCGCCAGGCCCTTGTCGAGAGTCCGACGGTGAAATGGGTGTCGATCGGCGGCTCCGGTACCGACCATCTGGGCCGCTGGGATCCCGAGCATCTCACGGTGACGAACTCGGCCGGCGTCGCCGCCGGGATGCTAGCCGAATATGCGCTCGGCGCCATGCTTTCCTTCTCGCTCGACCTGCGCGGCTTCGAGCGCCGGCAGCAGGCCCGCCAATGGGGCGGCGGCCGCGTCGAGCCGATCGAGGGCAGGACCGTCCTCATCGTCGGCCTCGGCAAGACCGGCGAAGCCGTCGCGCGCCGCGCGCAGGCGATGGGCTTGCGCACGCTGGGCATTCGCGCGGGGCCGAAACCGATGCCGGCGCTCGACGAGGTGCATGGTCCCGACGCGCTACTGGCGCTGATCGGCCGCGCCGATTTCATCGTCTGCTGCGTGCCTCTGCTGCCGACCACGCGCGGCTTGCTTGGCGAGGCCGCCTTTGCCGCGATGAAGCCGTCCGCCGTGCTGATCGACATTTCGCGCGGCGGCGTCGTCGAGGAGAAAGCTCTTCTCGCTGCGCTCGACAATGGACGGATCAGGGGCGCTGCACTCGATGTCTTCGCCACCGAGCCGCTGCCGGCCGAACATCCGCTCTGGGGCTACGACAACGTCGTCGTCACGCCGCATTGCGCGGCCGTCTATGACGGCTGGGACATTAAGTCGGTACGCATGTTCGCCGACAATCTGGCGCGCTACCGCCGCGGCGAGCCGCTGGAGAATGTGGTCAATCCGGAACGCGGCTATTGAAAGCCGGGAGGAAATAATCCGATGTCACAGGACAGGCGCGGCGGTGGCCGCAGATCGAAGCTGGGCCGCAGTGGCGGCGGCATTTCGCAACTGCCGTGGCAGAGCGTGAAAAACCCCTACCCGCCCATGCAGCTTCTCGACGAAGAGCGCATGGAGCAGTTGCACAACACCGCGATGCGCATCCTGTCGGAGCTCGGCATTCGCGTCATGAGCGAGAAGGTGATGGACCTATTCGCCAGGGCCGGCGCCATCGTCGATCGCGAGGAGCGGACCATCCGCATCGACGAGAGCATCGTCAACGAGGCGCTGCGCAATGTTCCCTCGTCCTTCACGCTGACCAGCCGCAACCCCGACAAGCAGGTCCATCTCGGCGGCAATTCGCTGGTCTTCGGGCTGGTCGCCGGTCCGCCCAACGTACATGACTGCGTCAACGGCCGCAGGCCGGGCAACCTGCCCGACTATCAGAACTTCATCCGGCTGGCGCACCACTTCAACGCCATCCACATTATCGGCAACCAGGTGGTAGCGCCGGTCGAATTGCCGGCGAATTCACGTCATCTTGATACCTATCATGCCAATCTGACGCTGAGCGACCGCTCCTTCCATTGCACCGCGATCGGCCGCGCCAGGGCGATGGACGGCATCAACATGATGGCGATCGCGCGCGGCATCTCGGTCGAGGAGATGCGCGCTTCGCCCGGCGTGACCACGATCATCTCAATCAACTCGCCGCGCCTGTTCGACGACGCGATGGCCGAGGGCCTGATCGCCATGGCCGAGCACGGCCAGCCGGTGACCGTCACGCCGTTCACTTTGATGGGCGCGATGACGCCGGTGACACTCGCCGCAGCGCTCTGCCAGCAGAACGCCGAGGCGCTGTTCGGCGTGACGCTGACGCAGCTCGTCAATCCCGGCACGCCGGTGATGTATGGCGCCTTCACTTCCAATGTCGACATGAAGTCGGGTGCGCCCGCCTTCGGCACGCCGGAAAACGCCAAGGCCAACATCATCGCCGGCCAATTGGCGCGACGCTATAATTTGCCCTACCGCACCTCCAACGCGAACGCTTCGAACGTCGTCGACCTGCAGGCGGCCTACGAAACCGAGATGGCGACCTGGGGCGCTGTGCTTGGCGGCGCCAATCTCATCTACCACGCCGCCGGCTGGCTGGAGGGCGGGCTGACGGCGTCCTACGAGAAGCTCGTGCTCGACGTCGAGATCCTGCAGAACATGATGGAGTTCCTGCGGCCGCTGCCGTTCCAGGAAGACGACCTCGGCTTCGAAGCGATCAAGTCGGTGCCGGCCGGCGGCCATTTCTTCGGCGCCGAGCACACCATGTCGCGCTACACCACCGCCTTCTACCAGCCGATGCTCTCCAACTGGCAGAATTACGGCGCCTGGCAGGAGGCCGGCGGCAAGGACGCGCTGGAGCGGGCGACCGAGCTCTGGCAGCAGGCGCTGCACGATTACGAGGAGCCGGTGATGGATCCCGCGATCCGCGAGGAGCTCGACGCCTATGTCGCGCGCCGCCGCGAGGAGATTGCCGCCAATCCGGAAACTTAGAGCATGCTTCAAAGACGATTGTCAGAGGCAGATGCGGCTGCGACGCCGATCACAGCGCCTCATAGATCCGGTCGACGCTCTCCAGCGTGTAGGCGAACTCCACCGGCCGCGTGCAGTGCCAGCCTTCGAAGGGCTGGCCGGCCAGCGCCTTCAATGCCTGCGGCAGGCGCAATATGCCGCCGCCATAAAGCCGGTTCGCCATGTCGAGCATGCCGGTGCGATGCATGGCCTCCGTCATGCTGCCGCAGGCGTCCTTGACCAGCCATACGCGAAAACCTTGGTAAACCGCGTCGAACACGCTCGCGGTCACGCAGCTGTCGGTCAGCACCCCGGCGACAACGAGGTTCTCAATGCCAAGCGCGATGAGCCGCTGCACAAGATCGGTGCTGCGAAAGGCGCTCGGCCAGTGCTTGAGGATGACGATGTCGCCCGGCAGCGCCGCCACCTCGGCGCAGATATCCGCGCCTTCGCTGCCCGCCACCGCGGAGCGGAATTCCTCGGTCAGGATCTCCTCCTGCCGCGCATAGCCGTCGCGTTCCTCCGGCTTCACCCAGGCCTGTGCGTAGAGGACGGGCACGCCAGACTCGCGGGCGGCATCGATCAGCGCGGCGGTGTTGGCGAGCACAGCGTCGTAACCGACGACCGGCCAAGCCCCGCCTGGGCGGTATTCGTTCTGCAGGTCGATGACGAGCAAGGCGGTTTTGGCAAGGTTCATGGCTAATCCGGGGAATTGTCGAAATCGGTGACGAAACGCAGAAGCAGTCGGATCGCCTGATCGAGGTCGGTGATCTCCATCGCCTCATGCGGGTTGTGGCTGCCGTTCTCATTGCGCACGAAGAGCATTGCCGTCGGAATTCCGGCGCCGGCAAAGGTCGCCGCGTCATGACCCGCCCCGCTCGGCACATGCGGCGCCTGCATTTTCAATCCTGTGGCGGCGCGATCCAAGCCCTCGATCAACGCAGGTGCCATCGTCGCCGGCTGCCAGGTGAAGCGCTGCCCGAGTTCGAACGTCACGCCCCGCCTAGCGCTGACTTCGGCGAGAATAGTCCGAAGCCGCGCCTCGACGCGTTCCAGAACCGTTGCCTCGGCGCTGCGCACATCGAGCGTGAAGCCAAGCTCGCCGAGTACGCGGCTGCCACCATGCTGCGTGGGATCGGATTGAACCCGGCCGAAGGTGATCGTCGCGTCATGCCCTTCCCGTTCGAGCGCATCCCATTCGATCTCAAGCGCGGCGACAAGATCGGCGAAGCCAAGCACGGCATCATGCCGGGCAAAGCGCGGCTCCGCGCCGGAATGGGCATAGGCGCCAAGGCACTTCGCATCGACGTAGCGGAAGCCGCCGGCAATCCCCGTGACGATGCCAATCGGCGCTTCGGCGGTGACGAGGCGCGGTCCCTGCTCGATATGCACCTCGATAAAGGCCGCGATCTGTGCGGCACCGATGCCCGGCACGCCGCGTCGCGCGGCGTCGGGGTCGAACCCTTCCTCGAGCATGTGTTCGGCCAGCGTGCGGCCGCTGTCGGATCGCCTGGCTTCGAGCGCCTGAGGATTGAGCAAGCCAAGCGCCGCCTGGCTGCCCGGATAGGACAGTGGAAACCAGACCGCCTCCTCCGCGCGCGTCGCCAGCACGATGAGATCGCGCGGCAATCGGATGCCCCTCGCGCCCAATTCGGCCATCACCGCCAGGCCTGCCACGACGCCGGCGGCGCCGTCGAAATTGCCGCCATGCGCCACGCTGTCGAGATGCGAGCCGATGACAAGAGCCGGCAGGTCCGGGTCGCGGCCACTGAGCGTCAGATAAAGATTGCCGGCGACATCGACGCGCGCAACAGCTCCGAGCTTTTCTGCTTCCTTGCGCACGAGGTCATGGGCGAAGCGCTCACCGGCTCCGTAAGCGACGCGCGTGATGCCAGGCGCGTCGGTCGTGGCTTCAGCGAGCACATCCAGGATGCGCCCCGCCAATTCACCGCCAGCCGTCAGGGCGGCGCTGTTCATGAAGCAACCTTGCTGGCTTCGGGTGCAACATCACGCAGCCGGTGCGGCGTAAGATCATCCAGTGCCACGCCTTGCCTCGCGACATCGTCCGGCAGGCCGCCGCCGCGGATCAGGCTGGCGCAGACCCGCGACAACGCTGGCGAGGTCTTGATGCCGTAGCCGCCCTGCCCGACCAGCCAGGCGAAATCCGGAAACTCGTCATCGGGCCCGACCACCGGTGACCCGTCGGCGACGAAGGTCCTCAAGCCCGCCCAGGAGCGCGACACGCGCTGCACCTCAATCGTCGTCGCACGTTCCAGACGCTCTGCGCCGATCGCGACGTCGATGTCTTCGGCAAAAGCATCCATCGGCGCCGACGGCGTGGCATCGGCCGGCGAGACGAACAGCTGTCCGGCATCCGGCTTGAAATAGAACTCCGCGCCGATATCGTTGACCATCGGCCAGTCGGTTATGTCGAGGCCGGCGGGCGCCGGAATATTGAAGGCTGTGCGGCGCTTCGGCTGCAGGCCGACCGGCCGCACACCCGCCATCAGCGCGATCTCGTCACCCCAGGCGCCGGCCGCATTGACGATCAGCGGCGCAAGGAAGGTCCCCGCTTCCGTCTTGACCCGCCATTGGCCGCCATGCCTACCGATACCCTTGACGCCGGCGCTGGTGGCGATGCGCGCGCCACGCGCCCGCGCGCCACGCAAGAAACCCTGATGCAGGCCGTTGACGTCGATATCCATCGAATACGGTTCGATGTAGGCGCCGGCGAGATAGTCCCGGCGCAGTGCCGGCACGCGCGCGATCGCCTCATCCGGCGTCATCGCGACGATCGAGGGCACCAGCGCCTGCGCAGCCGCCAGATCTTCACGCAAAAGGTCGAGTTGGTCGGCGCGTGCCACGGTGATCATGCCGCGCCTGCTAAGCAGCGGATAATCGCAAAAACCCGTGGGCGGCTCAGTCAGGAAGGCGCGACTGGCGAGCACGATGCGGCGGATGACGCCGTTGCCATAATTCTCGGTGAAGCTCGCCGCGGAGCGTCCCGTGGTGTGATAGCCGCAATGGCTCTCGCGCTCGAGCAGCACGACCTTCCTGTCGCGTGAAATCTCGAACGCGGCACCCGCGCCGGCCATGCCCCCGCCGATGATAATGACTTCCGTCTGCTCGCTCATGGATCCCCCAAAATGCTCAACGCGGCACGGCAGGCGGCTCGCCCAGGCGGCCGCGTCGGGCGCGGTTACGGGCGCCCCGCCCTTCGGCCAGATTCTCGGCCGGCGAATTCTGCGCGGCGCAGTCGCGCAACGCGAGGTCGCTGACAAAAGGCACCGGCTTGCCGGCGATTGCCATGCCTGTCAGCCGCGCCCAGACGGCGCGCCGCTTGCGCACCTGATGCGACTGCAACTCGCTGATCTCGGCGATCCCGCTCTCTCGCTTGATCTGCAGAGCGCCGGCCTCGACAGCCGCTTCGAACAGCTCCAGCCCGCGCTTGGTTCGCACGATGATGCCGTTGAGCGGTTCATCCTCTATAGCCGGGCCGCCATTCAGCCAGGCATCCGACACCGCGATATCCGCCACCTGCCCGATCGCATCAGGACAGATCTTGCAGCGCGGCTGGATCATCCATTTGTCCTCGTCTTCCCACAGCTGCCGGTAGCTGATCTCGAAGGCGCGGCCGTCTTTGGTTTCGATCCGGTTGAAGCCCGGGTTGCCGTGGCCGCGATAGCGGAAGAGAGACAACTCGTCTTCGCGAAGGCCAAAACGCTGCAGCACCTGTTCCGACTTGGTCAGGTCCGAGGCGCCGCCGCAGACGAAGGCGAGCGCATAGCGCATGTGCTTGTCAACGCGCGGATCGAGCCGCGCCAGGTTGTGTGCGGCGGTGATATCGCAGGGCTTGGCGATCAGCGCGAACGGCTCGCCGCGATCGAGAATGTCGTTGAAATCCACCAGCGTCGCCGCCGGGCCGTAGCGCGAGCCTGCCCCTTCGAGCACCGAGGCGGCGTCGAAGCTCAGCTTGCGTTCCGTGCGCATTGGCATGGAGCGCGACGCAGCGACATGCAGCACGAATTTTACGCGCCCCGAGCTGAGCAGGAACTGTCCGAGCGCCGTCAGTGTCCCGCCGCCGGAGCCGACAAACCGGACAGTGGGATCTGCGGCGGAACCGAGCACGAGCCGCTCGACCGGTCCCCAGACCGTATCCGTCGACACGGCGTCATTTATCTGCGCGGGGGGCGGACCGGCGATGCGCGTTCCGGGGCAGACGGCGTTGATGCTCTCCAATGTCTGCTTCTCCAATGCCCGCAACGCCACCGGCCGCTCGCGCCCTTCCGGCGTCATCACCATCTCAACGTCGCCGGGACGAGCCATCGACCGGCAGAGGCCACAGCCGATGCAAAGACCGTTCTCGACGATCTCGCCAAGCGACAGCGGATCGGCCGCGAGCGGCGCCTTGCTGCAACTGGTCTCGATCAGGCCCATCGCTGTCTCAGACCGGATCCGAGATGCGCTTGTACTGGTTCGGGCGGCGATAGAGCGCGAAGTTGAAGTTCACTTTGCGACAGATCTCGATCAGGTCGAGGTCGGCGCGGTGCACGATCACCTCGTCGTCGAGCGACATTGCTTGCGCCGCGATCTCGCCAGTCGGCGCGATGATGCAGGACCCGCCGATCAGCGCCTGGCCGTCTTCCAGCCCGGCCTTGGCGGCGGCACCAATCCAGAGCGTGTTCTGGTAGGCGCCAGCCTGCATCGGCAGATGGTTGTGGAACATTCTCAGATGCGCCAGGGCCGGCGCCTCGTCGAGCAGCAGCGGCGTGTTATAGCCGAGCAGCGCCACCTCGGCGCCGTTGAGGCAGAGCATGCGATAGGTCTCAGGCCAGCGGCGGTCGTTGCAGATGGCGAGGCCGATGCGCACGCCGCGATAGTCGTAGACCGGAAAGCCGAGATTGCCTGGTTCGAAATAGCGCCGTTCGAGATGCGTTGTCGTGCCCGCCTGGGGCTCGCTGGACCCCGGCACATGCATCTTGCGATAGCGGCCGATGAAGGCGCCGTCCGACCCGACCAGATCCATCGTGTTGAAATGACGCGTGCGGCCCTCTTCCTGCGTTAGCTCACAATAGCCCAGCGCGAAGCCGACCTTCAGGCGCGCGGCGGCATCATAGAGCCGGCGCGTCTCCGGACCCGGCATCGACGCTTCGAAGAAGGCGTCGATCTCGGCCTGGTCGTCCATGCGCCAGCGTGGGAAGAACGTGGTCAGCGCCATCTCCGGGAACACCGCGACCTCGGCGCCGGAGGCCGCTGCCTTCTCAAGCAGATGCACCAGCCGTCCGACCGTCTCGGCGCGCGTGGCGCTGCGCTGGATCGGCCCCGTCTGGCAAACGGCGATGATCAGGCATCGAGCCACGGCGTCCAATCCTCGACTGGTTTTCCCGAAAGCGCGAGATCTGCGGCGTTGCGTGTCAGGAAGCGGCCGAAGCCCGGCGACGCATGCAATTCGCCATCCGCAACCACCGGCACGCCGCGCACCAGGACGGTGGTCGGCTTACCGGTGACACTCCTGCCTTCATAAGGCGTGAAATCGACCCGCGAATGCAGCGCCTTGTGCCCGAGCGTCCAGCGCGCCCTCGGATCCCACAGCGCAAGATCCGCGTCGAGCCCGACGCCGATGCGACCCTTGCGATCCGCAAACCCGTAGATCGAGGCGGCATTGCGCGAGGTGAGGTCGAGATAGCGCTCCAGCGTCAGCCGACCGGTGAGCAGCCCTTCAGAAAACAGCAGCGGCAGCCGTGTCTCGATGCCGGGAATGCCGCTCAGCGTCGTGGTGAAGCCTGGCATCTCGGAGCGGCCGATCTTGTCCGCGAAGTAATATGGCGAATGGTCCGACGACCAGAGGTCGATACCGCCATTGGTCAGCTCTTGCCACAGATGTTCATGGCTGCGCGGCGAGCGCGGCGGTGGCGAGAAGACGAAGCGCGCCGCATCGATTGGAGAGCGATTGAGATCGGCGGAGGCCAGGAAGAGATATTGCGGGCAGGTTTCGGCGATGGCGGCCACCCCACGCAACTTTGCCCGCGCCACCTCCTCGGCCGACTGCCAGGACGAGACATGCACGATGGTCATGCGAGCGCCGGTCATCTCGGCGAACGCTAAAGCGCGATGCGTCGCCTCGCGCTCCATCGTCTCGGTGTGAGCCACCAGATGATGGCGGATGTCGGTGCGGCCGAGATCGATCAGCCGCTGTCGCGTGCGGCGGATCGCGGCATCGTTCTCGGCATGGACCATGACGATCCAGCCCAGGCGCCTTGCCGTATCGAGAACCTTGAAGAACAAATCGTCGTCGACGGCAAAACCCTGATAGGTCATGAACAGCTTGACCGAGGCGATGCCGCGTGCCGCAAGCGCCCCAAGTTGTGCCTCGACATCGGCGCCGGTGCCCATGGTCACCACGGCATGCAGCCCATAGTCAATCACGGCGCGTCCAGCCGCGCGCTCCAGCGCGCGGTCGATGGCGCCGATCGTCGTCATATCCTGTCCGGGCATGCCGAACGGCACGATGCAGGTCGTGCCGCCGAACGCTGCGGAGATCGTGCCGGATTCGAAATCGTCGGCATTGCCGGCCCCGCCCCAGACGGGCTGGTCGAGATGGCAATGCGCATCGATGCCGCCGGGCATCACCCAGCGGCCACCGGCGTCGATCGACTTCTCGCCGGACAGGCCTTTGCCGATGGCGGCGATACGGCCGTCGTCAATGCCGATGTCGCATTCGGCCCAGCCGTCGTCGAGCGCCACGCGCCCGCCTTTGATCACCAGCTCATGCATTGGCCAGTTGCCCGTTTTGGATTGTCCTCAACCGACAGCCGCCGTCACCATGATCTCGACACGGTACTGGTCGCCGGCGAGCCGCGCTTCGACCGTGGCGCGCACCGGCATGGCGCTGCGGTCGATCCAGGCGTCCCAGGCGGCATTCATCATCTCGAAATCGGCGATGTCGCGGAGCCATATCTGCGCGCTGAGCAGCTTCGACTTGTCGCTGCCGGCCTTGGCCAGAAGCGCGTCGATCTTGGCGAGGATCTCCTTGGTCTGGCTGGAGGTGTCGCCGGAAAGATCGTCCGCCGTCAGGCCGGCCACATAGACGGTGCCGTTGTATCGCAGCACCCGGCAGAAGCGCTGTCCGTTTTCCAGGCGTTCGATCGTCATATCGTTCCTTTCCGCTGTTCCTCGGATTCTGGCTTTTGCCTATGGTAAGGAGGGTGCAAAACCACTGTAAAGCCCGCAGCAAAGCCAAGATGCCGCTTTCCTTCATGGCGATGGCCAAAAAAAATCTAGCCATAGCCGCATCAATCTTCGTTTGTGGCAGCCACGGCAAAGTGTAGCTTCTACTTGGGCTGCCGTTGGTCAACGGTCACGCCAGGGGAGCCACTGCAGCCGCATCAATGAGGTCGATCGCTCAATCCTCGGCGCGGCTCTGGCAAAATGCAGAGCGGTCCCGCGCCATGCTGCCGATCATGGTTGGCGTCTGCCTGGCCTGCATCGGCAGCGCCATGCTGACCACGGCCGTGTCGCTGCATCTAGGAAAGCCCGGCATTTCTCCCCAGGTCGTGCAGATCGTGCTGACCGCTTATCCCGTGGGCTTCCTCGTCGGATGCCTGGTCACCCGCCCCGCGGTCGCCCAATACGGGCATGAGCGCACTTTTGTGGTGATCCTAGTGCTGGCGCTGCTGGCGGCGTCCGGCTTCGTGTTCACCGACTTCCTGCCGAGTTGGATCTGCTTTCGCCTGCTCGGCGGCATGGCGATGGCGTCGCTCTTCGTCGTCTGCGAAAGCTGGATCAACCTTTATGCCGAGCAGCACAATCGCGGCGTGCTGTTCTCGCTCTACATGCTGACGACGGCAATCGCCGTGCTGCTCGGACAACTCCTTGTCGGGCTGGTCGGCCCGCAATCGCCGCATCTGTTTCCGGTCGCGGCCTTAACGGTGCTGCTGGCGCTGGTCTCCAAATTCGTTGGTGGACGCTGGCCGGCGCTGCCCGCAACCGATCCGGAGCACGCGGGTTCAGCGAGACCGGTCAAGCGGCTTGGCCCGCTGGCGCTGTTCCGGCTGGCGCCGGTGACGGTCGTCGCAATCTTCCAGGGCGGTATCACCAACATGAACATCTTCGTGCTGACGCCGATCTACGGTACCCTGATCGGGCTGTCGGCGGCGACGACAGTCGGGCTGGTCACGACCATCAGCATCGCTGGCATGTTGGCGCAAACCCCGGTCGGCTGGCTGTCGGACCGATTTGAGCGGCGCATCATATTGCTTGTCCAGGGCATTCTGTCCGTCGCGCTCTGCGCGACGATCGCCTGGGTCGGCAATTCCTCGGTGCCGCTGTTGTTCGTGCTGTTCTTCGTCTATGGCTGCACGGCGCTGACGGTTTATCCTGTGGCGATGGCGTTCGGCGCCTCGCAATTGCACAGCCGACACATGGTCGGCGCTTCCGGCACGCTGCTCCTGCTCTATTCGATCGGCAATGTTGCGACGCCCGGCATATCCGCCGGCCTGATGGAGCATATGGGCGCGCCGGCCATGTTCCTGCTTCTGGGCGGCGGCGCCGTGCTGGTCACGCTCGCGGCCTGCTACAATCTGTTGCGCCGGCCGGTCATCGCGCCGGCGATGCAGGCAGTCGAGGAGCGCGCCTGATGGCGGATGCAGCAACGAACCGCCTTGAAGGCAGCGTCATCCTGATCGCCGGAGCTGCCAGCGGGATAGGCGCGGCAATCGCGCGCCGCTGCATTACCGAAGGCGCGAAGGTCGTCTGCGCGGATTACGATCTGGAGCCGGCAACCAGGCTCGCCGAAGCGCTCGGGCCTGCCGCCGCCGCTTGCCAGTGCGACGTGACCAAGATCGAATCCGCCGAAGCAGCCGTCGACTTCGCCGAGAGAAAATACGGCCGGCTCGACGGGCTGGTGCACAACGCCGCCGCGCCTTCGACTAGCGCCACCGTTGTCGATCTCGACGAACGCGCCTGGCGGCACGAGATCGATGTCGGCCTGACCGGCGCCTTCTTGATGAGCAAGTTCGCCGTGCCACTGGTCGCGGCCAGCGGCGGCGGCTCGGTCGTCTTCATCGGCTCGCAATTCGGGCGCGTCGCCACCACCAGGGCGGTCGCCTATTGCGCCGCCAAGGCCGGGCTGATCCATCTCGCCAAGGCGATGGCTGTCGACCACGCGCCCGACAAGATCCGCGTCAACAGCCTGTCGCCCGGCGCGGTAGCGACGACCCGCCTGCTGCGCCGGTTCGCCGATTTCGAGGCGGCCAATGCCGGGCTCGGCCATGCCCATCTGCTCGGCCGCATCGCCGAGCCCGAGGAGATCGCCGCAGCGGCGGCTTTCCTGCTTTCCTCCGACGCATCCTTCGTCACCGGATCCGACATGCTCGTGGACGGCGGCTATGCGACGCGCTGAACCGGTATTTTTTCAAAGGAGTTCCCATGACCCTGCTCGTCACCGGCGGCACCGGCTTCGTCATGAGCGTGGTCACGCGCGCCTGGCTGGACCGCGATCCGCAAGCCCGCGCCGTGATCCTCGACCGGTCCGGTCTCGACGCGGCGGCGCAAAAGCATTTTGCGCCGGTGCGCGACCGGCTGACGGTGATCTCCGCCGACATTCTTGACCCGAAGGCCTGGTCGGCGACGCTCGACGGGCAAGGCATCACTGCAATCGTCCATGGCGCGACGATCACGCCGATCTCGCGCGGCAGCGCCAAGGAGGCCAAGCGCCGGCCGGAGGCCGAAGACCCGGCTCGCATCGTCGACGTCAACCTGATGGGCACCGTGCGCATGCTGGACTGGGCGCGCACGAATCCCAACCTGAAACGCTTCATCTATGTCAGCTCCGGTTCCGTCTACCGCCACAATGGGCCCGATTGGGCGAGCGAGCCGCTGCCGGAAGACGGCTATGTCGCGCCGCTGACGCTTTACGGCATCTCGAAATTCGCCTCCGAGATGGTCACCAACCGCTATGCCGACCTGTTCGGCCTCTCGGCGGTCTCGGTGCGGCTTGCTTCCGTCTACGGTCCAATGGACCGCGCCACCGAGAGCCGCAACTTTCGCCATGTTCCGAACCGCGTCGCGCATATGGCTTTGGCCGGCGAGACGATCAGGCCGAACAGCCTGGAGCCGGTCGGCGATTATGTCGCCTCGACCGATGTCGCCGCTGCGATCCTGGCGCTGATCGATGCTCAGCACCTCAATTACCGCCACTACAATATCGGTTCCGGGTCCAGCCAGACCATCGGCGAGATCGTCAACTGGGCACGGGAGCGCGTACCGGGGTTGAAGGCCGAGGTGACGGCTGGAGACGACGCTAATATCGTCCAGGACGTAACGCTGAAAGGCGGCATGTGGGGCGCCTATGACATCGCCCGCATCATGCGCGACACAGCATGGCGGCCGCGCCCCGGCAAGGAAGCCTTCCACGCCTACATGGACTGGATCGCCGCCAACGAGAACTGAGCCTACGAGATCAGAGGGAGACCAGCCGATGCCGACCGATCCGCAGCAAGCGCAGCAGCAGCGCGACTTTGTCGGCTACGGCCCGCACCCGCCCTTCGTCACCTGGCCGGTCGGCGTCAAGCTCGCCGTCAACCTCGTTCTCAATTACGAGGAAGGGTCGGAGTACAACTGGCTGGAGGACGGCCGCAATGACAATTGGGGCGAATACAACCTCACCGGCAGCATGCCGGTGCGCGACCTCGGCACCGAGACGCATTACGAGTATGGCAGCCGCGCCGGCGTCTGGCGCCTGGCTAGGCTGTTCGACCGCTACGACATTCCGGTCACCTTTTCCGCCTGCGCCGTGGCGCTCGAACGCAACCCGCCCTTGGTCGAGTGGATGAAGGCGCGCAGACATGACCTGATGGGACATGGGCTGCGATGGATCGACTACACGGCGATGGAGCGAACTGAGGAAGAGCGCCATCTGCATGAGGCGATCGCGCTCTACGAGAAACTGCTGGGAAAGCGGCCTCTGGGCTGGAACTGCCGCTCTCTGCCCAGCGTCAACACGCGCGACCTGCTGGTCGAGGAAGGCGGCTTCCTCTACCACTCCGATCCTTGCAACGACGACCTGCCTTATTTCCTCGACCATCGCGGCACTGAGACCCTGGTTGTGCCTTACTCCAAGGCACTCAACGACAGCCGCTATCTCGTGGCGCCCGGCTATAGCAATCCGCGCGACTTCGCCGAGGACTGCCGCTCGGCCATCGACTATATGCTCTCCGAAGCCGACGAGACCGGCGGCCGCATGCTGACCATCGGCATCCACGCCCGCTGGACCGGCCAGCCCAACCGGGCGTCTGGCCTGCGCGAAGTGATCGAGCATGTCCAGCAAAGCGACGGCGCTGCCTTCATGCGCCGCGAGGACATCGCCCGCTTCTGGCACGCCAACCACGCCCGCTTCGAGCAGCGCGGCTGAGCGATGTTCGAAACGCTGATCCGCGGTGGAATGCTGGTGAACGCCGACGGCCTCAGCCGCGGCGATGTCGGCATTGCTGCGGGCAAGGTCACCGCAGTCATCGCGCCCGGGGAAGCCGCTGAAGCCAGAACCGTCATCGATGCCTCCGGCAGTCTCATCCTCCCCGGCCTCGTCGACGCGCATGCGCATCTGCGCGACCCCGGCTTAACCCATAAGGAGGATTATTCATCCGGCACCCATGCAGCAGCGCTTGGCGGCGTGACGACGGTACTCGACATGCCGACTGACGAGCCGTGGACCGCGACGGCCGAGCAACTCGCCGACAAGATGGCAATCGCGGAAGGCCGCATCCATGTCGATGTCGGCCTACAGGCTGTGGTCAGCCGCGGTCTGTCGCTCATCCCTCGCCTGCTCGACCTCGCGCCGGTCTCGTTCGAGCTCTTCACCGCCGACGTGCCGGACGGATTCCTGTTTGCAACGCTCGATGATGTCGCCGAGGCGCTGCAGGCCTTCGCCGGCACCGATACGCTGGTCGGCATCTCGCCCGGCGACCAGTCGATCCTGGCCGGCAGCACGGCGCGCGATCGCTCGGGCAGCATCGCCGCTTTCTTGGACAGCCGGCCGCCGATCGCCGAAGCCAACGGCATCGCCCGCGCCCTTGTCGCCGCCGCCTCGGCCGAGGCGAAGGTCCATGTCCGCCAGATCAACTCCGAACTGGGCGTCGAAACCTGGAGCCGATTGCGGGGCATGGCAGACGCAAGCGTAGAAACGACACCGCAAAATCTGTTCTTCGCGGCGCAAGATTACGAAACGCAGGGCGCCAACCTGAAGGCCTCGCCGCCCTTGCGCTTCGCACACGATGTCGACGCACTGCGCGCCGCGCTGGGCGCAGGGCTGATCGACATCGTCGCCACCGATCATGCCCCGCATGCACCAGCCGAGAAGGCTGCGAGCTACGCGGCTTTCGCCGACATCCCGGGCGGCATGCCGGGACTGCAGACGCTGCTTCCGACCATGCTGAAGCTGGTCGACGACGGGCTCATCGCCCTGCCCGATCTGGTGCGCATGTGCTCGCGCAATCCGGCCGAGCGCTTCGGCCTCGGCCGGCGCAAGGGACGCATCGCCGCCGGATCCGACGCCGATCTGCTCATCCTAGACCCGCGCCGATCCAGCACCATCGCCAGTGCCGATCAGGTGTCGCGGGCCGGCTACACGCCGTTCGACGGCTGGACCGTGAAATCGCGCCTGATCAGCGTCTTCCTGCGCGGCGATGAGATCGTCCGCGACGGAAAACTGGTCGGCCCGGCGCAAGGCAAGATCGTCACTCGGGAGCGCTGAACACCATGGCCCTGCTCGCCAACAAAACCGCCATCGTCACCGGAGCGAGCTCCGGCATCGGCCGCGCCATCGCGCTGAAATTCGCCGCCGAAGGCGCCAACGTCGTCGTCGCCGACACGGTGGAGCAGCCGATCGAGGGCGGCCAAGCCACCGTCGACATGATCCATTCGGCCGGCGGCACAGCCATCTATGTCAGAACCGACATCTCGGACTGGACTGCCGTCGACGCGCTTGTCGGCGCAACCGTCGATCACTTCGGTCGGCTGGACGTGATGGTCAACAATGCCGCGATCTACACCAGCACCAACCTGATCGAGACCACGCCGGAACAATGGAGCCGCGTTATCGGCGTCAATTTGACGGGCTTCTTCTACTGCAACAAGCGCGCCGTCACGCAGATGCAGACCCAGGCGCCGGTCAACGAGGTGCGCGGGCGCATCATCAACATCTCCTCGCAGCACGGCATGATCGCCTGCCCCGGTGACCTGCCCTATTCCGTGAGCAAGGGCGGCATCGTCCAGATGACGCGCCAGATCGCGGTCGATCACGCGGACGATTTGATCGTCTGCAACGCTATCGCGCCGGGCAAGATCATCACCGGCAAGCCGGGCGTCGCCAACGATCCGGACGCGCTCGACTATTCGCGCCGCCGCACGCCCTGGCCAAGGCTCGGGCAACCAAGCGACGTGGCGGGCGCGGCGCTGTTTCTGGCCAGCGACATGGCGAGCTACGTCACCGGCATCAACCTGATGGTGGATGGCGGCTGGATGGCGGGCTGACCGCCCGGACCTCCATTCGAGGGCAGGAACCTTTGCGGAAACCACCCGTTGACCCTGCTGCCAGGGGGCCGACGATATCTGGAACCCGTTGCCTTGGACGCCAAAACTGAAAGAAAAGAGCGCGAAACCGCTCCCGCCGAGAGAACGCGGGCTCAGCCCCGGTCCGATCGGCGCCCGCCCGGCGACGAAAAACGGGTGGAAAACGAGCGCGCGGACGATAGGCGCGTGCAAGACGCGCAGGCGAATGACAGTCCGTCCGACACCAACAAGCCGGGCCTCATCAGACGCCACCCCTACATAGCCGCGATCGTCGCCATCCTCATTTTGCTGGTGATCGCGGCCGTCGTCATCTGGTGGCTCAACGCACGCCACTATGAATGGACCGACGACGCCTTCATCGACGCACGCACGGTAACGGTTGGCGCGGAAATTGCCGGGCGCATCACCGATGTCGCCGTCACCGACAACCAGCCGGTCGAGGCCGGCGCGGTGCTTCTGCGCATCGACGACAGCGATTATCAGGCTTCGCTTAAACAGGCGGAAGCCGGCGTGGTGGCGGCGCGGGCCGAGATCGCCAACGTCGAGGCGCAGACCCAGGCGCAGAACGCCAAGATCGATGCTGCCGAAAAGCAGGTGGCCCAGGCGCAGGCGGCGCTCGAATTCGCCAAATCCGAGGACCAGCGCAACCGCGAGCTCCTGGCCAAGGGCACAGCAACGCAGCAGCAGGCGCAGCAGGCCGCGTCAACCTTGCGCCAGGATCAGGCCGCGCTGGACGCCGCCAACGCCAATGCCGAGGCGGCGAAAAGCCAATTGGCGGTCCTGCAGGCGCAAGGCAAGAGCGCCGAGGCCAAGCTTCGGCAGGCGGAGGCCGCCGAGAACCAGGCCAAGACCACCCTCACCCGCACGACCATCACGGCCCCTGCCGCCGGCCATGCAACCAGCATCACGGCGGCGAAAGGCACCTATGCGCAGCCCGGCCAGGTGCTGATGATGTTCGTGCCCAACGACGTCTGGGTGAAGGCCAATTTCAAAGAGACGCAGCTCGACCTGATGCGGCCGGGCCAGCCCGTCGACATCGCCATAGACGCCTATCCGGAAAAGACCTTCCATGGCCATGTCGATAGCGTCCAGGCCGGCAGCGGCACGGCGTTCAGCCTGCTGCCTGCCGAAAACGCCACCGGCAATTTCGTCAAGGTGGTGCAACGCGTGCCGGTCAAGATCGTGTTCGATCAGCCGCCCGGCGTCTATCTCGGTCCCGGCATGTCGGTGGTTCCGACGGTCAAGGTACGATGAGCGATGCCGCGACAGTCCAGGGCAACGAAAGCCGTTCCGCCGCCGGCGGGCGCAACCCCTGGCTGATCGCGATCGTCGTCTCGATCGCGACCTTCATGCTGGTGCTCGACACCTCGATCGCCAATGTCGCGCTGCGCAACATCGCCGGCAGCCTTGCCGCCGGCATGGACGAGAGCACATGGGTGATCACCACCTATCTCGTCGCCAACTCAGTCATCATCCCGGTCAGCGGCTGGCTGACCAGCGTTATCGGCCGCAAGCGCTATTATATGATCTGCGTGGCGACCTTCACCCTGGCATCGCTGCTGTGCGGGCTGGCCCCCAACCTGCCGACGCTGATCGCCTTCCGCATCCTGCAGGGGCTGGGAGGCGGCGGCATGGCGCCGAGCGAGCAATCGATCCTCGCCGATACTTTTCCGCCGGAGAAGCGGTCCCAGGCCTTTGCGCTCTACGGTATCGCGGTGATCGTCGCACCAACGGTCGGACCGACAATCGGCGGCTGGCTGACCGACAATTTCTCCTGGCACTGGATCTTCTTCATCAACGTGCCGTTCGGCATCATGTCGCTGGCGCTCGTGCAATGGCTGGTGATCGAGCCCGACATCCTCGAACGCGAGCGCCGGGAGCGGTTGAGCAAGGGGCTGAGGGTCGACTGGATCGGCTTCATCCTGGTGGCGATGGCGCTCGGCTGCCTCGAAGTCTTTCTCGACGAAGGCCAGCGCAACGACTGGTTCGCCTCGACCTTCATCACGACCTTCGCCGTGATCTCGGCCGTGTCGTTCCTGCTGCTGGTCCCTTGGGAGTGGACAAGGCGCGATCCGATCGTCGACATCCGCCTGCTGTTCAGCCGGCAGTTCGGCATGTCCTTCCTCGTCATGATGGCGGTGGGCGCGGTGCTCTTCAGCACTACGCAGCTTTTGCCGCAACTGCAGCAGACCACCTTCGACTACACCGCCACCCTTTCCGGCCTGTCGATGATGCCGGGCGGCATCGCCATGCTCATGCTGATGCCGATCTCGGGCTTTGCGGCCGGCGTCGTCCAGCCGCGCTATCTCATCATGTTGGGCATGTCAGTGATCGCGGTCGCGCTCTGGCACACGACCTCGCTGACGCCCGACGCCAGCTTCAGCTTCTTCGCCTATGCGCGCGTCTATATGATGATCGGCCTGCCGTTCCTGTTCATCCCGATCTCCACCGCCGCCTATGTCGGCCTGCCGCCGCAGAAGACCGACCAGGCATCCTCGCTGATCAACGTCGCCCGCAACATCGGCGGCAGCATCGGCGTATCGCTGTCCAACACGGTGATTGCCCAGAACGCCCAATTCCATCAGTCGGTGCTCGTTGGCCACACCGCGCAATCGAGCGACACCTATCAGCAGACGCTTCGCCAGCTGACGAACCATTTCGTCGCCGAGGGATCGCCGCTGGTTGAAGCCAGGCAACAGGCCGTCGGCTGGATCGGACAGCAGATCGGCCGCCAGGCTTCGCTGCTTGCGTATGTCGACGTCTTCTTCTACTGCGCCGTGGCGACGGCAGTGCTTGTGCCGTTTGCCTTGTTGCTGCGGCCGCCCAAACAGGCGCCAGCGAAGCGTTAGCTATTCCATTGTCCGGAGCTTGCGCCTTATCGTTCTCCGCGCCAAGCTGGCGATCTCTGGAGGAATCTCATGCGCAACATCACGACACCGGCGCTGCTTTTGGCGGTGGCATTTTTCACCACCAGCGCGAACGCGCTAGACAGCTCGAACACACCCGTAGTCGTCACGCCGCTGGCGTCCAAGACCACCACCGCGTCAGGGCAGCCCATCACGCTGCCGCAAAAGAACGTCGAGGTGCAGGTCTCGTCCTACCAGATCGCGCCGGGCGCGATCTTGCCGGTCCACAAGCACCCCTTCCCGCGCTACGCCTATGTCGAGCAGGGAACGCTCAGGGTCACCAATGTCGAGACGGGCGCCGCCAACACCTACAAGACCGGCGACTTCATCGTCGAGATGATCGGCCAATGGCACCAGGCCACCAACACCGGCACCGATCCGGTGAAGCTTCTGGTGATCGACCAAGTCAAGCAAGGCGCCAAGAACACGATCTTGCAGAACTGAGCCACTCTTTGAAGAGCGCTGGCGCGCCTGGTGGTCATTCAATCACGGGTGCCGTGGCCACGATGGCTTGGGCGTGAGCGTGCAGCGTACAGGCAGCCTTCCGGTGTTCGATTTCATCGCCGCTGCAGACGACCATGTATTGTGCCGCGAATTCCTGAATGGTCGCGGCGGGAATCGCCAGCATTGCTTCCACAATCCCGGACATGTCGTCGTAAATACGTTTCAAATCGTTGTCGGATACGTCGAAAGAGATCGAGTCCCTAAGCGCTTCCCAGCGCCGGAAGCCGGCCATGATCGGACCTCCGTTCGAGTTTGCGGCGACAACTCCTCTCGCCGCGGCGGACCAAGCAGGGTCAACCGTGCGCAGCAAGGTGTGTCTGGTCATTTCGTAAGACGCCACGTCCAAGTTTCCTGCACCCAATAGCGCCTTGTTATGGCCATCACCCCTGCACTGCATTGCTCTGGATCAAATCTCAGCGCACCAATCCCACATGGCCGGATCGTTCCGGACTTTCGCGGCGGCGCGACCGGTGCTAGGGCTGCCCAACGTCTCGAAAGCATGGATGGAAGCCGGTGGCGGACACGCAAAAACCTCTGATCGAAATCTGCGTCGAAGGCATTGACGGGCTGCTCGCAGCCCAGACCGCCGGCGCCGACCGGGTCGAGCTCTGCGCCAGCCTGATCGAGGGTGGCATCACGCCGAGCCTGGGCACGGTTCGCGCCGCGCTCGAAAGCGCGACCATCCCCTTCCATGTGATCGTGCGGCCGCGCGGCGGCGATTTCCTCTACAGCGAAGCCGAATTCCGCTCGATGCTCGCCGATGTCGAAGCGCTCCGCGAGCTGAGCGTCGCCGGCGTCGTCGTCGGCTGCCTGACTGCCGATGGCGCCATCGACGAGCCGCGCATGGGCGCGCTGGTCGAGGCCGCCGGCCCGCTCAACGTCACCTGCCACCGCGCATTCGATATGACGCGCGATCCGTTCGAGGCGCTCGAAGCGCTCATCCGCTGCAAGGTCGGCCGCGTGCTGACCAGCGGCCAGCGCGACACGGCGGTCGAAGGCGTCGAGCTTCTGGCTGAGCTTGTTCGCCAGGCTGGCTCCCGCATCATCATCCTTGGCTGCGGCGCCCTTGCACCCGACACGATCGGCGAGGTGCGCAAGCGGACCGGATTGACCGAGATGCATTTTGCGGCATTGGCGGACGTGCCCAGCGCCATGCGCTACCGCAACCCGAATGTCGGCATGGGCGGCACAGATCTCGACCGCGAATACCGCAACACGGTGACCGACCAAGCCAAGGTCGCGGCGACGATCGCGGCCGCGAGAGCCTGAAGGCCAAGATGATGACCAAGGAGTTGCTGCCGATCGAACGCGTCTCGCCCGCCTACGAGCCCGCTATCCTCGCGCTCAACAACGAGCATGCGGCGGAGCTGTCCTGGCTCGAGCCGGAACGGCTTTCCTTCCTGCTCTGCGAGGCTTTCTACACCCGCCGCATCGGCGCGCTCGAAGCCTTCATCCTGTGCTTCGACCAGGACGCAACCTACGACAGCCCGAACTTCCTCTGGTTCCGCGAGCGCTATCCGCGCTTCGTCTATGTCGACCGCGTGGTGGTCGCCGCGGCGGCCCGCGGCCGCGGCCATGCCCGCCGCCTTTATGAGGATCTGTTCGAGCAGGCGCGGGGCGCCGGCCACACGATCGTCAACTGCGAGGTCAACGCCAATCCGCCCAACCCAGCATCCGATGCTTTCCACGCCGCGCTCGGCTTCGCCGAAGTCGGCGATGCGGTGATCCATGGCGGCAAGAAGTCCGTGCGCTATTGGGCAAAACCGATCGCCGCCTGAGCAACACCCGGCTCTACTGGTCAGGAAAACAAGCCGAAGCTAATATAACAGCTCGGCTGGCTGGGGGCGCGACATCATGGCGAGTAATGTCTTCCGCTTCGACGAAAGCTGGGACATCCCTGAAGGCACACCCCAGGAAGTGTGGGACGTGCTGTCGGACGCCGAATTGCTGCCGCTCTGGTGGGGCGATGCCTATAAGGAGATCGAGCCGCTCGACAAGAAGGGCAAGGGCGTTGTCGGCGCCCGCGCCAGGACACGAGCGCGCGGCGCGCTGCCCTATGAGCTGAACTTCATCATCGAGGCTGCCGAACTCATACCCGGCCGGCTGGTGGTGGTAAAAACCTTCGGCGATTTCGACGGGCTCTGGCGGGCGGAACTGTCTCCTTTGGGAAGCGGCACGCATGTCGACCTGGTCTGGCAGGTCACGGTCGAGAGGCCGATCCTCAAATTCCTGGCGCCGCTGCTCAGGCCCGCCTTCGCCTGGAACCATCGCTGGACGACGCCGCGCGGCGAAGCCGGGCTTCGCCGCTATCTCGCCGCACAGAAGAACAACAAGGCCTGACCGCTGCTCACCAATTGCGGTTGAGCCAGCCGCGAGCCGGTTTCTCGACGATGTAATAGCTCGCCAGCGCGCAGGCGAAGACGGCCGCCAGCATCGGGAGAGGCGCGCTGCCGCGCTCATCGACGAATTTGTAGAAGGGCTGCTGCCAGAGATAGAGCGAATAGGACCACAGGCCGAGCATGACCATCGGTCGGGACGACAACGGACCTTTCAGAGGGCCGCCCGCGAAGTCGAGCGCGTTCACAGCCAGCGCCAGCAGCGGCACGGCGAGGGTGTAATGCAGTGTCGTTGGTACCCGGTCGCTGAACAGCAACACGCCGCCGACCGCCGCCGCGAGCGCCACATGCTGGCTCTTCAGGCAAGCCGGCAGGCGCCTATCAGCCTTGAGCAGGCAGATCGCGGCGGACAAAAGGATCGAGGCGATATGCACGTCGGTGCGCCAGTAGGTTGTCTCGTAGCTCATGCCGAGGAGCCCGTACGAAATGGCGCCGTTGGCCATTGCCAGCAGCGCCAGCACCATCAGCAGCCGCATGACCTTCGCCCTCGCGGGAACCACCACGCTGATCAGCGCCAAAAGGATATAGGAGTGCTCCTCGACGCACAGCGACCAGATGTGGTCGAGCGCGCCGGCGCGGGTGATTAGGATGCCGGCGTAATTGTAGGTGAAGGTCAGCGCCGTCAAGGCCGCCTTCCATTTGAAGGCGATGAATGTCCCCGTCAGACCGATCATGGCGGCGATCACGAACACCAGCAGCGCCGGATAGATCCGCGAGAAGCGGCGCTTGAAGAATTTCTTCAGCGGAAAACGCTCGATGAACAGGATCTCGCCCATCAACCGGCCGCTCAGCACGAAAAAGAATTCGACGCCGAGCACGCCGAGGTTGATGCCTGGAACCGGAAAGAAATGGCCGATCAGCACCAGCGCGATCGACAGGCCGCGCCAGCCATCGAGATGCGCCAGTCTTGCTCTGGCTTCTCTGTCGACTGCGGCCCGCGGCAGGACAACGGTCGCTGCGGAGATGTCGGCCATACCCTGCCTTCGCAATTCGAGGTCCGCATGCGAAGCGCTGCCCGCGCGTGGACCGTCTGGTATCCCGCCGCAATTATTTTGCAGTGCGGGATAACTTTGTGCAAGTGCGAAGCTGCGAATTCTCAGCTGGTTGCCGCCAAGTCGTTGCGAATACAGAACGAAAAGGGGCCGCGACGGCCCCTTTCCTTACCCCGGATGAGAGCGTTCAGGCGTTAGCCGAGGCCACCGCGCGTTTCGCCATCACCGCGATCAGGTTGGCGCGGTAGTCGGCGGAGGCATGGATGTCGCTCATCAATCCTTTTGCCGGCACTTTGAGACCGTCGAGCGCCGAGGCGTCAAAATTCTTCGCCAGCGCCGCCTCGATTTCCTTGGAGCGGAAGACGCCGTCATCTCCGGCGCCGGTCACCGCCGCCCTCACTCCGTCCTTGCCCTTGGTCACGAACACGCCGACGATCGCGTAGCGCGAAGCCGGGTTGCGGAACTTCTGATACGCTGCCTTGGCCGGAGCGGTGAAGCTCACCGCCGTGACGATCTCGCCTTCCTTCAGCGCGGTCTCGAACAGGCCCTTGAAGAATTTGTCGGCCGCGATCTCGCGCCTGCTGGTGATGATCGTCGCGCCCAGCGCCAGCAGCGCAGCCGGATAGTCAGCCGCCGGATCGTTGTTGGCGATCGAGCCGCCGATCGTGCCCTTGTGGCGCACGGCCGGATCGCCGATCAGGGAAGCCATATGCGCAAGCGCCGGGCACACCTTCTTCAGCTTCTCGTCGGTTGAGACCTCGTAATGTGTCGTCGCCGCACCGATCGTGACGGTCTTGCCGGACACCTTGACGCCCTGCAGGTCCTTCAGCCGCGAGACGTCGACGAGATCGGAAGGCGCAGCGAGCCGCGTCTTCATGGCGGGGATCAGCGTCATGCCGCCGGAGAGCAGCTTGGCGTCGCCGTTCTTCAGCAGCTTGACGGCCTCGGCGACGGAGGACGCGCGGTGATAGTTGACGGAATACATGCTCGTTCCTCCTCAGTGCTTCGTCGCGCGGATGGTTGCCCACACCGTGGCGGGCGAAGCCGGCATTGGGATGTCGACGACGCCGAGCGCATCGGTGATTGCGTTGATGACCGCCGGCGGCGAACCGATGGCGCCGGCCTCGCCGCAGCCCTTGACGCCGAGGGGATTGCCCGGGCATGGCGTATTCGAGGTCGAGACCTTGAAGGACGGCAGGTCGCCCGCGCGCGGCATGGTGTAGTCCATGTAGCTCGCCGTCAAGAGCTGCCCGCTGGCGTCATAATGCGCGCCTTCCAGCAAGGCCTGGCCGACGCCTTGGGCGATACCCCCATGCACCTGCCCTTCCACGATCATCGGATTGATGATGTTTCCGAAATCGTCTGCTGCGACGAACTGGATGATTTCCGTCAAGCCGGTTTCCGGATCGATCTCGACCTCGCAGATGTAGCAGCCGGCTGGGAAGGTAAAGTTGGACGGATCGTAGAAGGCGGTTTCCTTCAAGCCCGGCTCCATGCCCGCCGGCAAATTATGGGCGGTATAGGAGGCAAGAGCCACCTGGAACCAGGGCAGGCTCTTGTCGGTGCCGGCGACCTTGACCTCGCCATTCTCGATGACGATGTCGCCCTCGTCCGCTTCGAGCAGGTGGGCCGCGATCTTCTTCGCCTTGGCCTCGACCTTGTCGAGCGCCTTGACGATGGCCGACATGCCGACAGCGCCGGAACGCGATCCGTAAGTGCCCATGCCCATCTGCACCTTGTCGGTGTCGCCATGCACGATCGAGACGGAGTCAATCGGCACGCCGAAGCGCTGGGTGACCAGCTGCGCGAAGGTCGTCTCATGGCCCTGGCCATGGCTGTGCGAGCCGGTGAGCACCTCGATCGTGCCTACGGCATTGACCCGCACCTCCGCCGATTCCCACAGCCCCACGCCGGCGCCGAGCGAGCCGACCGCCGATGACGGCGCCAGGCCGCAGGCCTCGATGTAGCAGCTCATGCCGATGCCGCGCAGCTTGCCCTGCTTGGCCGCACCCGCCTTGCGTTTGGTGAAGCCGGCATAGTCGGCGGCCTTCATTGCCGCGTCGAGCGAAGCGTTATAGTCGCCCGCGTCATAGGCCATGATCACCGGTGTCTGATGCGGGAAGGACGTGATGAAGTTGCGACGTCTGAGTTCCGCCGGCGACACACCAAGCTCGCGCGCGGCGGTTTCCATCATCCGCTCGAGCACGTAGGTGGCCTCCGGCCGCCCTGCCCCGCGGTAGGCATCGACGGGCGCGGTGTTGGTGTAGACGGTGCGCACATTGGCGTGGATCGCCGGGATGTTGTACTGGCCTGATAAGAGCGTCGCGTAGAGATAGGTCGGCACGCAGGACGAGAAGAGCGACATATAGGCGCCGAGATTGGCTATCGTGTCGACCTTCAGGGCGGTGATGCGGTTATCCTTGTCGAAGGCCATCTCCACCGTCGAGACGTGGTCGCGGCCATGCGCGTCCGCAAGGAAGCTCTCAGTGCGGTCGGCCACCCATTTGACCGGGACGCCGGTCTTCTTCGATGCCCACAGGCAGACGATCTCTTCCGGATAGATGTATATCTTGGAGCCGAAGCCGCCGCCGACATCGGGCGCGATGACTCGCAGCTTGTTCTCCGGCGCGACATTGTAGAAGGCGCTCATCACCAGCCGCGCGACATGCGGGTTCTGTGACGTCGTCCAGCAGGTATAGTGGTCCTCGGCCTTATCGTAATGGCCGAGAGCCGCGCGCGGCTCCATCGCATTCGGCACCAGCCGGTTGTTGACGATCTTCATGCGCGTGACATGGGCCGCCGACTTGATTGCCGCGTCGGTCGCCTTGCCGTCGCCGAGCTCCCAATCGAAGATCAGATTGTTCTCGGCTTCGGCATGAACCTGCGGCGCGCCCTTTTCGAGCGCCTTGGTCGCTTCGACCACAGCCTTCAGTTCCTTGTAGGTGATCTCGACCGCTTCCGCCGCGTCGCGCGCCTGGCCCTTGGTATCGGCGACGACGATGACGACGGCGTCGCCGACATAGCGCACCTTGTCGACCGCGAGCGGCGACCAGGCGCCCATCTTCATCGGCGTGCCATCCTTGGAATGGATCATCCAGCCGCAGATCAAATTGCCGATGCCGTCGGCCTTGAGCTCCTTGCCGGTGAGCACGCCGACGACGCCGGGCATGCCTTGAGCCTTTTGCACATCGATCTTCTTGATCTGGGCATGCGCGTGCGGGCTGCGCACGAACACGGCATGCTTCATGCCGGGAACCACCATGTCGTCGACATAGCGGCCGCCGCCGGTGATGAACCTCTTGTCTTCCTTGCGCGCCACGCGGGCGCCGACGCCTTCGATACCCATAGGAAATTCCTCCTCCGGTGAATGGTGAATTGCAAAATGATGAATGGTCGAACGAGCCAGCCAGCGGCTCTATTCACCATTCACTATTCACCATTCACTCTAAGCTGCCTGTTTCGCCTTGCCCTTGGCGCCCTTCGCCATCGTCTCCGATGCGGCGAGGATCGCCTTCACGATGTTGTGGTAGCCCGTGCAGCGGCAGATATTGCCTTCGAGCTCGGCGCGCACCGTCGCCTCGTCGAGGCCTTCCGGATGACGCGCGATCATGTCGGTCGCCGTCATGATCATGCCGGGCGTGCAGAAGCCGCATTGGAGCCCATGATGCTCCTTGAACGCGGCCTGGACCGGATGCAGCTCAGCGCCGTCGGCCAGCCCTTCGATGGTGACGATGGTCGAGCCTGAGGCCTGAACGGCCAGCGTCGTGCAGGATTTCACAGCCCGGCCGTCGACATGCACGACGCAGGCGCCGCATTGCGACGTATCGCAGCCGACATGCGTTCCG
This sequence comes from Mesorhizobium sp. WSM4976, assembly GCF_029625685.1. Taxonomy (NCBI): domain Bacteria; kingdom Pseudomonadati; phylum Pseudomonadota; class Alphaproteobacteria; order Hyphomicrobiales; family Phyllobacteriaceae; genus Mesorhizobium; species Mesorhizobium sp. WSM4976. The sequence continues at coordinate 45,712 of NZ_JARTVT010000015.1, forward strand.
GTGAGGCCCAGATGTTCCCGCAGGAAATGCACCAGCAACGTTCGGTCTTCGGCGCTCCCGCTGACCCGTTTCCCATTCACAGTCAACGACACGTCCGACATGAAACCTCCCTGGGTATTAACCTTGGTCATCACTTGCCGATGCCGTGCTTCGGCAGTGCGTTATTCAAGGAGCGTACAACGGGCAAAACACCGCTGCCAGCGCTCCGCTCCTTGTACTTTCGGTCATGGTCGGCATGCTTTTGTGCACGCTTTCCGGCCCATTGCCAAATCAGGGATTGAGGGCAAAGATGCCGTCGACGCGGAGCGTGCCTGGCACGCATAAGAAAAGACACGCATAAAACCGGGTCGGAGGAATTGCGGAGAAGGCAGCTGGCCAGTTCGAGCACGCGCTATGCATCGGGCCTATCGGCGCTCACCACGGATGAGCCCGACCCGAATGCCTTTGCCCGGGCCATCGCCGCCGAAGCGGCAACCGTCGATGCCGGCTTCGCGCTTCTGTTCTTCTCCCAAGGCCTGGTCGACGCGGCGGCGCTGGCGCAGGCGCTGAAGATATATGCGCCGTCGCTCGCCTATGCCGGCTGCTCGACCGCCGGCGAGATTACGCCGCAGGGATTGGAGGAAGGGCATATCCTTGCCCTGCTTTTCCCCTCGGCGTCCTTTTCAACAGTTTCCACCATGGTCGAGAACATCTCCTCGTCGGGCATGGACAGGATCACCGGCGAGGTCGCGGCGTTGCGGGGCCTGCTGCGCGAGCGCATCGGCCACGACCGCTCGAAGGGGATTTTCGCGCTCTGTTTCATCGACGGGCTGTCCTACGCCGAGGAAGCGGTGACCTCGGCCATCCACTGGGGGCTTGACGACGTCCCGCTGATCGGCGGCTCGGCCGGCGACGACCTCAAATTCGAGACGACCAGGCTGATGGCCAATGGCAGGGTCGCCTCCGACAGCGCCATCATCGTGCTGGTCGCGACCGAGATCCCCTTCCACGTCTTCAAGACCGACAATTTCATCCCGACCGACGAGAAGCTGGTGGTGACGGCATCCGACCCCGACCATCGCATCGTGCGCGAATTCAACGCCGCCAACGCGGCGGAGGAATACGCAGCCTCCGTCGGCATCCTGCCGCAGACGCTGACACCGCTGAGCTTTGCCTCGCATCCCGTCGTGGTGAAGGTCGGCGGCGAATATTATTGCCGATCGATCCAGCGCATGCATCCTGACGGCTCGCTGTCCTTCTTCTGCGCCATCGACGACGGTATCGTGCTTTCCATTGCCCAGCCGAAGAACATGGTGGAATCGACGCGAACCGCTTTCGAGGACGTCGAGCACAAGCTCGGCGGGATAGACATGATCCTGGGCTTCGACTGCGTGCTGCGCCGGCTCGATGCGCGCAACCGCCAGGTCTTCCGCGAAATTTCCGAGCTCTACCGGACCAACAAGGTCATCGGCTTCGGCACCTATGGCGAGCAATATCGCTCGATGCATCTCAACCAGACCTTCACCGGCATCGCCTTCGGCGAGCGCCAGGCGGCCGAGTGAACGAGATGCCGCTTCGCGACATCGACGACCTCGAGAGGCTGAAGAAGATCAACGCGGCACTTGTCAGCCGCGTCGAGCGCTCGATGGATCAGCAAGGCAACGCCTTCTCGCTGTTCCAGACCGCCATCTCGCTGGAAAACCGGGTGCGCAACCGCACCGAGGAATTGCACGCGACGCTGCGCAGGCTCGAGCAATCGAACATCGAGCTCAGCGCTGCGAAGGAAAACGCCGAGCTGGCGAACCTCTCCAAGACCAGGTTCCTGGCCGCCGCCAGCCACGACGTGCTGCAGCCGCTCAACGCCGCGCATTTGTCGGTTTCGGCGCTGGCCGAGGTCCAGACCAGCGAGGAAGGCAAAAAGCTGGTGCGCCAGGTCGAGCGCTCGCTGGAGACGATGGAGGACCTGCTGCGCACTCTGCTCGACATTTCCAAGCTCGACGCCGGCGTGGTGCAGCCCGAAATCGGCGACGTCAGCCTCGAGACGCTGTTTTCCTCGCTGCGTTCGGATTTCTTGCCCGAGGCTGAGAAAAAAGGCCTGTCGCTGAAATTCCGGCCGGTCAATGTCGTGGTGCGCTCCGACCGCACGCTGCTCAGGCGCATCCTGCAGAACATCCTCTCCAACGCGCTGCGCTACACCCGCTCCGGCGGCGTGCTGGTCGGCACCAGGCATCGCGGCGACACCATCCGCATCGATGTCGCCGACACCGGCTGCGGCATTGCCGAGGACCAGCGGGAAGCGGTGTTCGAGGAGTTCCACCGCGGCACCTCGACGCTTGCCGACGGCGGATTGGCCGGCGGGCTCGGGCTGGGCCTCGCCATCGTGCGTCGCATGGCGGCGGCGCTGGGCCACCCCGTCACCTTTTCCTCAAGGGTTGGGCGCGGCACCATCTTCCACATCGACGTGCCGATCGGCATGGCGGCCGCCGAACCGGCGGCCGCCATCGCCGACATGGAGCGTCCGCGCGGCTACGGCCTGTTCGGCACCAAGGTCTTGCTGGTTGAGAACGACGCCGACGTGCTCTCCGCCATGACCTCGCTGCTCGAACGCTGGCAATGCCTGGTGCGCGCCGCGACCTCGACCGACGACGCGCTCGATCTTCTGGGCGACACCGACTGGGTGCCCGACATCATCATCGCCGACCAGCATCTCGACGGCGGCGACCTCGGCACCGCCACCATCGCCGAAGTCCGCGACTACCTCGGTCGTCCGGTGCCGGCACTGATCGTCACCGCCGACGGCTCCGAGCCCGTCGCCAAGGCCGCTCGCGCCGCCGGCATCGAGCTTATGCGCAAGCCGCTGAAGCCGGCGCAGTTAAGGGCGCTGCTGGCGCATCTGTTGGCTTAGGATTGCTTTTTCAAAACCCCGCCTGATCCCGAAACAGCTCTGCATTGTCCAGCTTCGAGACCTCGATCACCGCCTGCGTGCGGCTATACACGTTGAGCTTGCGCAAGATCTCCGAGACATGCGCCTTCACCGTGGTCTCGCCCACCTGCAGCTCGTAGGCGATCTGCTTGTTGAGCATGCCTTGGCGCAGCATCTGCAGCACTCTCAGCTGCTGAGGCGTCAACCTGGCCAGGCGCTGCACCATGTCGGCGCGGTCGGTGCTGTCGGGGTCGGGCGGCTGGCCCTCGTAGTTCTCCGGCACGTAGACCGCGCCATCCATCACCGAGCGGATGGCGGCGGCGAGGTCGCTCTTCCTCGCCGATTTCGGGATGAAGCCGGCCGCGCCATAGGACAGCGCCTCGGAGATGATCTTCGGCTCCTCATAGCCCGACACGATCACCACCGGCAGCCGCGGATAGCGGGTCCTGAGCTGCAGCAAGCCCTCGAAGCCATGCACGTCGGGCATGCTGAGATCGAGCAGCGCTAGATCGAACGGCTTGCCGCCGGCGAGCAGCTCGATCGCCTCGGCGATCGAGCGCGCCTCGACCGTGTCGACGTCCGGATAGGCCATCTGCACGGCACTGTGCAGCGCCTCGCGAAACAGCGGATGGTCGTCGATGATCAGGAAGCGGGCGCGGTCGCTGACGGAGCTCATTGCAAAGGTTCGGGCATGGGTTCGGTTTCGTCGGACACAGGATAGTCCGGTGACCATGGCCAGATTATTGGCAAATAGTATATCGCCCAATGGTACAGGGCCCCAATGGTACAAGGCGTTGCCATTGAAACGACAGGCCGCTGTGTGCGTTAGCGTCCTCCGTCTTGCCCAGCCGTCGAAATCGGCCGAAGGTGCGCACGATTCATGCCAACACAGAGGCCGTCCATGCCAGAATTCGTCCTTCCGCCGCCAGCAATCGCCTCGGTAGCTGTTGCCGGCTCGGCGGAACGGTTTGCCGTGCGCCGCATCTTCTGCGTCGGCCGCAACTATGCAGCGCATGCGCGCGAGCTCGGTAATGACGAGCGCGACCCGCCCTTCTTCTTCACCAAGCCGACCGACGCGGTTGTCGACAGCGGCGCCGAGATCCCCTACCCGCCGCTGACCTCGAACCTGCATCACGAGATTGAGCTGGTCGTCGCCATCGGCACGGCCGGCTTCCGAATTCCGCGCGAGGATGCGCTCGCTCATGTCTGGGGCTACGGCGTCGGCGTCGACCTGACGCGCCGCGACCTGCAGGATCAGGCGAAGAAAGCGGCGCGTCCCTGGGACTGGTCGAAGGCCTTCGACCAGTCCGCGCCTTGCGGTCCGCTCGTCCCGGCCGCGAAATCGGGACATCCCGAGAAAGGCCGCATCTGGCTTGCCGTCAACGGCGCGGTGAAACAGGACGGTGACTTAGCCGAATTGATCTGGCCGGTCGCCGATATCGTCTCGATCTGCAGCGAGGCGGTCGAGCTTCGACCCGGCGACCTCATCTTCACCGGCACCCCGGCCGGCGTCGGCCCGGTCCAGGCGGGCGACAGGATCGCCGGGGGTGTCGACGGAATCGGCGAGATCGCGGTGACCATCGGGCAGCCGAGGCGATGAGCGAGTTCGTCCTTCACAATTACTTCCGCTCCTCCACCTCCTACCGGGTGCGGATCGCGCTGGCGATGAAGGGGCTGGACTACACCTATGTGCCGCATCATCTGCGCCATGGCGAGCATCTCGAGCCTGCCTATCTCGCGGTCAATCCGCAGGGCCTGGTGCCGGCGCTGGTGCTGGACGATGGTACGCTGCTGACCCAATCGCTGGCGATCATCGAATATCTCGACGAGATTGAGCCCGAACCGCCGCTGCTGCCGAAGGATGCGCGGGGTCGGGCTCGAGTGCGGATGCTTGCGCAGATGATCGCCTGCGACATCCACCCCGTGAACAATCTGCGCGTGCTGACTTCGCTGCGCGCTTTGTTCGGCGCCGGCGACGAGGACGTCGTCAACTGGTTCCGGCACTGGGTGAACGAAGGCTTCCAGCCGCTTGAAAAGATTCTCGCCTCCTCGCCCGAGACCGGCACTTTCTGCCACGGCGACACACCGGGCCTCGCTGATATCTGCCTCGCCCCCCAGGTCACCAACAACGCCCGCTTCGGCGTCGACATTGCGCCCTATCCGGTGATCGCGCGCATCAACGCCGCCTGCATGGCGCTGCCGGCGTTCCAGAAGGCAGCGCCGCAGAACCAGATCGATGCCGAGTAGGGAAGCCAAAGACGCTGAGGAGGCCAAGGCACTCGCCGACATCGACGAGTATGGCTGTCACATCCTCTATGTGCTGGAAGAGGATGAGCATTCGCCCTTCGCATACTCGGTCGGGATCGAGCACAATTTTGGCATCCCTGAATTGGTCGTCATCGGGCTCAAGCCGGAGCTTTCGATGACCATCATCAATGAATACTGCCGACGCGTGCGCGACGGCGAGAGGTTCCGCGTCGGCGAGCGGGCGTCGGGTTTCCTGGGGGGTGGCTTCGACTGTCAGTTCGGTGCGGTCCATCCGGATCACTATCCCGAATATTTCGGTTGGGATATCTGGTTCTACGACGGGCCGGATTTCCGGATCATGCAGCTTATTTTTCCGTCGACGTCCGGGGTTTGGCCATGGGATGCCGAAGCCGACAACTGGCTTCGCAAGCGGCAGCCCCTTCTAGACCAACCACCGTTGCCACCTTAGTTCGGATTGTCATCCAACCACCTGCCATTGAACTGAGATATATGGAAGCAATCTTATGAAAGCCGTTGTCTTCGAGAAATTCGGTGAGACGCCGACCATCCAGACCGTACCGGATCCGAAACCGGCCGCCGACGGGGTGGTCATCAAGGTCGAGGCGACCGGTCTTTGCCGCAGCGACTGGCACGGCTGGATGGGCCATGATGACGGCATCACGCTGCCGCACGTCCCCGGCCATGAACTGGCCGGCGTCGTCGTCGCCGCCGGCAAGCAGGTCAGCCGCTGGAAAGCCGGCGATCGCGTCACCGTCCCCTTCGCGGTCGGCTGCGGCCGCTGCTTCGAGTGCACCTCCGGCAACCATCAGGTCTGCGAGCACCAGACCCAGCCTGGCTTCACCGGTTGGGGCTCCTTCGCCGAATATGTCGGTATCGAGCATGCCGACACCAATCTCGTGCGCCTGCCCGACGAGATGGAATACGCCACCGCCGCCAGCCTCGGCTGCCGCTTCGTCACTTCCTTCCGCGCCATCGTCGACCAAGGGAGAGTGACGCCCGGCGAATGGGTTGCCGTGCATGGCTGTGGCGGCGTCGGCCTTTCGGCGATTATGATCGCCAGCGCCATGGGCGCCAATGTGATCGCCATCGATCTGACGGATGAGAAATTGGAGTTCGCGAAGAAGATCGGCGCGGTGGCAACGATCAACGCCTCGACAACGCCCAACGTGGTCAAGGCGGTCAAGCAGATCACCAATGGCGGCGCGCATATGTCGATGGACGCGCTCGGGCACCCGATCACCTCGTTCAACTCGATCTCGAACCTGCGCCGGCGCGGCCGCCACGTTCAGGTCGGGCTGATGCTGGGCGAACATGCCCGCCCGCAGGTGCCGATGGGCAAGGTGATCGCCTTCGAGCTCGAAATCCTAGGCAGCCACGGCATGCAGGCCTATCGCTATTCCGCGATGATGGAGATGATCCGCACCGGCAAGCTGAAGCCCGAGCTCCTGGTGGGAAAAAGGATCAGCCTCGAGGAAGCGCCCGCCGCGCTGATGGCCATGGGTGGCTTCGAGGGGATTGGGATTGGGGTCGTGACGAAGTTTCAGTAGGCGTCTACCGCGCGAACTTCTTCGCTCCGAACACGCAGGCCACGACGCCGAGTGTCACGATCACCATCATCGGGCTGACCTTTTCGTGCAGCAGGCTCGCCGCCAGCCCCAGGCCGAAGAAGGGCTGCAGCAATTGCAACTGCCCGACGGCGGCGATGCCGCCTTGCGCCAGGCCGCGATACCAGAACACGAAGCCGATCAGCATGCTGAACAGCGAGACATAGCCAAGGCCGATCCAGGCGCTGGAACCGATGGCCGCGAAGGATGGCGGCAGCGTCAAAAAACTCAACGCCAGCATGACCGGCAGCGACAGCGCCAGCGCCCAGCAGATCACCTGCCAGCCGCCGAGCTTGCGCGACAGCTTGGCCCCTTCGGCGTAGCCCAGCCCGCAGACGATGATGGCGCCGAGCATCAGGCCGTCGCCGACCGGCGACGCGGTCATGCCTTGCGCCAGGGCAAAGCCCGCGACCAAAGCGCTGCCCAGGCACGAGAACAGCCAGAAGGCCGGGCGCGGACGGTCGCCGCCGCGCAGCACGCCGAAGATCGCGGTCGCTAGCGGCAGCAGGCCGACAAAGATGATCGAATGCGCCGAAGTGACATGTTTCAGCGCCAGCGCCGTCAGCAACGGGAAGCCGACCACGACACCCAGCGCGACGACGGCCAGCGAGACCAGATCTCCTCGCCCCGGACGTTTCTCGCGGAACAGCAGCAGCATCGCGATCCCAAGCAGCCCGGCGATCGCCGCCCGGGCCGCCGTCAGGAAGGTCGGGTCGAAATCCATCACCGCCACCCGCGTCGCCGGCAGCGATCCGCTGAAGATCAGCACCCCGATGAAGCCGCTAAGCCAGCCGTCGAAACTCTTTTCCATGATCTGCTCCGTTTGCGCTTCCGTACCGGCGCAGGCCATGGTGCTACCAGAGACAATGGAGTACGATTCTACAAAACTGTAATGGTCAACAGGGAAGTACAGATGGATGGATCGGGCCCAAATGCCAGCGGCGCCACTCTCGTCGAAACCGTCATGGCGGCAATCCGCCAGCGTATCGCGGCGCGCACGCTGACACCCGGAGCCCGCCTGCCGTCGATACGGGCCATGGCCAAATCGATGCAGGTTTCGAAGTCGACCGTGGTGGAGGCCTATGAGCGGCTGGCAGCTGAGGGCACGATCCGTTCGCGCCCGGGCTCGGGTTTCTACGCTGCCGGCCAGCTTGCGCCATTGTCGCTGGCCGAGATCGGCCCTCGGCTTGACCGCGCCGTCGACCCGCTCTGGGTGTCGCGGCAATCGCTGGAAGCCGGCGAGGAGATGCTGAAACCCGGCTGCGGCTGGCTGCCCGCTTCCTGGATGCCGCAGGCTGCCTTGCGCCGGGCGCTGCGCACCGCGGCCCGCGCTGACGACGTGGTGCTCGCGGACTACGGCACGCCCCTTGGCCTGCCGCCGCTGCGCCAATTGCTGGCGCGGCGCATGGCCGAGCACGGCGTCGAGGTCTCGCCGGACCACATCATGCTGACCGACTGCGGCACCCAGGCGATCGATCTTCTGTGCCGGTTCCTGACCGAGCCCGGCGATGCGGTCCTGGTCGACGATCCCTGCTATTTCAACTTCCACGCCCTGCTGCGCGCCCACCACGCCAAAGTGGTCGGCGTGCCTTTCACGCCTTCGGGGCCGGACATCGAGCTTTTCGCCGCGGCGCTAGCCGAGCATCGGCCGCGCCTCTACATCACCAATTCCGGCATCCACAACCCGACGGGCGCGATCCTGTCGCCGGTCACCGCGCATCGGCTCCTGAAACTCGCCGACCAGGCGGACCTCACCATCGTCGAGGACGATATCTTCGCCGACTTCGAGCACAACCCTGCCCCTAGGCTCGCGGCCTTTGACGGGCTGCAGCGCGTCGTCCAGATCGGCTCCTTCTCTAAAACGCTGTCGGCCTCGGTGCGCTGCGGCTTCATCGCGGCGCCACCTGACTGGATGGAAGGCCTGACCGACCTCAAGATCGCCACGACATTCGGTGGCGCGCGTCTGTCCGCCGAACTGGTGCTGACCTTGTTGAAGGACGGCAGCTACCGCAAGCATGTCGAGCAATTGCGCACCCGCCTGTCACGCGCCATGGCCGAGACCGCCGACAGGCTGAAGGCGATGGGCATCACGCCCTGGATCGACCAGCCGGCCGGCATGTTCCTCTGGTGCCGCCTGCCCGAGGGCATCGACGCGGCGGAAGTCGCGCGCCATGCGCTGTCGGACAACGTCGTGCTGGCGCCCGGCGATGCCTTCAGCCTGTCGCACACCGCCGGCCGCTTCATGCGCTTCAACGTGGCGCAATGCGGGGATCGGCGGATCTTCCAGATACTCGAAAAAGCGATGGCCGAGTGTCGTCGGAAAGCCGCCTAGAGGCATAGCCTGTTCGGCGAACATCATCCGGTGAACCGATAGCGCGAGGTCTGTCGAGATTCGGGTCAGACCGAGTCGAGAACGGTGGCTTCCGAGAACCGGAGTGGACCGTACTTGAAGTAAGTGAGCCCCGGAAGCGCAGGGAGCCGCCGTTCGCAGGCCGGCCTCACCCGAATATCGGCAGACCTAGGCCCGCTTGCGGCGCTCATACATCATCACCAGCGTCTCGGCGGTCAGCGCCGGCTTCTGCTCGCCTTCGATCTCGACGGTGTTGGCAGCCTTCATCAGATATTGGCCAGGGCCGCGATCTTCCATGGACAGCAGCGTGGTGCGCAGCCTGATGCGCGCGCCGGCCTTGACGGGCGCCAGGAAACGCACCTTGTCGAAGCCGTAGTTGAAGGCGGCCTGGGTGTTTTCCGGCACGATGCCCATCTCCAGCGCCAGGGCGCCGATGATTGACAAGGTCAGATAGCCATGCGCGATCGTGGTGCGGAACGGGCTCTGCCGCCTTGCCCGCTCGGGATCGACATGGATCCACTGATGGTCGCCCGTGCACTCGGCGAACTGGTCGATGCGCTGCTGGTCGACCGTCGTCCAATCGGACACGCCGAGCTCCTGCCCGGACATCGTGCGCAACTGTTCAAAAGTCGGCGGCGTTCTCCGCCGTGGTTCGGTCATTCCGGCTTTCCCGTCACTCTTGCCTGTCTCCCGACCATGAAGTGGCAGCCCCTGTCAATTCGCCACTCTGCAATTTTCGCCGGTAGAGCTGATGCTTTTTGCGGCAAGCGGAGAACGCGCCCGCTCTTCGACCGGTTGCATCGCATGTCGGTCTATGATGGGGGCCGAAACCGCCGGCTAGCCTATTTCTTTTCGTATCCGGAGCGGATTTCCGCCATCGCTGCCCTGATCCGGTCGCGCAGGATCTCTACCGATTCGGTGCTGGATTTCCGTACAAGGTCAGCCACTTCGCTGGCGTTCTTCAGCGTCGTCTCGAACGATTTACGGGCAAATTCAGCCTGCTTGCTCATCAGCTCCTGCGGATTGCCGGGCGCCTGGTAGTTCTGCGCCATCCGCGTGATCTCGTTGATGGCATTCTGCACCATCTCATGCTGCCTCGCCAGCACCGAGGAGGCGCCGGCCGCGCCCGCCCGCGCCGACTTTTCCAGGGCCTCGAGGTTCTTGCGATGATGGTCGAGGATCGCCTGGACATCGACATTCGGCAGTTTCAGGTCGCGGCCGAACCTGCTGAACATATCGAGGAACGAGTTGGATTCCGGTTGTTTTGCCATGCCCTGCCTCCCGATTTGCCGCCTTGCGGCGTCCCAGAAGCAATTCCGCGAAAAGTGCGCAGCAGTCAGACTCCGCCGTAGCCCTCCGTCCGGAATTGCTTGAAGGCAGAATAGTGCGCCCTGGGCCGGCGTCAATTGACGAGAAACAGCCGCTCCGCCGTGTAGAGCCCCAGGCCGGCAAGCCCGCCGATGATCATGCCGTTGAAACGGATATATTGCAGGTCCTTGCCGATATTCGTCTCGATCAGCCGCGTCAGCTGCGCCAGGTCCCAGCGCTTGACCTGGTCGGCGATGAATTTCGACACGCCACTCTTCTGGCTCTCGACAAACGAGGCCAGCGCCACGACAAAGCCCCGGTTCATGTCAGCCCTGATCTGCGCGTCGGCGGCCAAATGCCGGCCGATCTCGACGAACATGTTGGCCAGGTGCTCGCGTATGGTCGAATTCGGCGCGTTGATGTCCTGCTCGATGAACAGGCGCAGGCTCGCCCAGGCATCGCCGGCCAGCGCCCTCACCTCCGGGCGGCCGAGAAAATCGCGCTTCAGCTTCTCGGCGCGCCTTGCATATTGCTTCGAGGTCCTGAGCCGCTCGATGAAGCCCAGCGCAAAGCGGTCGAACTCGGCGCGCATCGGGTGGTCGGGATCGGCCCTGACCTCCTCCAGCAGCGAGCCGGCCGACGCGACGATCTTCTTCAACAGATAGGCGTCGGCGCGAAACAGGTTGAATAGCGACGGCAATTCCTCGCGGATCTTTTCCCGCATCCTCGCCAGCGCCTGCTCGTCGCTGAGGAAGCGACCGACGACCCGGGTAAATTCGTCGAACAACTTCTGGTGGCGGCGATCGTCGGTCAGAGCCGACAAAAGATCCGCCGCGAGCGGGGCCAGCGGCACCTTTTCGATCTGCTCCAGCATGCGGCTGGTGACGAATTCGCGCAGGCCGGATTGCTCCACCGCCGTCAATGTCTGCGGCACCAGTCGCGCGACGAATCGCGACAGGCCGGCGGCACGCTCGGCATCGGCCAGCCAGTCGGCGACTAGAGCGGCGAAATCGACCTCGGCGAGCTTTTCGCGCACGGGCTCCGGCGCCAGGAAATTGGCCTCGATGAAGCGGCCGAGATTGTCGGCGATGCGGTGCTGTTTCTCCGGGATGATGGCGGTGTGTGGGATCGGCAGTCCGAGCGGCCGTCTGAACAGCGCCACCACGGCATACCAGTCCGCTATGCCGCCTATGGTCGCCGCCTCGGCGAAGGCCGCGACGAAGCCGAGCCACGGATAAGTAGCCTGGAAGGACTTCGCCAGCGCAAAGACAAGGATGCACAGCGCAACCGCGGCCGCGGCGATGAGTTTGGTCCGCCGCAGCGCCGAGAGCTTTGCCTGCGCGTCGGCGTCGAATCGAACCGGCGCGAGAGCCGGAGCTGATTGAGACATGAAAAGGCCGTTTCCTGTTTGCACCCGCCTCTATCTAGTGCCTGCGCCCGCGAAACGCTCGCCCGAAGCACAGGAGGGCAAATTAGGCCACCATCGGCCCCGGCCCGCACAAAAAGTTGACACGATTATTCAGCTATGGTCCCGTCCAGTCTGGAATTGTTCCAATCTATGGGCCATATTCGGTTTAAGCTAATATTTCGCGAGGATACCATGCGGCTCACGCGCCAGACCAATTATGCGATGCGCATCCTGATGTATTGCGCCGCAAATACCGACAGGCTGAGCCGCATCCCTGAGATCGCCGCCGCCTATTCGGTGTCGGAACTGTTTCTGTTCAAGATCCTGCAGCCGCTGGTCGAGGCCGGTCTTGTCGAGACCGTGCGCGGCAGGAATGGCGGCGTCAGGCTTGGCCGTCCGGCCGAGCAGATCAGCCTGTTCGATGTCGTGCGTGTCACCGAAGAGAGCTTCGCCATGGCCGAATGCTTCGAGAACGACGCCGCCGAATGCCCGCTGGTCGACAGCTGCGCCCTGAATTCGGCGCTGCGCGAGGCGCTCAACGCCTTCTTCGCCGTGCTTTCCCGCTACACTATCGCCGACCTGATCGCCGCGCGCCCGAATGTGCGCCATCTGCTCGGCATCGACGTTCTGGAGCAGCGCGCCCCTGCAGCCTAAGCCGCGGACTGCGGCAGCACGAACGGCACGCTTCCCGCAGGCAATGCGCCGACCTTCAAGCGGCAGTCGAACACCTTCTCGATCAGCTCGTCATTGAGCACGTCTCGTGGCGCCCCGGCGGCCGCCAGTTGGCCGCGAGAGAGCACGAAAATCCAATCGGCATACATGGCCGTCAGATTGAGGTCGTGCAGGATCGCCACCACGCCGCCGCCGCGCCGGGCGAAATCGCGCGCGATGTTCATGATGATGAGCTGGTGCTTGACGTCGAGGCTGGAGACCGGCTCGTCTAGGAACAGATAGCGCGGCCGCCCTTCGAGCACCGGCGACCAGACCTGGCAGAGCACCCGGGCAAGCTGCACGCGCTGCTGCTCGCCGCCGGAAAGCTCCTGGTAGAAGCGGCCGGCAAAGCCGTCGAGGTCGACGCGCGCCAGCGCCCGCTCGGGCAGCCGCGCGTCCTCTCCGGGCAGCACGCCCGAGCGCCCGCCGATGAGGCCGAGGCGAACGATCTCGCGCACGGTGAAGGGAAAGGATAGCGCCGTGGCCTGCGGCAGCACCGCGCGCAACGTGGCTGCCTCGACCGGCTTCATGGCCGACAGGTCGCGGCCGTTGAGCGTGACGGTGCCGGCATAGGCGAGCTCGCCGGTCAGCGCCTTGAGCAAAGTCGTCTTGCCGGACCCGTTCGGCCCGACGATCGCCGAGACCTCGCCCGGCCGCGCCGTGAAGTCGACATGCGAGACGATGCGCTTGCCGCCGATCGCCACCGAGATATTGCGCGCTTCGATCATGGCAAGCTCACAGATCAATGACGCCGCGCCTGCGCAGCAGGATCCAAAGGAAGGACGGCGCGCCGGCGACCGCCGTGACGATGCCGATCGGCAGCTCGGCCGGCGCGACGATGGTGCGGGCGACCGCGTCGGCGATGAGAAGCAGCGATGCGCCAAGCAGGGCCGAGGCCGGCAGCAAATAGCGGTTGTCCGGGCCGATCGCGAGCCGCAGGACATGCGGCACGACGATGCCGATGAAGCCGATGCCGCCGCTGACAGCGACCGAAGCGCCGACCGCCGCCGATACGCCGACGATGGCCGTGTATTTCAGCCGCTGCACCGGAATGCCGAGATGGCCCGCGGTCGCTTCGCCGAGCGCCAGCGCGTTGAGGCCGCGCGACAGGAAGGGCATCGCGGCCAGCGCCAGGATGATCACCGGCCCGATGGTGCCGATCTTCGGCCATGTCGCGCCGGCAAGCGAGCCGAGCTGCCAGAAGGTCAAGTCGCGCAGCTGCCGGTCGTCGGCCATGAAGATCATGATGCCCGTGAGCGCCATGGCAAGGGCGCTGATGGCGATGCCGGCAAGCAGCATCGTGGCGACCGACGTCCGTCCCTGGCGGGTGGCGATGGCATAAAGCAGCAACGCCCGCGTGATGGAACATGGCGCCGACCGCATCATTGTCGAGCAGCCAGGCATAGTCCTGGCCTACCATGCGCACCGCCTCGCGACGGCTGAGCTTCAGCGTCTTCAGCATGCCGAAGAACTGGTGCGCGTCGGTGAGCCGGCTCCAGCGGTCGCGCAGGTCATCGATCGAGGCAGCCGGCCCTTGGGGCCTGCCCCCTCCTTCCGCGGCGCTTGGAAGGATCGCGACGGTCGGTTCCTGGTTCGGCGATTCGAGGCTCGCCACCAGCTTCTGATAGGCATAGAGGTTGGATGCGGCCTTCAGATGCACCTTGTGCACCGCCTCGCCCGCTGCGTCGAAGAACTGCAGGCTGCGACGGATTTCGCCATCGTCGCGCTTCTCGACGGCAAAGCCGTGCGCCCAGACCTTCGGGAAAATACGCAGGTCGATGTTTTCGCCAAGCACCATGGCGTTGTGGTTGCCGGTGACGACCTTGTCGTAGACGCCGATCTTTTCATGCACGGCGCTTTGGTTGCGCGTCAGCGCCATCACCTCGCCGACCGCCTCGAGGCCGATCAGCAAATCGTTGACGCGCGGCTCGACTCGGACAGCGCCGAAGCCACATTGGGCCGCGACCAGTTCCGCTTCCGAGATGCCCAATTGTGCCGAGAGATCGCGCTCCCGCATTTTCGGATTTTCCTCTCGCGCCCGCCGGATTTCCTCCGGCGACGGCTTAACGCGCTGGTCCATGTCGTTCACCTGTAGTGCCTGATGTTAGTCTATCGCCCGCCGATGGCGGTCACTTGTTGAGGATCAGCTTGCCCTGGCGGGTGATCTTCAGGCGGTAGAGCGCGCCATGATGCTCGATGCCGATCTCGTGCTCGCCCTGGAAGAGCGTGTTGCTGGAGAGCGTCCTCACGGCCAGCGGCACGCGTTCGTAACGCATCTGCATGTCGTCCTGACGGCGGACGCGATAGCGGAAATCGTTGGGATTGTGCGTGTTCATCGGGTCGGTTCCCTTCCTGTGACGGCCACCTCGGCCGAAGCTTCATAAAATGCCGATTAAATTCTTGACTCGAATAGTCATGTTTACTAGTCACTGCATTACCGGACTAAATGAGTCAACATTTAAGACGCCGGACATGATCAAAAATGCGAGCGAGCCCCTGGCCAGCCAGCTACGAGCCTGAAATCTGGAGTTGGGGCATGGGGTTGGTGACTTGGGGACGGACGGGCCTGGCGTGCAAGAACGCGGGTCCAGGCTTCCGATCGATGGCGAGCAGCATTTCCATATTGATGGCCGGAGCGGCGGCAATCACGCTAAGCCTATCAACCGCAAAAGCTCAACAGACCGCGCAGCCGGCAGCCAACCAGCAGGCCGATCGGAAAAAGAAGGCTGATGAAAAGGCCGAGGCCGAAGGAACCTTGCTCGACAAGATCCTCGTCATCAGCCGCACCGGCGAGACAGCCATCCAGTCGCTGGCTTCCGCCAGCCATGTCGATCAGGAGCAGCTCGACCGTCGCATGGCGACGACATCGAACGAGATGCTGCTCGGCGTGCCCGGCGTCGCCGTGCAGGCCGACGCGCGGCGCGTCTCTTCGAGCATCAACATCCGCGGCCTGCAGGATTTCGGCCGCGTCGCGGTGATCGTCGACGGCGCCAGGCAGGATTTCCAGCGCTCGGACCACGGCACGCAATCGACCTTCTATGTCGATCCCGAGCTCATCAAGGCGGTCGATGTCATCCGTGGCCCCGTCGCCAACACCTACGGTTCCGGCGCCATCGGCGGCGTCGTCTTCTTCGACACCAAGGACGCCGCAGATTTCCTCAAGCCGGAAGAGACCTGGGCCGGCTCGCTGACCGGACGCTATGAGAGCAACGGCAAGGGCTGGAGCAGCAGCGCCACCGGCGCCTACAAGATCAACGACAGCTGGGATGTGCTCGGCAACATCGTCTACCGCGACTACGGCGACTACAAGAACGGCGGCGGCGACACCGTTGCCGGCACCGGGTTCGACGTGCTGAGCGGCCTGCTCAAGACCACCATACGCCCGACCGAAAACAGCCAATTGAAGCTCGGTTGGGTCGGCTCCAAGGACGGCTGGACCGAGACCAGCGGCGGCGTGCCGGCCAACGACGTCGATCTGAAGTCGAACACTTTTACCGCCCGCTACAACATCACCGACGACGCCAGGAGCTGGCTCGACCTCCACATCAACGCCTCCGACAACAAGACCTTGCTCGACCTGACGACGCTTACCGCGCAGAACCGCTTCGATCCGACCACCGGCCTGCCCGTGGTGCTGCCGGCCGGTTCGCTGTCGACCTTCGATGTCGGCACGACCGGCATCGACATCTGGAACACCTCGCGCTTCGAGACGGCGAGCGTCGCGCATGAGCTGACCTATGGCGGTGACTGGGTTGGCGACGATGTCGATACCGGCGGCAGCGCCGGCGGCGACAGTTTTTATACGCCGTCGGGCAAGCGAAACCTCTCCGGGGCCTACGTCCAGGACAAGCTGACCTGGGAGTGGCTCGAGGTTATTGGCGGCCTGCGCTATGACAATTACAGCCTCAAGGATTCGAAGAACGAAACATCGGGCGACCGGGTGTCGCCGCGCATCACCGTCGGCGTCTCGCCCTTCGAAAGCGCCGGCCTGGCTGGCCTGCAATTCTACGGCACCTATGCCGAAGGCTACCGCTCGCCGTCTCTGACCGAGACGCTGATCAGCGGCAACCATCCGGCCGGCGTCAGCTTCCCGTTCCTGCCCAATCCGAACCTGAAGCCCGAGACCGGCAAGACGGTCGAGTTCGGCGTCAACTACAAGCAGAACGATATCGTCGAGGCCGGCGACGCGCTGCGGCTCAAGGCCGCCTACTTCAACAACAATGTCGAGGACTATATCGACGGCGTGACGCTTTCGCCCTTCGACCCGGCGAGCGGCTGCCCGTTCGGCCCCGGCATTCCGATCTGCTTCCAGTACCAGAACTTCGCGAAGGCCAAGATCAACGGCTTCGAACTTGAAAGCGTCTACGACGCCGGCTGGGGATTTGCCGGATTGTCGGCGTCCATCATCGACGGCCACACCGTTTCCTACGAGGGCGAGCGCGCCGACTTGGCCACCATTCCATCCTCGCAGGCAACCGGCCAGCTTGGCTTCCGCTTCCTTGAGGACAAGCTGACCGTCGGCGGCGAGGTGCAGTACAACGGCAAGCCCAAGGGCAATCCGGTGGCCAAGGACTTCACGCTGGTCAATGCCTTCGCCAGCTACCAGGCGACGGACAATCTCAAGCTCGACTTCCGCGCCGACAATCTGTTCGACGTCAAATACACCAACCCGCTCAACGGAAGCACGACCGCCGTCCTCTACGAGCCCGGCGTCACGCTGAAGCTGGCGGCGACCATGCGCTTCGGAGGCTGAGCGAGACATGAAACGCTTGATGGCATCCTTTCGTCCGCTGACCTCGACGTTCGCGATGTCGCTTGCGATGGTGCCGGCGTGGGCCCAGTCCGCGCCGGCCCTCAGTCTCGAGCTCAACGGCCGCGCAGCCTTCGGAAAAGGGCTGCAGGCTGACCTTCGTCGTCAACAGCGCGCTCGGCGCCGACCCGTCGAAGGCGGCTTTCGAGATCGCGCTCTTCAACGAGGCCGGCATCGTCGACCGCCTCACCGTGCTTGATTTCAAGGACCTGCCGGCAGGCAAGACCAAGGTCACGCGCTTCGACCTCGCCGGCGCCGACTGCGGCAAGCTCAGCCGCGTGCTGATCAACAGCGCGACCGGATGCGCCGGCGTTGGCGTCGAACCCGCGGCCTGCATGCGCGCGTTGAAGACCTCGACCAGGACCGCCATCGCTTTTGGAGTTGACAAGCAGTGGGCTTCGAGCCGCCACGGACCGCCTTTGCACAAGCCCGGCCGGCATAGGCCTGGTGCTGCTTGCGGCAACCGATCTTGATTTGACAATGTCGGGTCGCTTGCCGCAGGTCTCCTCGCGAGCCATGCAGGACATCGACCCCCTCCCCGACGCCGACAGTGAACCGGCGATCCCGCCGGCCGAGTCGCTCGCGCAGGATCGGCGGTCGGCGCAAGACCGCAAATGGCCGGTGGCGATTGTCGTCTCCGGCTTGCTCCATGCAGCTGCCGCGGTGGCGTTTTTCACCGCGCCCGCCGGAACATTCGACTCCCTCGACGCGATCGAGGCGCAGGGCTCCGATCGGTCGGGTGCCGATGTCGCCGGCAGCGTCCTCGACAACCAGCCTTCCGGCGCGGTGGATGTCACCCTGGTTGCGGATCCGCGGCCGCCCGAACCCGAGGCTGCCAAGCCAGCACCGCCGACGCAGGTGCCTCAACGCGCGACGGACCAGCCAACGCGGGAGACCGGGCAGGAAGCAGCCAAGCAACCAACCGCCGATCCTGAGATACTAACGGCGGACTCGCCGCGCCCGGACGATCAGACCGTCGCCACGAGCAGCGAACCGGCCGCGTCCCCAAGCCAGGCGCCAAGCGCCGAAGCGCCTCCTGCCCAGGCTGCCCAGCCGCCGATCCCGAGCGCGAGGCCGAGCGCAACAGTCGGATCCCCACAGCCGAGCGCGACGCTTGGCGCATTAACCGATGGCGATGAAGCAGACACCGCGAAGATTGCCAGCAAGGGCGGGAAACAGACCGCGACCGGCAATGCCCTGGAATCCCGTTACAGCGGCGAAATTCAAAAGAAGCTTGCCCGCGCCAACCGCCGCGTTTCGAAATCGGTCCAGGCGAAGGCCCGCAACAATGCCAGGGTGGTGTTTGTCGTCTTGGCCGACGGCAGCATCGGCGACCTGCAACTCGCCGAAAGTTCAGGCTCCGACGAGCTCGATCAATTCGCTTTGAAGCTGGTGCGCCAGCAAGCTCCCTTCCCTCCCATCCCGCCCGAGACCGGAAGGTCAAGTTGGGTATTCAGAGCGCGGGTCGGCCCGTTCTGAAAATGATCCCGAACCGAAGGTCAGCGTCGCAAAAAGTGGGAGCCGGTTTTCGGAGAAGATCATTTGCAAACAAAGATAGAGGCCTGCACCAGGCACCCTCGTCAAACCTCATAATTCGTCTGTTTCGAAAGGAAGCCAATGTACATCGCCATGAACCGCTTCAAGGTCCAGAACGGCTCGGAAGAAGCCTTCGAGGACGTCTGGAAGAACCGCGATTCCAGCCTCTCCGAAATGAAAGGCTTCAAGGAATTCCACCTGTTGCGCGGCCCGGTCAACGAGACCGAGGGCTATACGCTGTTTGCCTCGCACACGGTCTGGGCAAGCCAGGAGGACTTCGTCGCCTGGACGAAGTCGGAGAACTTCCGAGCCGCCCACCGCAACGCCGGCGGCTCGAAGGTGCATTATCTCGGTCATCCGCAGTTCGAGGGCTTTTCGGTCGTCGAAGGCGCCTGACCGTCGCCGGTTCGCGACGGTCGCTTCTAGCCTTGCTACCTGTTATGCAGCCGCCAGCAGGCTGGCGTTCCCACCGGCTGCCGTCGTGTCGACACAGACCGCGCGCTCATGCGCATAGGCCGCTGGATTGAGCACCTCGCTGACCAACGGCACGATCGGCCCGGCGCGTTCAGCAATCACCTTGCGCACGACGCGCGCCGCCTCCGGCGCGCCCGAGAAGGCGACCACATCGACCCGCAGCGAACGCGCTTCGACCGGATCGGGCCGGCCGTCGATCGCGGCCAGCGGCAGGCCCTTGCCGGTTAGCGCCGAGAGTGCCGCCGGCGCGCCCGGCGCCACGGCAAGCACCGCATTGCCGGCCGCAAGCGCCTGGATCGTCTGAGCAAGCAGCGTCTCGGCATCCGGACCGAGGCACAGCACCCGGCCGCGCGGCGCCAGCGACAGAGTGTTGGCTTCGCCGGTCGGTCCCGGCAGGTCGACCTGGCCGAAATCGAGGCTGGCGGAGGCGGCAATTGCCGCCGCGCCCTTACCGCGCAGATGCTTCCTCAGGATCGCCACGCGGTCCGGCCGCGTCGACCAGTCCCCCAGCGCCGGGTCCGGCAGATTGTCGGCGAGTTCGGTCGCGGTCACCTTGTGGCCCTCGCCAACCTCGGTGCCGGCCTCTGCCCCCTTGCGGAAGCGGCGCAGATAATGCGGCCCGCCGGCCTTCGGCCCGGTGCCTGACAGCCCCTCGCCGCCGAAGGGCTGCGAACCGACGACGGCGCCGATCTGGTTGCGGTTGACATAGATGTTGCCGGCATGGATGCCGTCGACGAAATGCTGGACGCGGCCCTCGATGCGCGTGTGCAGGCCGAAGGTCAGGCCATAACCCTTGCGGTTGATGGCGGCGATCACCGCGTCGATCTCGTCGGCGTCGAAGGTCGCGACATGCAGCACCGGGCCGAACACCTCCCGCTCCATCTCCTCGATGCCCTTGACGCGGAACACGTGCGGCGCGACGAAACGGCCGGTTGCCGGCGCTTCCAATTTCGCGATCAGCCGGCCTTCCAGCCCTTTCTTCTTGCAGTAATCGCTGATCGAAGCTTGCGCCTCGTCGTCGATGACCGGGCCGACATCGGTCGAGATGGCCCAGGGATTGCCGACGTTGAGCGCTTCCATCGCGCCCTTCAGCATCTCCAGCATCTTCTTCTCGACGTCCTTCTGCACGTAGAGCACCCGCAGCGCCGAGCAGCGCTGGCCTGCGCTCTGGAAGGCGGATGCGAGGATATCGCGCACGGCCTGTTCGGGCAGCGCGGTGGAATCGACGATCATCGCATTCAAGCCGCCGGTCTCGGCGATCAGCATGGCGTCGGGCGCCGCAGTCTCGGCCAATTGCTTCTCGATCAGCTTGGCCACCTCGGTCGAGCCGGTGAAGCAAACGCCGGCGATGCGCGGATCGGCGGTCAGCGGCGCGCCGACCGTGGGGCCGTCGCCCGGCAGGAGCTGGATGACATCCTCCGGAACGCCGGCCTCGCGCAGCATCTCGACGGCGCGGAAGGCGATGAGCGGCGTCTGCTCCGCCGGCTTGGCGATGACCGAATTGCCGGTGACCAAAGCTGCCGCGATCTGGCCGGTGAAGATCGCCAGCGGGAAATTCCACGGCGAGATGCAGGCGATCGCGCCGCGCGCTTCGGTGCCCGCCTCGGCATTGGCCGCCTCGGCCGCGTAATAACGCAGGAAGTCGACCGCCTCGCGCACTTCTGCGATGCCATCGGCCAGCGACTTGCCGGCCTCGCGGATGGCGAGAGCGAAGAACTCGGCCGCATTGGCCTCGTAGAGGTCGGCGGCGCGGTTGAGGATCGCGGCGCGATCGGAAACCGGACGCTTCGCCCAGGCAGGCTGAGCGTCGACGGCGATACGCACGGCGGTCGCCACCTGCTTGGCCGCCGCCTCATGGACGGTGCCGACGATCTCGTCGGGCTTGGCAGGATTCACGATCCGCCGCTGCTTGCCGTAGCCGGCGGCTCGTGTGACCGGCTTGGCGTGCCAGCGGTCCGCTCCGGCGAATTCGGCCCTCGCCTTGTCGATTGCCGCAAGCATCACCGGATCGGTGATGTCGAAGCCTTTCGAGTTGCGGCGCCCAGCGCCGAAGATCGCGGCCGGGCGCGCGATCGCCGGATTGGCGGCAGGGCCCTGCGTCTCGACGGTCGCAAGCGGGTCGCGCGCGATCTCCTCAGGCTCGACTTCCTCGTCCGTCAACTGGTGGACGAAGGAGGAATTGGCGCCGTTTTCCAGCAAACGCCGCACAAGATACGCAAGCAGATCGGAATGCGCGCCGACTGGCGCATAGATGCGGCAGCGCGTGCCTTCGACCTGCCGCACCGTCTCGTGCAGCGCCTCGCCCATGCCGTGCAGGCGCTGGAACTCGAAGCTCTCGCGGTCCTTCGCCATCGACAGGATCGCTGCAACCGTGTGCGCGTTATGCGTGGCGAATTGCGGATAGATGCGGTCGGTCATCGACAAAAGCTTTTTCGCGCAGGCCATGTAGGAGACGTCGGTGTTTGCCTTGCGGGTGAAGACCGGATAGCCGGACAGGCCAAGCGTCTGCGCCCGCTTGATCTCGGTGTCCCAATAGGCGCCCTTCACCAGCCGCACCATGATCCTGCGGTCGTATTTCTTCGCCAGCGCATAGAGCCAGTCGATGGCGAAAGCCGCACGCGGGCCATAGGCCTGGACGACGACGCCGAAACCCTCCCAGCCGGCAAGGTCCGGCTCGGCCAGCACGCGTTCGATGACGTCGAGCGACAGGTCGAGCCGGTCCGCCTCCTCGGCGTCGATATTGAGTCCCATGCGCGAATGCCGGGCGGCAAGTGCCAGCGACAGAAGCCGCTCGGCCATCACCGGCAGCATGGTCTCGCGCTGCGCCACCTCATAGCGCGGATGCAGCGCCGAAAGCTTGACCGAAATGCCATGATTGTAGCGAATGTCGGGGCCGTTCGACCCGGCATCGAGCGATGAGATCGCATCCGCATAGGCGCGGTGGTAGCGCAGCGCGTCGGCTTCCGTGCGAGCCGCCTCGCCCAGCATGTCGAAGGAATAGAGATAGCCCTTCTGCGTCATCGGCCGGCCGCGCTTGACGGCCTCGGCGATGGTGCGCCCGAGCACGAACTGCTCGCCCATCTCGCGCATCGCCGCTGCGACCGCCTTGCGGATCACCGGCTCGCCCAGCCGGCGCACCATGGCGCGCAGCGTGCCTTCGATGCCGCCCTCGCCTTCGTCGAGCACGCGGCCGGTCAGCATCAGCGCCCAGGTCGAGGCGTTGACGAAGATCGAGCTGGAACCGCCCGAATGCGCCGACCAGTCATGCGGCGCGATCTTGTCGGCGATCAAATCGTCCATCGTCTCGGTGTCGGGCACGCGCAGAAGCGCTTCAGCTAGGCACATCAGCGCCACGCCTTCCTTGGTCGACAGGCCGTAGGCCGAGAGGAAGACCTCCATCAGCCTGGGGTCGGTCGAGCCGCGCACCGAGCGCACCAGATCGGCCGCGCGGGCCGAGATCGCCTTGCGCTCCCCGGCTGACAAGCCCGCCGCCGCTGACAGGCGCTTCACCGCCTCGTCTTCGTCGGGCAAATAATTGGCGCGGATCTGCTGGCGGATGGCGTCGAGCGGCATGTTGGGTCCATGAAAGCGAGCGTGAGCGAACGGTCAGGCGGTCGCCGGACCGAATGGCGCAAGCTAGCACAGCTGCCAATTTCAGTCGGTCCAAAGAAATCGACAAGATAGGTCAACTGGACTATCATTTAGCCACCATTCGTATCTTTATGACTGCTGAATCTATGTTTGAAGACCAATTGGACCGCATTGACCGCAACATCCTGTCAGCGCTTGGGCGCGACGGCCGGCTTTCCATGTCGGAACTAGCCGGCCGGGTCGGCCTGTCGAAGACGCCGGTGCAGGCGCGCGTGAAGCGGCTGGAGAAGGACGGCTATATCAGAGGCTACCGCGCCATCATCGATCGCGAACGCATGGGCGAAGGCCATGTCGCCTTCGTCCAGGTGAAATTGTCCGACACCCGTTCGGCGGCGCTCGATGCCTTCAACCGCGCGGTGCAGGGCGTGCCGGAGATCGAGCAATGCCACATGATGGCGTCGAGCTTCGACTATCTGTTGAAGGTCCGCACCACCGACATCGCCGCCTATCGCCGTGTGCTCGGCGAGCGCATCTCGGCACTGCCCCATGTCGCCCAGACGTCTACCTTCGTGGCCATGGAGACAGTCAAGGACAGGTAGTCAGTCGGACAGCGTCTTCAAGAACGCCACCAGCGCCGCGCGCTCGCGATCGGACAGGTCGAGCGGGTGCACTTCCGATACGCCTTCAACGCTGGGCGGCGCCTTCGAATAATGCGCCACGACCTCGTCGAGCGTGGAGAACTGGCCGGCATGCATGTAGGGCGGGCGATCCGCCGCGCCCCTGAGCGACGGCGTCTTGTAGGCGCGCGTGATTTGCGGACCGTCCTTGACCATGAACCGCAACTCGCGGCAGGCGCTCTCGTCGCCGTCGCGGAATTTGCCGAGGCAGTTGAACGGGTCGGCCTGAACTTGCGCCACCGCATCGACTCGCCCGCGGTCCGGCGGCAGGCCGTCGACCGGCGGCACGCCGGTGTTGTGGAAGGCGTTGTCGGTGAAGCGCGGACCATTGTGGCAGCTCACGCAATTGGCCTTGCCGATGAACAGTTTCAGCCCAAGGATTTCTTCCGGCGAAAACACGGCGTCGCCTTGCGCCGCCGCACCGGTCGCGAGATCGATGGCGAAACGGTCGAAGCGCGTCTGCTGAGGTTCGATTGATCGCTCGAAGGCGGCGATGGCCTTGCCGATATTGGCAAAGACGCGGTTGACGTCGTCTTGCTGAGCGGCGGTCATCCCATTCCACACCGCTTTCTCTGCATCGGTGCCGAGCGGACTGGCACTGGCCGGCACGGCCGAAAGGTCCGGCAGCGGCCCAAAAATGCGCTCATAGCGCTCGCCGAACCGCTTCTTGATGTAATGCGCGAAAGCGGCCCGGTTGCCGGCCTGTTCCAGCGGGTTTTCAAGCGGCGTCAGCGCCTGCGCCCACAGGCTGTCGCGCCTGCCGTCCCAAAAAAACCACGGATTGCGCGCCACGCCCGCCAGCGGCATGGTGCGGCGGTTGGTGTGGCTCACACCGACCGCCTGCGGCAGGTCATCCTGGAACTGGCGGTCGATCTTGTGACAGGTCGAGCAGGACACGGTGCCATCGCGGCTCATGCCGACATCGAAGAACAGCGTCGAGCCGAGCGCGGCAGCCGCCGGCGCATCGGCATACTGGTTCGTTGTGTCGGATTTCAGTGACGGCAGCGTGTTCAGCGCCAAAGACGCAATGGTCTTCTTCTCGGCGTCGCTGAACTGCGGTTCGCCGCAGCCGCCCAGCAAGGCGAGATTGGCCAAAGCCAGCAGGCACGCGACACTCCTTAGACGACTCATCGCCCGCTCACAATACGATGTTGAAGACTACGGAATCGGAACCCGCCGCTGCCGAGATGCCGAAATGGAGCTGCCACCAGCCGCTCATCGTGAACTTCACACCGTCGATACGGTAGCGTCCCTCGCCCAGATAATCGGTCGCCTGCGGGCTGGTCGGCAGGCCATGATCGTGCTGCGGCATGCCGCCGGAAACCGTGATGGCGGCGCCCTCCACCGGCGCGCCGGCGGCGGTCTTCAACGTCAGCAGCCAGGACTGCAGTTCGCCCTGCCGGACGACGCCGTGCTCCGGCTCGAAGCTCGCGACAAACAGCCCGTTCGCCGTCTTCTTGGAGCGCGACAGGTCTGGACCGGACGCCGAAGGCGGCAGCGTCAGATAGACGGCGGCCACGATGCCGAGCAGCAAAGCGGCGAGGCCGAGACCCGCAAGGATGTAACGCCATATCGATGCCAAACCCGTTTCCTCTTCGGCTGCTAACGTCGCGGGCCGCTCCTCACGTCCCGCCCTGCCTGTGGGAAATCGCTTCTGGCGCAAAATTCGCCGACAGCCAAGCATGGCGCTACCGGCCGCAAAAAGCTACAGCAACAAGACCTTAAGAAGGATAAGTCTATATGGCCGCCAATGGTATCGCGTCGATCGGCGAGTGCATGATCGAATTGTCGGGACAGACCGGCGACAGCTGGCGCATGGGCTTTGCCGGCGACACCTTCAACACGCTGTGGGCATTGCACGCCTTGAGCCCGGAGCGCCCCGCGACTTATGTCTCGGCCTTCGGCGACGACCCTTTTTCACACGACCAGATCGCCTTCTTCGGCCGGAACGGCATCGGTATAGGCAACAGCCCGGTCATTGCCGGCGCGCGCCCCGGCCTCTACGCCATCACGCTTACGGGAGCCGAACGCGCCTTCACCTACTGGCGAAGCGACGCAGCAGCGCGCCAGCTCGCCTCCGATCCGGCAGCCTTGGCGAAAAGCCTTGAAAACCAGGCACTTGTCTATTTTTCCGGAATCACCCTGGCAATTCTGGACGAGGTCGCGCGGAAAACTTTGCTGGCGGCCATAGTTGAAGCCCGCGCGGCGGGCTCGCTTATCGCCTTCGACCCGAATTACCGGCCGCGTCTATGGCAGAGCAGCGAGGCAGCGCAGGCCGCTATCCTGGAGGCGCTTGCTGTGGCCGACATCGCGCTGCCGACCTTCCCGGACGAGCAGATGCTGTTCGGGGATCCGACACCGCAGGCGACCGTGGAACGCCTTGGCAAGCTGACCGGCGAGATCGTGGTCAAGAACGGCGAGCAGCCGGCCTTGATCGCGCTCAACGGCGTTTCCCAATCCGTTGACGCGGTACATGTGGCCGCCCCTGTCGACACCACGGGCGCCGGCGATTCCTTCAACGGCGGCTATCTCGCCGCGCGCATTGCCGGCCATGCGCCCGACGCCGCCGCTCACCGCGCGCATAAAGTGGCTGCCGCGGTCGTGCAGGTTCGCGGCGCGCTGGCGCCGTTCGAGACGTTAAGGGCTGCGTTCGACAGTTAAGCGATACAGAAGCACACACATCACTTCAATATCGTCGAACCTTAAGGCAGCCGGAACCGATATTCCGTGACCTGATGGTAGATCTGCCCCGGCCACAGCGTGGCCTGCGGGAAATAGGGCCGGTTCGGCGCGTCCGGCCAGGTCTGCGCTTCGAGGCAGAGGCCTGAAAACGCCTTGTAGCGGCGGCCATCGAGCCCCGCCGATGTCGGCGCGACGAATTGGCCGCTATAGAGCTGCAGTCCAGGCTCAGTGGTCCAGACTTCCATCTCTACGCCGGAACTGGCGCCTTGCACCCAGGCAGCCTGGTGTAGCGGTCCACGGCTGGAGGCGAGGCAGTAATTCAAATCGTAGCGAAGCTGCTCGCCTTCCATTTCCATGCGCAGCGCCCGCGCCTGCCGGAAATCGAAAGGCGTGCCGTCGACTGGCTTCACCGCGCCGGTCGGGATCATCTCGTCATCGACGGGCGTGTAGGCGCCGGCGTTGAGCATCAGTCGGTGGTCGAGGATGTCGCCGGCGCCGCCATCGTCGAGATTGAAATAGGAGTGCTGCGCCAGATTGCAGAGCGTCGGCTCCTCGCAAGTCGCGGTCAGTTCCATACTGAGCGTGCCGGGGATCTTCAGCCGGTAGGTACAGGTGACGTCGAGCGCGCCGGGAAAACCCATCGCGCCGTCCGGATCATGCAGTGTCAACGTCACGAAATCGCGGCCATGCAGCGAGACGGTCCATGGCCGGTGGAAAAAGCCTTCCGAACCGCCATGCAGCGTATGCTTGCCGAGAAAATTCCGCTCGGTCTGGTAGCGCTGGCCGGCAATGGTGAAGCGGCCGCCGCCAATGCGATTGGCGAAGCGGCCGACCACGGCGCCGAAGAAGGCGCGGTCGGTCTCGTAGGGTTCGAAGCGGTCGTAGCCCAGCACCAGCGGCGCGTCGTGGCCGTTCAGCCGAAGATCCTGGACGATTGCGCCCAGTCCAATGATGTTGGCGGTCAAGCCGCCGCCCCGGATCGTGAACCGGCGTACGGCCTCGCCCGCCTGCGTCGTGCCGAAGACCTCGCCGTCCTTCATCGCCATGCCCGAAATGTCGTTTCCGCTTCGTGGATTTAGGCCGGCCGCGTATCATCCGGCAAGGGCAGGCTAAACGCCTGCCCTTTTCAAGGGATCAGGATCAGAGCCCCAGGCCGCCGAAGCAGGCATATTTGGTGTCGAGATAGTCCTCGATACCTTGATGCCCGCCTTCGCGGCCGAGACCCGATTCCTTGACGCCGCCGAAGGGCGCCTCCGGCGTGGTGATCAGGCCTTCATTGACGCCGACCATGCCGTATTTCAGGCCTTCCATGACCCTGAAGGCGCGGCCGAGATTGCCGGTGTAGAAATAAGCGGCGAGGCCGAACTCGGTGTCATTGGCCAAGGCTACCGCCTCTTCCTCGGTCTCGAACTTGAACACTGGCGCGATCGGCCCAAAGATCTCTTCTTTCATGAAGCGCATGTTCGGTGTGGCGCCTGAGATCACCGTCGGCTGGAAGAACGAGCCGCCCAGCGCATGGCGCTGGCCGCCGGCGACGACCTTGCCGCCCTTCGACGTTGCGTCGGCGATGAATTCCTCGACCTTTTCGACCGCCCTCTCGTCGATTAGCGGTCCCTGCTGGACACCTTCCTCGAGGCCCGAGCCGACCTTGAGGTTGTTGCTGGCGGCGGCCAACTTCTCGACGAACTGGTCATAGATGCCGGCTTGGACGAGGAAGCGGTTAGTGCACACGCAGGTCTGGCCGGAATTGCGGTATTTCGCAGTGATGGCGCCAGCCACCGCGCGGTCGACATCGGCGTCGTCGAAGACCAGGAACGGCGCGTTGCCGCCGAGTTCCATCGACACCTTCTTAACCGTCGAGGCCGACTTCTGGATCAGCAGCTTTCCGATCTCGGTCGAGCCGGTGAAGGTGATCTTCTTGACCAGCGGGTTGGTGCAGAGCTCGTCGCCGATGTCGCCGGCCGAGCCGGTGACGACGTTGACGACGCCTTTAGGAAAGCCGACTTCCTCGACCAGCGCGCCCCAGGCGAGGCCTGAATAAGGCGTCTGCGAAGCGGGCTTCACCACCGCGGTGCAGCCGGCGGCCAGGGCCGGGCCAATCTTGCGGGCCAGCATCGAGGACGGAAAGTTCCAAGGCGTGATTGCGGCGATGACGCCGACCGGCTCCTTGGTTACCAGGATGCGGCGGTCGCCCCACGGCGAGGGCACGATGTCGCCATAGACGCGGCGGCCTTCCTCGGCGAACCAAAGGATGTAGGCCGCGGACGAGCCGATCTCGCCCTTGGATTCGGTGAGCGACTTGCCCTGCTCGATCGTCAGCAGCTCGGCCAGCACGTCCTGATTGTCCATCATCGCGTCATGCAGCTTGCGCAGCAGCTTCGAGCGCTCGAGCGCAGTGGTCTTGCGCCAGCTCTTGAAGGCTTCCTCGGCAGCCTCGATGGCGCGGCGGGTCTCGGCCTTGCCGGCCTTCGGCACGGTGCCGATCTTGAGGCCCGTCGCCGGATTGTTGACGTCGATGGTCTGGCCGCTGTCGGCCTGCACCCATTCACCATTGATGAGATTGGCCTGGCGCATGAAATGGCTGGTTTTCTGAAGCATGGTCTAGCCTCCGTTCGGCGCGCTGATCGGGCCGTTTTTCTGGATATCCGTTGAAGCGTGCTTCAAGAGCCGCACGCCGGCGCATTGCTCTTACCTAGGGAAAGGCAGGCAAGCAATCACAAGATGGCATATAGGGGTTGGGCCAGCAAAGGCGAGCCGCGTATCGGCTTGCTGACGCTTATCCGAAAATATGCACGACCACCGTCAGCCAGAACGACGTGGTCAACACCGCGCTTGCCGTGGCAAGGGTCATCTGGTTCGAGGCCAGCGCCTGGCCGGTGTTGAACTGGACGGCGATCAGGTAGGAGTTGATGCCCGAAGGCAGTGCCGCAACCACCACCGCGACCTTGGAGGTCAGTGGCGGCAGGCCGAGCAGCCACACGAAGGCCAGCACCAGCGCCGGCATCAGGAACAGCTTCAGCCCCGACAGCGCCAGCGCCGGCCTGATATTGCCGGAGATGCCGAAGTGGCGCAGGCTGAGCCCCATGGCGAACAGCGCCACCGGGCCGGCCGTGTCGGCAAGCGTATCGACCAGCCGCTCGACGAGGTCCGGCAGCGGCACGCCCGTAAGGCGCCAGCCAAGCCCCGCCAGGATGCCGATGATCAGCGGATTGATGAACAGGCGCCTGAGGAAGCTTTTGACGACACGCAGCGGATGGACCGTCTCGCCGCTGCCGCGCCCGAACATCTCGAACAGCACGATCGAGGCCATCATCATGATCGGCAGATGGACCGAGACCAGCAGCGACAGCACCTCGAAGCCGCTGGCGCCGAACACGCCAAGGATAAAGGGCGCGCCGAGCAGCACGACATTGGAATAGGCCGAGGACACGCCACCAACTATGCCGGCGCGGGCGTCACGGCCGAAGATGCGCGTGATCACCAGATGGCCCGCGGCCCAGGTAATGGCGACGGCTGCAAAATAGGCGCCCCACAGCGACCATGGCGTGACGCCGTGGAAGTCCGACTTGACCATGGTCTGGAAGAGCAGCAGCGGCATCGCCACGTTGACGGCGAATTCGGAAATTCCCTCCCCGCTCGCCGGCCTCAGATAGCCGGTAAGCCCGGCCAGATAACCGAGCGCCACAAGGCTGAAGACGAAGAGGACGGTTTCGGTGAGCGGAGTCATTTTGCGGGCGGAGACATTTTTCCCGTGATAGGCGAGCCACGACCGCGGTGCAATTGGCGCGGCGCGCCGATCTCCGGCGCCTCTGCTTGTTTTCCGGACGGCTTTGCGGTCCCTATATGCCAATCACGGCCCGGCCGGGCCGCCGCCATAGGACTTCCGATGCTGCGACTTGTTCTGGCGCTTTTTCTTCTGGCTGTTCCGAGCCTTGCCTACGCGACCGATGCCGGCTGGGCGCTGCTGCGAGACGGCGGCCATGTCGTGCTGCTTCGCCACGCCTTCGTCACCGGAGCGACGGACCCGGCCAATTTCGACATCGGCAATTGCGCGACCCAGCTCAACCTGTCCGAGCGCGGCAAGCAGCAGGCAAGCCGCATCGGCGCGCTGTTCGCGGCGCGCGCGGCGCCGATCGACCATGTCCTCTCCAGCCGCTACTGCCGCTGCCTCGACACGGCCCGTATCGCCTTCGAATCCGAACCGCAGCCTTTCGCGCCACTCGACCTGCTCAAGACCGACCCGGCTCAGAAAGCCGCCCAGATGGCGGCAATCATGAAGGAGATCCGCGGCTATTCCGGTTCGGACAATCTGGTGCTGGTCACGCATCTCGAAGACATCGAGGCGCTGACCGGGGTAGCGCCGCGCGAGGGCGAGGCCGTGGTCGTGGCGCCGGACGGCGACGGCCTCAAGGTGCTCGGCCGCGTCACTTTCTGACGGCCGCTTATCTATTTTTAAGGCGCATTTGTTGCAGAAATGCCACCGGCGGTGATCGCGAACACGTTTCAGGAAGACCCGCGTACCGCTTTTGAATTGCGTTCCCGAAGCCGGCACCCCATCTGCCCCGGGCGCATCAGGCCTTTTCCTGCCGGGAAAAACCGATTAGACAGCGCCCAAGCAAGATGCGGACAGATTCCGCCCGCAACCGAAGGAAGAGCCCTTGTCCACCACGTTCGAGAAAGTCGCCAAGATCATTGCCGACACCAGCGAAATCGATATCGACACCATCACGCCCGAGAGCCACACGATCGACGATCTCGGCATCGACAGCCTCGATTTCCTCGACATCGTCTTTGCCATCGACAAGGAATTCGGCATCAAGGTGCCGCTGGAGAAGTGGACGCAGGAGGTCAATGACGGCAAGGCCTCGACCGACGACTATTTCGTCATGAAGAACCTGTGCGCCAAGATCGACGCGCTGGTCGCCGCCAAGAGCGCCTGAGATGCAGGGCGCGGAACTTGACGCGCTCTCCCGCCTGACCCACAACAGCCGCCCATGAATTCTCACGACGTTGTCATCACCGGCATAGGCCTTGTCTCCTCGCTGGGAGAAGGTCCGGATGCCCATTGGCGAAAGCTTACGCAGCCTGGGTTCCAGCCGGTGCTCGATGCAGAGCGTTTCGCCCCCTACACCATTCATCCCCTGCCCGAGATCGACTGGAACCTGCAGATCGCCAAGCGCGGCGACCAGCGGCAGATGGAAACCTGGCAGCGCCTCGGCACCTATGCCGCCGGCCTCGCGCTGGACGATGCGGGAATCAAGGGCAATGACGAGCTTTCCACGACCATGGACATGGTCGTGGCGGCCGGCGGCGGCGAGCGCGACGAGGCCGTCGATGCCGCCATCCTTGCGGCTTCCGAAAGCCGCAACGACCGCGACGTGCTGCTCAACGAGAAGTTGACCACGGAATTGCGGCCGACCTTGTTCCTCGCCCAGCTTTCCAACCTCCTCGCCGGCAACATCTCGATCGTCCACAAGGTCACCGGTTCGTCCCGCACATTCATGGGCGAGGAAGGCGCGGGTGTCTCGGCCGTCGAGACGGCTGCGGCGCGCATCCGCTCCGGGCAATCGACCCATGTTTTGGTCGGCGGCGCGTTCCAGACCGAGCATTCCGACATGCTGCTCGGCTATGAGCTTGCCGGCTATCTGCATCGCGGTCCATGGAAGCCGGTCTGGCAGCGGCAGGGCTCCGAGGGCGGCGGCGTGGTCACCGGTTCGGGCGGCGCTTTCCTGGTGCTGGAGCAGCGCGAGCACGCGAAAAGCCGCGGCCGAAGGATTTATGCCGAGCTCGGTCCCATCGTGTCCGGCCGCGCCAGGCGCCGCCTGGGCGAGTTGGATGCAGAGATCGCGACCCTGCTGAAGCAGGCCGAATTGCCCGCCGGCGAACTGCTGACGATATCCGGCGCTTCGGGCGCGCATGCAGCCACCGCCGCGGAAAAAGCGGTGCTCGACACCAATCCGGCGCTCGCCGTGCGCGGCTTCTCGACGCTGACAGGCCATATGAAGGAGGCGCAGTTCCCCTTCGCCGTGGCCCTCGCGGCCATGGCGATCGACCGCAAGGCCGGTTACCCCGTTTTCGACGCCGCAGCCGAGAAGCCCTTTGACGGTGCGCCGAAGACAGTCCTTGCAACGGCGATCGGCTATCACCAATTCGAGGGCATGGGGCTGATCAAAGCGGCCTGAGGTACGATCGAGGCTGTCAGGACAAAACATGGCCAATCTCAAAGACCACATGGGCAGGCCGGTTGTGGCCGTCACCGGCATCGGCGTCGTGACGTCGCTGGGCGTTGGCAAGACCGACAACTGGGCGGCGCTGACGTCCGGCAAATCCGGTATCCATCCGATCACCCGCTTTCCGGTCGATCACCTCAACACCCGCATTTCCGGCATGGTCGACTTCCTGCCGTCGAGCTCCAAAGGCGCCAGCCACCTCACTTACGAACTGGCCGAGACGGCTGCCCAGGAGGCCGTCTCGGAAGCGGGTCTCGATTCCGGCGATTTCGGCGGCCCGCTGTTCCTCGCCTCGCCGCCGGTTGAGCTCGACTGGGCCGACCGCTTCTCGCTCTACAATTCCGACAAGAAGGATGGCGGTTCCGAGAGATTGCTGCGCGTCGCCCGCGCGCTGAAGGAGCTCGACATCTTCGAAACCACCCAATTCGGCTCGATCGCCGACCGTCTGGCCGATCGCTTCGGCACGCGCGGCCTGCCGATAACGCTCTCGACCGCATGCGCTTCAGGCGCTACCGCCATCCAGCTCGGCGTCGAGGCGATCCGGCGCGGCGAATGCGACAAGGCGCTGTCGATCGGCGCCGACGGCTCGGCGACAGCCGAGGCGCTGATCCGCTTTTCGCTGCTTTCTGCCCTCTCCACCCACAACGACATCCCTGAAAAGGCCTCAAAGCCTTTTTCCAAGGATCGCGATGGCTTCGTGCTGGCCGAAGGATC
The DNA here is from genome assembly GCF_029625685.1 of Mesorhizobium sp. WSM4976. Lineage (NCBI taxonomy): Bacteria > Pseudomonadati > Pseudomonadota > Alphaproteobacteria > Hyphomicrobiales > Phyllobacteriaceae > Mesorhizobium > Mesorhizobium sp. WSM4976. The sequence goes on from NZ_JARTVT010000015.1 coordinate 78,977, forward strand.
CGGCGCGCTGGTGCTGGAATCGCTGGAAGCCGCTCTGGCCCGCGGCGCGACGATCCTCGGCATCATGAGCGGCTGCGGCGAAAAGGCCGACGATTTCCACCGCACCCGCTCCAAGCCCGATGCTTCACCGGCGATCGCGGCGGTGCGCGCCGCCCTCGCCGATGCGGGCATGAGCGAGGACGAGATCGAGTATGTCAACGCACACGGCACCTCGACGCCGGAGAACGACAAGATGGAGCATCTGTCGCTGTCCACGGTGTTCGGGGAGCGTATCGGCTCGATGCCGGTCTCGTCGAACAAGTCGATGATCGGCCACACGCTGTCGGCCGCCGGCGCCGTGGAGGCCGCCTTCTCGTTGATGACTATGCGCGAAAGCGTCATCCCACCGACCATCAACTACGACAATCCCGATCCGGCTATTGTGCTCGACGTCGTGCCGAACAAGAAGCGCAACGCCGAGGTCCGCACAGTTTTGTCGAACTCCTTCGGCTTCGGCGGCCAGAACACCTGCCTTGTCATGGCGCGGGAACCGGTCTAAGCGGGCGTTGTTCCGCCAATGCAAGTCGCGCAAAAGTGAAATCGGTTTTGCGACAACGACATGCACAACAAAGAACCTAAAGCGCAACACGCTTTAGAACCGAACTGACAGGCCCTATGCGCGCATTGCAACTTATCGAGGACCGCCGTCTCGAAACGGTGGACCTGCCGCCTCCCCCGCCGCCTTCGCTGGGCGAAGTGACGTTACGCATCAAGGCGGTAGCGCTCAACCATATCGATGTCTGGGGCTGGCGCGGCATGGCTTTCGCCAAGCGCAAGCTGCCGCTGGTCGTCGGCGCCGAGGCCGCCGGCGAGGTCGAAGCGGTCGGCCCCGGCGTCTCCACCCTCCTGCCAGGACAATTGGTCTCGATCTATGGTGCGCGCACCTGCGGGCTGTGCCGCGCCTGCCGCGAAGGCCGTGACAATCTCTGCGAGCATGTTTCCGGCGTCCACGGCTTCCATCTCGACGGCTTCGCTCAGGAAAAGATCAACCTGCCGGCGCGCCTGCTGGTGCCCGCTCCGCCCGGCGTCACCGAGATCGGCGCGGCGGTCGCGCCCGTGACCTTCGGCACAGTCGAGCACATGCTGTTCGACAACGCGAAGCTGGAACCCGGCGAGACCATTCTCGTCCATGCCGGCGGCTCCGGCATCGGTAGCGCAGCCATCCAGTTGGCCAAGAAGATGGGCTGCACGGTCATCACGACGGTCGGCTCGAACGACAAGATCGACAAGGCCAAGGCGCTCGGCGCCGACCACGTCATCAACTATCGGGAGGACCGGTTCGAAGGCGTCGTGCGCAAGCTGACGAAGAAGAAAGGCGTCGACGTCGTCTTCGAGCATGTCGGCGCCGACACTTTCGCCGGCTCGATGCTATCCTTGAAGCGCGGCGGCCGCCTCGTCACCTGCGGCTCGACCTCCGGCGTATCGACGCAGGTCAATTTGATGCAGCTTTTCCAGCAGCAGCTGAAGCTGCTCGGTTCCTTCGGCTGCCGCATGGAGAACATGGCCAACGCCATGCAGAAGATGGCCGCCGGTCTTGTTGCCCCCGTCATCGATACCGAAGTGCGTTTCGACGACATCGATGCGGCGCTGAAGCGCATGGAAGGCCGCGACGTCTTCGGCAAGATCATCCTGCGCGTTTCCTAAAGCAGTTCCAGGAAAGGCGGATGGTCGGCAACGCGCTCAGGAAAGCCCGCCGGGACTTCATGTTCCGCTACGGCCGACGGGTGCGCCAGATGGAGCACTGGCTGGTCGCCAGGCTTGCCATGGTGTTGCTCTCACTGCTGCGCCTGTTGCCGCCGGACAGCGCGCTCAACTTCGCCGACCGCGCCGCCCGCCGGGTTGGCCCGCTGGTCGGGCGCCATCGCGTCGCGGTCAACAATCTGCGCCTTGCATATCCGCAGAAGACCGACGCCGAGATCGAGGCCATCGCGCGCGACATGTGGGGCAACATGGCTCGCCTCGCGGCCGAGTACATCTTCCTCGATGCATTGTTCGACTTCGACCCGGACGCTTCGAAGCCGGGCCGGGTCGAGGTTCGCGGCATCGAGCATTTCGTCGAGATCGCCGGCGAGAAGAAGCCTCACATCCTCTTCACCGGCCATCTCGGTAATTTCGAGCTTCTGCCGGTGGCCGCGGCCACGTTCGGCATGAACATCACGGCGCTGTTTCGCCCGCCGAACAACCCTTATCTCGCCGACTACATCCATTCGACTCGCCGCTCCTCGATGGGCGCGCTGCTGCCCTCCTCCACCGGTGCCTCCTTCGCCCTTGCCGCAATCCTGGAGAAAGGCGGCAATATCGGCGTGCTGGTCGATCAGAAATTCTCGGGCGGCGTGGAGACGACTTTCTTCGGCCGCCTGTGCCAAACCAACCCGATGCTTGGCATGCTGGCCCGCCACTATGACTGCGATGTCTATCCCGCCCGCTGCGTCAGGCTGCCGGGCAACCGCTTTCGTCTGGAGATCGAGGACAAGCTGGCCTTGCCGCGTACCGAGGACGGTAGCGTCGACGTCGATGCCACGACCCAGCTTCTCACCGATGTGGTCGAGCGCTGGGTGCGTGAAGACCCTGGACAGTGGATGTGGTTCCACAAGCGCTGGGAGATCAGCGGCCGCCGTCGCAAGCGGCAAAGGCAGACCAAAGATTTCGGCTAGAGTTCCACGAAACCGTGAGCGGTTTTCCGCCCCGATTACTCAACGTAGAGCGGGTCGCTGCTCCTGTATAAAACTCTCGAAACTGGTTCTAGGAAAATGCGCCGCATTCCGTCTGGATCAGCGGCCGAATTACCGTGAGAGAACTCCACCGGGGACGCTGCTCCGCATGCGGAAGCGCCCCCGCGGCTCTGGATTGGTTTCCCTCAAAGCGGAGCTGGGATGGTAAAATTCGGCCGGAACGTATCCATGGTGGCGCCGTTGCGATCCTCGGAGAGCAAGGTATCCGAACCGAAGCTTGCCCGCAGACCGATCACATATTTGTGGATGTTCACACTTCCAGAACCTTCCGAGAAGGTCAGGTGGTCCAGTTGGTAGCGGCCAAACACCGACCAAGGTGTCCCCGAGAATCGGTAGGTAGCCTGCAATGCCGCCGTGACAGTATCGAAATGTCCGCCAAAACCGGACAGCCGCGAGAAGCCGAGTTCACCATCGAAGCGAAGGTCGTCCTGCGCGAAATATCGCACGACGCCACGGCCGCCCCAATTGTCGAAATGTTCGGACTCGCCGCTGGCCCGCAACTGCCCGTAATAGGCCTGACCGTAGAGTGTCACGTTGCCGAAATAGGCCTGAGCCTCGGGACCGACGGTGAAAGTGTAAAGGCCTGCGTCGCCGATCCCCTCGTCCCCGCCATATCCATTGATCGTCGCAAAGCCGCCGAGAGCGTACGAACTCGGATCGCGCCAGTAGCCGTGGACGGCGCCGCCATAGCTATAAATGTTGGTTCCTTCCACCCACAGCGAATCAATCACCGCGTCGGTCTGAATGTTCCAGCGGGCGTCTATCGGGAAGTTGATCCGAGCCGCGCCACCGGCGGTCGTGCCGTTTGCGTCGTCCCCGGGCGTCGAGAAATGGATGCCGCCAAGATAAATCTCACCGTAGCCGGAAATATGCGGCTGTGCGAGTTCCTGGTCCAGAACGACCGGTGCATCAGCAGCGAAAGCCGATGTTGCCGTTGCCGCAATCGCGGCGCTGAGAAAAAGGCGATGCATCCAGATGCCCCCAAACGATCAAAATCGACGCTTTGTTTCTACCCCTGCAGCACTGCATAGGCCAGGTTCAGCACTGCGGTTGATGGCGCAAACGCTTGTTTTTCCCGTCATATGAGGCATTGCTGCAACGGCGTCGGCAATCGCCGCCTGCGCAACGAGCGTTTGCCTCTTCGGCGCCTCAGTTGGTGACGACGATCCGCGTGTTGCCGAAGCCGACTTCCTTGACCATCGTATAGAAGGTCGCGGCGTTGGCCGGATGCAGGCGCACGCAGCCATGCGACGCCGGGCGCCCCAGATTTCTCAACGCCCCGGTACCGTGAATGGCGTAGCCGCCGTGGAAGAACACCGAATAGGGCATCGGCGAGTTGTCATACTTGCGCGAATACCACATGCGTGCCGTCCACTGCGGCCGGTAGCTGCCGCGCGGCGTGAAGTAGCCCTTGCGCGCGGTCGACACGTTCCAGCGATAGAGCACCTGCCCGTATTTGCTAACGGTCATGGTCTGTGTCGAGACGTCGATATTGGCGACCAGCGTGGCTGCCCGGCTTGCGATGGACATGCCGAACAACGCGGTTGCCAGCACGGTTGCCATGAGAACGAAGCTTTTCATGCGATCAAACCCCTTTGATTGCCCCCTGCCATTCGCGCGGTTTTTCCATCTTTTTGCCGGCAGATGCGTTAAATACCACACACTCCTTGACGATTCCGCCAATCCAATGCGACGAATTTGAACGATTTTCCCGGCATAGTTGCCGCGCCGACACGCACCCTCTGGAGTTTAGGAGAGCGCGTTGGGCCATGCCCGGATCGTCGTCTGGCAATGGGTGACTGCTTGCTTGCAAAAGTGCTGCGTTCCTTCTTCAATCCACCGAATGAGTGAACGACTTTTCAAGGCGGTCGAGGACCGGGTCGACGACCTGGTCGCACTGACCGCGGACCTGATCCGCTTCCCGACCGTCAATCCGCCAGGCGAGGCCTATCGGCCATGCGCCGAGTTCCTGGGCGCGCACCTGAAGAAACTCGGCTTCGAAATCGAATTCATCCGTGCCGAGGGCGCGCCAGGCGACAGCGACCGCTATCCGCGCGTCAACGTGGTCGCCCGCTTCGACCGCCGCTCGCCCGGCCCCTGCGTGCATTTCAACTCACATATCGACGTGGTCGAAGCGGGCGACGGCTGGACCGTCGATCCCTTTGCCGGCGTGGTGAAGGACGGCAGGGTCTACGGCCGCGGTGCCTGCGACATGAAAGGCGGCCTGGCGGCCTCCGTCATCGCGGTCGAAGCCTTCATGGAAGCTTATCCGGATTTTCCCGGCGCCATCGAGATATCGGGCACGGCGGATGAGGAATCCGGCGGTTTCGGCGGCGTCGCCCATCTGGCCAGGCTCGGCTATTTCTCAAAACCGAAGGTCGACCACGTCATCATCCCGGAGCCGCTGAACAAGGACCGCATCTGCCTTGGGCATCGCGGCGTCTGGTGGGCCGAGATCGAGACAAAGGGCGAGATCGCTCACGGCTCGATGCCGTTCCTCGGCGACAACGCGGTGCGCCATATGGGCGCCGTCCTGCAGGCCTTCGAGGAGGAACTCTTCCCGGCGCTCGACCGCAAGATGACGCGCATGCCGGTGGTGCCGGAAGGCGCCCGACGCTCGACCATGAACATCAATTCCATCCATGGCGGCCAGACCGAGGATTTCCGGCCCGGACTTCCCTCGCCCAACGTGCCTGATTGGTGCCGGCTCACCATCGACCGGCGCTTCCTGCTCGAAGAGGATATCGCCACCGTCAAACGCGAGGTCACCGGCATCCTGGAGCGGCTGAAACGCGAGCGCAAGAAATTCGATTACGAGATCCGCGACCTGATGGAGGTGCTGCCGCTGATGACCGAGCGCGACGCGCCGGTGGTGAAGGCCGTCGCGAAAGGCATCATGGAGGTGTTCGACCGCGAGCCTGACTATGTGATCTCGCCCGGCACCTACGACCAGAAGCATGTCGCGCGCCTCGGCCACCTCTATGACTGCATCGCCTACGGCCCCGGCATTCTCGACCTCGCGCATAGGCCGGACGAATGGGTGGGCATCGCCGACATGGTGGAATCGGCCAAGGTGATGGCGATCGGCCTCAATGTGCTCTTGCGCGGCACGACCGGCTAATGGGCAAAAACATTCCGCCTGGCCCCGCCGGGCAGCACGAAACGCAATTTACTCGCACGCGAAATCACGCTTCTATCCGCCAGCTTGAGCAGGTTTGAGCAATGGGAGTTCAGCGATGAAACTGTGGAAGACCATCCTGGCCGCGGCTGCCCTGTCGCTTGCCGCCGCCACGTCGGCCCTTGCCGCGCGCACCGATCTCACGCTCGGCATCGTGCTCGAGCCGCCGCATCTCGATCCGACCGCCGGCGCGGCCGCGGCCATCGGCGAGGTCACCTATGCCAATGTCTTTGAAGGCCTGACGCGCATCGACGACAACGGCCAGGTTCAGCCCGGTCTCGCCGAGAGCTGGGCCGTTTCCGACGACGGCAAGGTCTACACGTTCAAGCTGCATTCCGGGGTGAGGTTCCACGATGGCTCGGCCTTCAGCGCCGACGATGTGAAATTCTCGCTGGACCGGGCGCGCGCCAAGGACTCGCTCAATCCGCAAAAGCAGCTTTTTGCTCACATCACCGATGTCACGGCGGTCGATCCGACGATCGTCAAGGTCACTCTCGACGGGCCGCAAGGCAGTTTTCTCTACAACATGGGCCAGGTTGCGGCGGTGATCGTGGCGAAGGGGTCGGCCGACGGCAACAAGGACAAGCCGATCGGCACCGGTCCGTTCAAGCTCGATCACTGGGCCAAGGGTTCGGAGATCACGCTCGTCAAGAACACGGAATACTGGGGTACAGCCGCCGCGCTCGACAAGGCGACATTCCGTATCGTGCCGGATGCGGCCGCGGCTGTCCCCGCCTTGCTCTCGGGCGACATCCAGGCTTTCGCCAACATGCCCGCGCAGGACGCGCTCGGACAGATCCAGTCCGATCCGCGCTTCAGCGTCGTGATCGGCTCGACCGAGGGTGAGACGATCCTGTCGATCAACAACAAGAAGCCACCCTTCGACAAGCTCGCAGTGCGGCAGGCGCTCGCCTCGGCGATCGATCGCAGCGCCATCATCGCAGCCGCCTCGAACGGTCTTGGAAAGCCGATCGGCTCTCATTTCTCGCCAGGCGACGCGGGCTATGTCGATCTCACCGGCGTCTATCCGCACGACATCGCCAAGGCCAAGGAGTATCTGAAGGAAGCGGGGCTGGAGAACGGCTTCTCGGCCACGCTCAAGCTGCCGCCCGTACCTTACGCACGCGACGGCGGCCAGGTGATTCAGTCCCAACTGAAGGAGATCGGGGTCAATCTGCAGATCATTCCGGTCGAATGGGCGGAGTGGCTGAGCCAGGTCTTCACCAACAAGGACTACGACCTGACCATTGTTTCCCATGTCGAGCCGAACGACATCGATATCTATTCGCGGCCCGGCTACTATTTCCAGTATGACAACCCGAAGTTCAACGATGTCATCAAGGCGCTCGGCACCGCGGTCGACAAGGACAAGAGACTGGAACTGCTGGGCGAGGCGCAGAAGATTCTCGCGCACGACGTGCCCGCTGTCTACCTGTTCGAGCTGCCCAAGATCGGCGTCTGGGACGCCAAGCTGCAGGGCATGTGGACGAACTGGCCGATCGAGGCGGATGATCTCACCAAGGTGAAGTGGACGGATTGAGTCCGGCGCGATCACCGGATCGCTTCCCATGCCCGCCTATCTCCTCAAACGCCTCATCATCGCGGCCTTCACCCTGGTGCTGGCCTCGATGGTGGTGTTCGCGATCATGGAGGTCCTGCCGGGAGACCCGGCGCGCCTGATGCTGGGGTTCAATGCCAGCGCCGATCAGGTCGAGGTGCTGCGCAACCAGATGGGGCTGAACACCCCGCTGGTGCTGCGTTACCTGCACTGGGCGGGTGGATTGCTCAGGCTCGATTTCGGCCGCTCCTACACCTATTCGGTTCCCGTCATCGATCTGGTGCGGGAACGCGTTGCCGTCTCCCTGCCCCTGGCGCTGATTGCACTGGCGCTTTCGACCATCATCGCCATTCCGGTCGGCGTGTTCTCGGCCAGCCGCCAGGGCCGCGCGGGCGACACGCTGGCCATGGGCGCGGCCCAGCTCGGCGTCGCCGTGCCGAATTTCTGGTTCGCGCTGATACTGATCTATCTCTTCGCCGTCTGGTTGCATCTGGTGCCGGCCGGCGGGTTTCCGGGTTGGAATGCCGGCATCTGGCCTGCCTTGAAATCCCTGATCCTGCCGGCCGTGGCCCTGGCCTTACCGCAGGCGGCGATCCTGGGCCGCGTCGCCCGCTCGGCGCTGATCGAGGTTTTGAACGAGGACTATATCCGCACCGCGCGCGCCAAGGGCCTGCCCTACCGCGCCGTGCTGTGGCGCCACGCGCTGCGCAACGCCATGATCCCGGTGCTTACCATCCTCGGCCTGCAATTCGCGTTCCTGCTCGCCGGCACCATCATCATCGAGAATGTTTTCTACCTGCCTGGCCTCGGCCGGCTGATCTTCCAGGCCATCACCCAGCGCGATCTGATCGTGGTCAAGAGCATCGTCATGCTTCTGGTCGCCGCCGTGATCCTCATCAACCTCCTCGTCGATTTCTCCTACGCCATCGTCGACCCGCGCCTTAGAGGCCGGCAATGACCATGCGCTTCGACCTGCCCGAGGAAACCCTTGCTGGCGTGCTGGCCAAGGCCTTTGGCAACCGCTCCTTCCTGATCGGGCTCGTCATCACGCTGCTAATCGTGGCCGTCGCGCTCGTCTCCTTCGTCTGGACGCCTTACGACGTCACAAAACTGGTGATCGCCGACAAGACGCAGGCGCCCTCCTGGGCGCACTGGTTTGGCACCGACCATTTCGGCCGCGACATCCTGTCGATGGTCATGGTCGGTGCCCGCAACTCGATCGCCGTGGCGCTGGTCGCGGTCGGCATCGGCATGGGCATCGGTGTGCCGCTCGGCGGTTTGGCCGCGGCGCGCGGCGGCCTGGCCGACGAGGCTCTGATGCGCGTCAACGATCTCATCTTCGCCTTTCCGGCATTGCTCTCGGCGATCATGATCACCGCGATCTTTGGCCCGGGCGCCGTCAACGCCATCATCGCCATCGGCATCTTCAACATCCCTGTTTTCGCCCGCGTCGCCCGCGCGGGCGCTTTGGCCATCTGGACGCGCGAGTTCATTCTCGCCGCGCGCGCCGCCGGCAAGGGTGTGACGCGCATCAGCATCGAGCACATCCTGCCCAACATCGCGACGCTGCTGCTGGTCCAGGGCACGATCCAGTTTGCGCTGGGCATCCTCGCCGAAGCGGGGCTTTCCTATGTCGGCTTGGGCGCCCAGCCGCCGATGCCGAGCTGGGGCCGCATGCTGTTCGATGCGCAGACACGCATGGTAACCGCGCCCTGGATGGCGATCTTCCCCGGCATGGCTATCGTCGTCACCGTGCTTGGGCTGAACCTGCTCGGCGACGGCATCGCCGACATTCTCGATCCGAAATCGAGGCGGCGCCGATGAGCCTGCTCGAGATCGAGAACCTGTCGCTAGTGATCGGCGCCACACCGATCCTGAAGGGCGTTGAGCTGACAGTCTCGCCGGGCGAGGTCGTGGGCCTTGTCGGCGAATCCGGCTCCGGCAAGTCGATGACGGCGCTGACGATTATGCAGCTCCTCCCCCATCTCGCGCGCGCCGAGGGGCGCGTGACCTTCGACGGCATCGACATCCTGCGCGCCACCGAAGACCAGATGTGCGCCTTGCGCGGCGACGATATCGGCATGGTCTTCCAGGAGCCGATGACGGCGCTCAATCCTGTCAAGACGATCGGCGAACAGGTGGCCGAAGGCATTCGCTGGCACACCAAGGCGGGCCGCGCCGAAGGCGAGGACCGTGCGCGAAAAATCCTCGACCGCGTCGGACTGCCGGAAGCCAAGTTCCCGCTGTCTCGCTACCCGCACGAACTGTCCGGCGGCCAGCGCCAGCGCGTCGTCATCGCGATCGCCTGCGCGCTGAAACCAAAGCTCCTGATCGCGGACGAGCCGACGACGGCCCTCGACGTGGTGCTGCAGGCGCAGATCCTCGACCTGTTGCGCGATCTGGTCCGCGAAAACCGCATGGGCCTGCTGCTCATCTCGCACGACCTCGCCGTCGTGACCGAGATGGCCGATTGCCTGACCATCCTGCGCAACGGTGAGGTGACGGATGCCGGCGAAACCGCACGCACATTGTCGGAGCAACAGCATCCCTACACGCGCGAGCTGGCGCTGGCCTCCATGCACTTGCCGGCGCGGCCGAAACCGCACCTTGCCGGATCGGCAAAACCCTTGCTCGAAGTCGAAGGTGTCGTCCGGGATTATCCAGGACGACGCATGTCCCTGTTCCGGCCGGCGCAGCCGATCCGCGCCGTCGACGATGTCTCGCTCACCATCGAGCCCGCGCAATCCGTGGCGCTCGTCGGGCGCTCAGGCTGCGGCAAGTCCACCCTGGCCCGTATGATCCTTGCGTTGGACAAGCCGACAACAGGTACGATCCGCTTTCGCGGCGAGGCTATCACCGGAAAGTCTGAAGCCGAGCTGAAGCCGGCGCGGCGCGACATGCAGGTCGTGTTCCAGGATCCCTACGGCTCCTTCGACCCGCGCCAGAAGGTGGAGAGACTGGTGGCCGAGCCGCTGCATCTTCTGCAAAAGCAGCCGACGCAGGCTGAGCGCCGCGAGATGGTCGCGCATGCGCTCGACGAAGTCGGGCTCGGTCCGCGCGACATGGACAAATACCCGCATGAATTCTCGGGCGGCCAGCGCCAGCGCCTGTCGATCGCCCGCGCCATCATCACCCGCCCAAAGCTGGTGGTGGCCGACGAGCCGGTCTCGGCGCTGGACGTCTCTATCCGTGCCCAGATCCTCGATCTTTTCGCCGAGCTCAACCAGAAGCTAGGCATCGCCTATCTCTTCATCACCCATGACCTGACCGTCGCCCGCGCCATGGCGGACGAGGTTCTGGTCATGCATGAAGGCAAGATCGTCGAGCGCGGCCGGACCGCCGATATGCTCGACCATCCGCGTTCCGAACCGGCACGGGCGCTGGTCGCGGCCGTCCCGGACCTACATCGCGCGATTGCGCACAAAATGCAGGAACAGGGGTAAGCCAGCCTATTGCTGGACGCGATCCCGTGCGGAAAACCGCTTCACACTTTTCCTGGAATTGCGTCAGCCCTCCGGCTTCACCAGATCGACCGGACTGATGTCGAGCAAGTCGAGCGTGCGGCGCAGCAGCTTCACCTCACTCTCCGCCAGCTTGGCGTCGGCCTTGGCGATCTCGGCCATGTGGCGCGCAAGCAGCTTGCGCCGCTCGACATCGAGATCCCGGAACAGCGCGATCGCCTGCGAGCCGTTGGTCTCGTAGCCATAGTCGTTGAGATATTCGATGACGCTATCGATCGAGGTCTCCGGGATACCGAAGGCCTCCTTGCAGATGTGGCGGAAGACAACCATCTCGCTCTCCGAAACCGACCCGTCGGCCAGGATCATGCGAAACAGCATCAAAAGCTCCGCCGAAAGCACCGGATCGTCCGCCACTTTGCGCACACCCGGGTCACCGTCGAAGATCGAACGTATCTGGTCGAGCAGCGCCATCGCCACCAAGCTCCCTTTGCGATTCCGTGAGATTGTTAGCGTGGAATCGCTCTTGCGCAAACGGGGCGAGCATGTTGGAAGCTGCGGTTTCCTTCCAGGCATCCCTCCCCGATGATCGATCTTACCCTGCAGACCATCCTCATCCTGATTGCCGCCGCCTTTGCCGCCGGCTTCGTCGACTCGATCGCGGGCGGCGGCGGGCTGATCACGATCCCGGCGCTGCTGCTCGCCGGCTTTTCGCCGGTCGCAGCACTCGGCACCAACAAATTGCAGGGCATGTTCGGGTCCGGCTCGGCCACCATCCATTATGCTGCCAACGGCCAGGTCGACCTGCGCCGCCAGCTGCCGTCGGCGCTGCTGGCGCTTGCCAGCGGCGCGGTTGGCGCCCTTTTGGCGACCGTCGTCCCCGGCGATTTCCTGCGCGCCATCCTGCCGCTGCTACTGATCGCGATTGCGCTCTATTTCGCGCTGAAGCCGAACATGGACGACGTCGACCGTGCCGAACGGCTGTCGCCCTTCTTGTTCGGACTGATCATCCCGCCGCTGGTCGGCTTCTATGACGGTGTCTTCGGTCCCGGCGCTGGCTCCTTCTACATGCTCGCTTTCGTCACGCTTGCCGGCTACGGCGTGCTCAAGGCGACGGCGCACACCAAGCTGCTCAATTTCGCCTCCAACATCGGCGGCTTCATTGTCTTCGCCGCCGTCGGCGTCATCGACTGGAAGGTCGGCTTGATGATGGGCGCAGCACAATTCATCGGCGCCCGCGTCGGCGCGAGCCTTGCCATCCGCATCGGTGCCCGGCTGATCAAGCCGCTACTCGTCGTGGTCTGCCTAGCCCTGGCGGTCAAGTTGTTAGCCGATCCCGCCAATCCGCTGCGCCAGCTCATTGGTGTATGAAGCGCCTGCGGTTAGACTTTAGACGTTGCGAATCATGGTGGAGGGACCAGACATGAATCTCAGTGCACCCACCCAGATCGTGTTCATTATTTCGTTGGTCATCGCCGTCATCGGCCTTCTCGCCGCTCTTGGCGTTCTTGCATTCATTCCGCTTGCGTCCGTTTGGATCATGCTCATCGCCTATATCGTGCTCGCCGCCGGCTGTTTGATGCGCGGCGCTTGAAATTCGCAGATCTCAGGCAACTCGGAGCGCCCGGCCCTGCCGGGCGCTTTTGATGTCTCGCCAAGGCAGCGACTCCCGCGATGCGGGAAAGTCGCCGTGAAACCCCCGAGCATCGGGCAGCTATCGCGCCAAGCCAAAGATCGCATCGCAGTCGAGATGCCGTTCCATATCGGCCGCGACCTCGTCCAGCGCCTTCTCGACCTCGGCGCGATAGTCGATACGGCCTCCCTTGACGCCAAGGCTCTCCAGATAGGCGGCGCGAAAAGCGTCGGCGGAAAATAGCCCATGCAGATAGGTGCCGATCACCTTGCCGTCGGCGGAAACCGCGCCGTCCTCGGCGCCGTTGAGGATCGTCGACGGCCGCGCCGTGTCCGGCCCGGTGGTGCGGCCGAGGTGGATCTCATAGCCTTCGAGCGGCAAGCCGAACTGCACCGACTGCGCGCTTGAATTGCGCACGGTTTTTTCCGGCTCCATCACCGTTTCGATGTCGAGCAGGCCGAGGCCCTCTGCCTCGTTTACGCTGCCTTCGATGCCGCCGGGATCGCGCACCACGCGGCCGAGCATCTGATAGCCGCCGCAGATGCCGACGACATGGCCGCCGCTCTTGCGGTGGGCGAGAAGGTCACGGTCCCAGCCGTTCTCGCGGAATTTGAGCAAATCGCCGATGGTCGATTTGGAGCCGGGGATGACGACCAGCCCGGCATCTTCCGGCAGCCTCTTGCCCGGCGGCACGAACACCACCTCGACCTGCGGCTCGGCTTTCAGCGGATCCAGATCGTCGAAATTGGCTATGCGCGCCAGCATCGGCACCGCCACCTTCAGCGCCCGCTTCTCGCCGGAAGCGAGGCGTTCGAGCGCCACGGAATCCTCGGACGGCAGCCGCCCGGCCGCCTTCAGCCAAGGCACCACGCCGAAGCAGCGCCAGCCGGTGAACTTCTCGATCTCCTTGATGCCGTCATCGAACAACGAGACATCGCCGCGGAATTTGTTGATGATATAGCCTGCGATCATGCGGCGGTCTTCCTCCGGCAGGATCAGATGCGTACCGGCCACCGAAGCGATAACGCCGCCGCGATCGATGTCGCCGACGAGGATCACCGGCACATTGGCGCGCGTCGCGAAACCCATATTGGCGATGTCGCGGCTCCTGAGATTGATTTCGGCCGGCGAGCCGGCGCCCTCGACGATGACCAGGTCGGCGCCCTCGCCGACCTTAGTCCACGAATCTAGCACGGCATCCATCAGTCCGGCCTTCATCGCCTGGTAGTCGCGCGCCCGCGCCTCTCCATACACTTTGCCCTGCACCACCACTTGCGAGCCGATATCACTCTGCGGCTTGAGCAGCACCGGGTTCATATGGACGGTCGGCCGCACACCACAGGCCAGCGCTTGCAGCCATTGCCCGCGGCCGATCTCCCCCTCGCCGGCAACGTCGCCGGGAATGTCGGCGACGGCCGCGTTGTTGGACATGTTCTGCGGTTTGAACGGCCTGACCTTCAGCCCACGATTCCTGGCGGCACGGCAAAGCCCCGCCACCAGGACGGTTTTGCCGACATCCGAGCCGGTGCCCTGCAGCATGACTGCCTTGGCCATCAGCCCCTGTCCCTCAAGTCAATCATCGGGCCGATCGTGGACTTCTGCGCCAGCGGTCCACCGCGCCACAGATAAAGCGCCATCAGCGGCTCCTTGCTCGTGCGCATGGCATGGCTGACATTTGAGGCATGGTGGATGACCTCGCCGGCGTCGCGAACATTGAAATCGCCCTCGCCCATCCGCCATTCCGTCCCGCCGGTCAGCGGAATGTAAATCTCCTCGGCAATATGATGGTGATCGGGATAGAGGATGTCCGGCCCAAGGATCAGCAGACCGGCCGCGATCTCGTCATTGACGAAATGCCCGCGCATGCCGAACACTTCCAGCCAGCCGTAATTGTCGATGAAACTCTGCCCGAACTCGTTGGCGGTATAGGTCTGCCCCCAGCGCAGCTCGTCGCGGTGGTCGGCAACGAACCGCGTCAGCGGCTTGGCGCCGGCCGGCGCGAGCTCGGCGATACGATCGAGATAGTCGAGGCAGGCAAGCGTGCGCGGTTCGAGCGCACGAGCCGACATGTCCCAGCCGATGCGCGCGAGTTCATCCGCGACCGGTTCGTTGTCCACGCCTGCGAGATAGGCGTGAAATCGCTCAAGCAAATCATCGAAAATTGTCGGCACGCAAGAGCTCCGTTAGTCATTCCATGCACAGCCGGTTCTCAACGGTCCGGGTTGCGCGGCGGCATCATTGGTCTAGATTGAACGGCGCGCAAAGCCAAAAACGACAGGCCAGAAGGCCTGGAACGACAGGGAGCACGCCATGGACGCGGCAGTCGATGCGGGCGCTGGCCAGTTCGAGCTCAACGAGGAACAGCGCGCCATCCAGGAGATGGCTCAGGCCTTCGCGACGGACCGCGTCGCGCCCAATGCGCTCGACTGGGACAAAGCAAAGCATTTTCCCGCCGATGTGATCCGTGAGACCGGGCCGCTCGGCCTTGGCGGCATCTATGTGCGCGACGATGTCGGCGGCTCGGCGCTTGGACGGCTTGACGCCGTGCTGATCTTCGAGGCGCTTGCCCACGCCGATCCGGCCTTCTCCTCCTTCATTTCCATCCACAACATGGCGGCTTCGATGATCGACCGCTTCGGCAGCGACGAGCAGCGCCAGCGCTTCCTGCCGAAACTGACCTCGATGGAATGGCTGGCGAGCTATTGTCTGACCGAGCCAGGCTCCGGCTCCGATGCCGCAGCGCTGAAGACGCGCGCGGTCAAAAGCGGCGGCGATTATGTCCTCAACGGCGCCAAGCAGTTCATTTCCGGTGCCGGCGACAGCGACCTCTATGTCGTGATGGCGCGCACCGGCGGCGACGGCCCCAAGGGCATATCGACCTTCGTCGTGCCCAAGGATGCGCCGGGCCTGTCCTTCGGCGCCAATGAGCACAAGATGGGCTGGCACATGCAGTCGACCCGCCAGGTCATCTTCGAGGACTGCAAGGTGCCGGCCGAGAACCTGCTGGCCGTGGAAGGCGCCGGCTTCGGTATCGCCATGGCGGGCCTCGACGGCGGCCGATTGAACATCGCCGCCTGCTCGCTGGGCGGCGCGCAGTCGGCGCTCGACAAGGCGCTCGCCTATACGGCCGAGCGCAAGGCCTTTGGCTCCAAGATCAACCAGTTCCAGGCGCTGCAGTTCAGGCTGGCCGACATGGAGACGGAGCTGCAGGCCGCCCGCATCTTCCTCTACGCTGCGGCCTCGAAGCTCGATCGCAAGGCGCCCGACGCCGGCAAATGGTCGGCAATGGCCAAGCGGTTCGTCACCGATGTCGGCTTCGACGTCGCCAACCAGGCGCTGCAGCTGCATGGCGGCTACGGCTATCTGCACGATTACGGCATCGAGAAGCTGGTGCGCGACCTGCGTGTCCATCAGATCCTCGAAGGCACCAACGAGATCATGCGCGTCATCATCGCGCGGACGTTGATTGGCCGCTGACGGCAACAAAATCAGGAGAAAACGATGGCAACCATCGCCTTCATCGGCCTCGGCAATATGGGCAATCCAATGGCCGCTAATCTGGTCAAGGCTGGCCATGCGGTGCTGGGCGTCGATCTCGTGCCCGAGAACTTGGCCACGGCAAAAGAACACGGCATTGCCGTCATGGCGAACGCCGTCGCCGCGGTGAAGGATGCCGATGTCGTCATCACCATGCTTCCCGCCGGTAAGCATGTGCTGTCGGTCTATGAGGACATTGCGCCGAAAGCGAAGAAAGGCGCGCTGTTCATCGATTCTTCGACCATCGATGTCGAATCGGCGCGCAAGGCGCATGCGATTGCCGCCAAGCATGGCCTGCCCTCGATCGATGCGCCGGTCTCCGGCGGGACCGGCGGCGCCACTGCTGGCACCCTTACCTTCATGGCCGGCGGCTCGGACGAAGCCTTCGCCGCTGCCGAGCCGATCCTGAAGCCGATGGCGGGACGTGTCGTTCATTGCGGCGGCGACGGCGCCGGCCAGGCGGCCAAGATCTGCAACAACATGATTCTCGGCATCTCGATGATCGGCGTCGCCGAAGCTTTCGTGCTCGCCGAAAAGCTCGGCCTGTCGCACCAGGCGCTGTACGATGTCGCCTCCACTTCGTCAGGCCAATGCTGGTCGCTCACTACCTATTGTCCGGTGCCAGGCCCTGTTCCGGCCTCGCCGGCCAACCGCGACTACAAGCCCGGCTTTGCCGCCGCGTTGATGCTGAAAGACCTGAAATTGTCGCAGGAAGCCGCGCAGAGCGCGGGCGCCGTAACCCCGCTCGGCGCCGAAGCCACGCAGCTTTATGCCCTGTTCAACGCGCAGGGGCATGCCGGCGTCGATTTTTCCGGCATTATTAATTTCCTGCGCGGCGATAAAAGCTAAGCGACTGCTTTGAACGACTATTAGCGCGTTTTTTCAACACCAAGCCGGCAAATTTAGATTTGCTTAAGGTCTCGCTAACTCACCGGTAACGATGTGCCTTTAAAACGGACTGCGAGGCGGACAGCGCGTCTGCCCGGCGCTCCGGATCAGGTCTCGCGTACCGGAGCCCGTAAGTTTCGCAAGTATCCTCGTCGCGAAACGCCATGCGTATCTGGCAAAGCCGCGTTCCCGTTGGGGCGCGGTTTTTGCGTTTTGGAGACATCACGCACGAAGTCCAGGAATGGACCGGGCGCTCATGGGGGAGCGCCCGGACAATATCCCCTCAGCGCTTCCGTAAATCCGCGTCCGCGAGATCGAGCGCCTTCGCGATACGCTCGCAAGCCATATCGATCGTGTCGCGCGTCCAGATCAGTGGCGGCGACAGGATCATCGTGTCGCCGGTGGCCCGCAGCATCATGCCGTTCGCGATGGCGTGGTCGCGCACCACGACGGCCGCACTTCCCGACGGTAGGTAGCGTTCCTTTGTCGCCTTGTCCTTGACGATCTCGATCGCGCCCATCAAGCCGATCGAACGCACCTCGCCCACCAGCCTGTGCCCGGCGATCCGCTCCTGCAGCGCCTGCGCGAAATACGGACCGGTGTCGTGCTTGACGCGCTCGACCAACCCTTCCTTCTCGATGATCTCGAGGTTCTTCAGCGCCACCGCGCAAGCCACCGGATGACCGGAATAAGTGTAGCCGTGATAGAATTCGCCGCCCTTCTCGACCAGCGTCCTGGCCACGCGATCGCCGACCAGCAGAGCCGACAGCGGCTGGTAGCCCGAGGTCAGCGCCTTGGCGGTGGTGATGGTGTCGGGCTCGATGCCGAAGGTCTGCGCCGCGAACCATTCGCCGGTGCGGCCATAGCCGGTGATCACTTCGTCCAGCATCAACAGCACATCGTATTTGCGGCAGATGCGCTCGACTTCCGGCCAGTAGCTCATCGGCGGGATTTTTACCCCGCCGGCGCCCATCACCGGCTCTCCAATGAAGGCAGCGACCTTGTCGGCGCCGGCTTCGAGAATCGCCTCCTCGACCGCCTTGGCCGCGCGAATGCCGAAATCATGGTCGCTTTCGCCGGGCAGCGCCAGCTCATAGGCATAAGGCATCATCACATGGACGATGTTGGGCACCGCGCCGCCGAGCTGCTTGTGCATCGGCTCCATGCCGCCCAGCGACGTGCCGGCGATGGTCGAGCCATGATAAGCCATCTTGCGCGAGATGATGCGGTTCTTCTCGGGCTTGCCCTCGAGCGCCCAGTAGTGGCGCACAAGCCTGAGCGCCGTGTCGTTGGCCTCCGAGCCGGACGAGCCGTAAAAAACCTGGCTGACATGCTTGGGCGCGAGTTCCGCCAGCTTCTTCGACAAGAGCACCGGCGTCGGCGTCGAACATTTGAAGAAGGAGTTGTAGTAAGGCAGCTCCTTCATCTGCGCGTACGCCGCCTCGGCTAACTCGTCGCGACCATAGCCGACATTGACGCACCAAAGGCCCGCCATGCCGTCGAGGATTTCGGTGCCGTCGGCGTCGTAGATGAACGGCCCCTTGGCATGGGTGATGATGCGTGAGCCCGCCTCGCGCAGCTCCTTGTGGTCGGTGAAGGGATGAAGGTGATGCGCGGCGTCGATCTGCTGAAGCTGCTTCAGCGAATAATTCTGATAGGTCATGGATTTGATCTTTCCTCTTGAATCAATCCGGCAACGGCCGGGGCGGATTCTTAGAGGAACGCGGGTGGCGAATAGCCAATGCGGGCGCACAGCCGCAGCAGCTCGGCGCGAAGGGTCCGCGGTGACGGCGTCACCGCGACCCCGAAGGCGCCTGATGTGCTGAAGCGTATCATGGCGCCAACTTATGCCGGCTGCGGTTAGAAATTCAAGCTGTTCTGGTCAGCGCCCGCTTGAGGAACATGTAGCGCATCGCTGTCTGCGCCGCCTGTGGCCGGCGATCACCGCGCCCGCCATGGCCGCCTTCGGTCTCCTCGAAGAACAGCGTCCGGCCATGACCGGCCTCATTAAGCCGCGCCGCCATCTTGCGAGCGTGTCCAGGATGGACGCGGTCGTCGGCAGTCGAGGTCATCAACAGCACCGGCGGATAGGCGGCATCGGTTGCGACATGCTGATAGGGTGAATAGGCGGCGAGCCATGCCGCCTCCTCCGGCTTCGACGGATCGCCATATTCGGCGATCCAGGAGGCGCCAGGCGGCAGTTCCGTGTAGCGCAGCATATCGAGCAAAGGCACGTCGATGATGACGGCGCCGAACAGCTCCGGCCGCTGCGTCAGCGACGTGCCGGTGAGCAGGCCGCCATTCGAGCCGCCCTGGATGCCGAGCTGCGCCGCCGTGGTGATGCCGCGCCTGACCACGTCCTCTGCGACGGCCGCGAAGTCGTCGAAGGCATTCTGGCGCTTGCCCTTGAGCGCCGCCTGGTGCCAGGCCGGACCGAACTCGCCGCCGCCCCGGATGTTGGCCTGGATGTAGGCGTTGCCCTCGTCCAGCCAGAGCTTGCCGCGGATCCCGGCATAGCCGGGCAGCAGCGGCACTTCGAAGCCGCCATAGCCATAGAGCAGCGCCGGCACCGGCCCGTTCTGGTCGCGGCGCCTGACCACGAAATACGGGATCATCGTGCCGTCTTTCGAGCGCGCCTCGAACTGCTCTGAAACATAAGGCGAGGCATCGAAGCGGGCCGGCTGCGCTTTCACGGTTTCAAGTGTCTCGCCATCGTCGTCCGACCAGATGATGGAGCTCGGCGTCAGGAAATCGGTGAAGGAAAAGGACACGCTCGAGCCGAAATGCTCAGCATGGCTGATGCCGACATTGCCGTTGTCGGGCAGAGCCACCGGCTTGAGCGACCAGCCGTCGGGAGTGCGGTCGCAGGCGATGACCTTGCCGCGCACATTGTCCATGAGGTTGATGAACAGCCGGTCCTGTGTCCTGGCGAGCCCGGCGATCGAAACACGACGCACCGGTGCAAGCACGGTTTCGAACGGACCGAACTCCCCGGTCTGGATCCAGCGGTCGAAATCGACCGAGTAAAGCCCGTCGGGCAGGCAGCGCGTGCCGTCCGGCGTCGTCCACGGGCTGCGCACGCCGAAGATCAACTGGCCCTTGAAGATCGCCGTGTCGGTGGCGTCGTCGGGCAGCGGAATGCGGCGGTTCTCGCCTGAATCCAGCCACAGGAAACTGTGGGATGTGAAGAAATCGAGCGTCTTGCCGAGCAGCACATGCCGCTTGTCGCGGTCATATTCCACACCGCCGCCGACCGCGAGATGCTGCTTCTCGCCTTCGAAGATCGGCGTGGCGTTCTCGAGCTTCGTGCCGCGCCGCCAGAGCTTTATGACGCGCGGATAGCCGGACTGGGTCTTGTCCTCCTCCGTGAAAGCCGCCGAGACGATCACCGTCTCCTGGTCCAGCCAGGAAAAGCCCGACTTGGAAGCGCGCGCGGAAAAACCGCCCTCGACAAAGGACCTCGTCGCGATGTCGAATTCGCGCATCTCGCTGGCGTCGCCGCCATCGGGCGACATGTAGAGCAGGCAGCGGTTGAAATCGGGATAGAGCCGACTGGCGCCGCCAAAAACCCATTTGACGCCTTCCTTTGCCGAGAGCTGGTCGAAATCGATGATCGTCTCCCACTCCGGTTTGTCGGTCTTGTAGGAAGCGACCGGCGTGCGCCGCCACAGGCCCAGCGCGTTGGTCTTGTCCTGCCAGAAATTATAGACGTAGCCGGCAAGCGCGGCCCCTACCGGCATATTGTCCTCCGCCGTCATCAGGTCGAGCGCGGTCTCGAAGGTCGCCTGATAGGAAGGATCGCCCTGCAATTCGGCGACCGTCAGCGCATTCTGACTATGAACCCAGTCGAGCGCTTCCTTGCCGTTGCGATCCTCCAGCCAGAGGAAGGGATCGTTGGCGGTCAATTCGGGCTGGGTTTTGGTCATTGCGCTGGCCATGCGGGTCTCCGGGTGTCATCTCACGGCCCGCCCTACATCGCGTTCGCCGCACGAACATTCAAGAGCGGCATCCCGCGATGCCGCTTGGCGGATAGGACCAGCGGCTCCCCTTTCGTCATGTCGCTTCCCTCGCCCTAGTGGTCGCAGCCTCCTCACCGGCTGTATTGCCGCCGGTCCATTATGCCGGCCAATTTCGCATCCTCACGAGGCTTCTCATGACCGCCGCCCTTCATCCCGCCGAGCCGGCACTGGCAACCGATCGCCCCCGCCGTGGCGGCCGCGCGGGCAAGCGCGCTGGCGGCTCAGCCGCCTTCGAGCAGCCCGCCTTCCGGCAATTGAAGAACCCGCTGGCGCCGACCAGATTCGTGTCCGACGACGAACTGGAATCGATCCACCTCGCCTCGCTGCGCGTGCTGAAGGAGATCGGCGTGGATGTCCTGCACGAGGAAGCTCGGCGTATCATGAAGGCGCATGGCGCGGATGTGCGCGAAGGCTCGGAGCGCGTGCGCTTCGACAGCGACATGATCCTCGAGCTGGTCTCGCACTGCCCGTCGGAATTCACGCTGCACGCCCGCAACCCCGACCATAATCTGCGTTTCGGCGGCAACAACGTCATCCTGTCGATGATGGCTTCGGCGCCGAACTGCTCCGACCTCGATCGCGGCCGCAGGCCAGGCAATCAGGCGGACTATCGAAATTTCCTGCGCCTGGCGCAGATGCACAACATCTTGCATTGCACCGGCGGTTATCCGGTCGAGCCGATAGACATCCATCCGTCGGTGCGGCACCTGGAGTGCATCCGCGACCTCGCCATGCTGACCGACAAGGTCTTCCACATCTATTCGCTCGGCAAGGAGCGCAATGTCGATGGTATCGAGATCACTCGCATCGCCCGTGGCATTAGCCGCGAGCAGTTGATGCAGGAACCGTCGGTCTTCACCATCATCAACACCAATTCGCCGCTCAAGCTCGATGTGCCGATGATGGAAGGCATCATCCAGATGGCGAGCATGGGCCAGGCCGTGATCGTCACGCCTTTCACGTTGTCGGGCGCCATGGCGCCGGTCACCGTCGCCGGCGCGCTGGTGCAGCAGAACGCCGAGGCGCTTTCCGGCATCGCCTTCGCGCAGATGGTCAAAAAAGGCGCGCCGGTCGGCTATGGCGGCTTCACCTCCAACGTGGACATGAAGTCCGGCGCGCCGGCCTTCGGCACGCCCGAATATATGAAGGCGCAGCTCGTCGGCGGCCAGCTCGCTCGGCGCTACAACATCCCCTACCGCACCTCCAACACCTGCGCCGCCAATACGGTGGACGCGCAGGCCGCCTATGAGAGCGTGTTTTCGCTATGGGGTGCGATCCAGGGCGGCGGCAACCTGATGATGCACGGCGCAGGCTGGCTGGAAGGCGGCCTGCGCTGCTCCTACGAAAAGACCATCCTGGACATCGACCTGTTGCAGATGGTGGCCGAGTTCCTCACCCCCCTCGATCTGTCCGAGGATGCGCTCGGCTTCGACGCCATCCAGTCGGTCGGCCCCGGCGGCCATTTCTTCGGCACCCAACACACGCAGGAGCGCTACAAGACCGCCTTCTATTCGCCGATCGTGTCCGACTGGCGCAATTTCGAGACTTGGACCGAGGCGGGCTCGCCGACGGCTATGGAACGCACCAACAAGGTCTGGAAGGAGCGCCTTGCCTCCTATGAGGAGCCGTATATGGACCCGGCCATACGCGAGGAGCTCAACGACTTCGTCGAGAAGCGCCGCGCCGAAGGCGGCGCGCCGACGGATTTCTGATTTTCTGTGTGAGGATGGACAGTCGACCCCCACCCCGTCGAGCTTCGCTTAGCTTCCATACCAATCATTCGATTCAGTCTCTATAAAACGGACCTATCTTCATGAAATCCCATGTAAAAGCGGTTGTCATCGGCGGCGGCGTCGTCGGTTGCTCGGTGCTCTATCACCTCGCCAAGGCCGGCTGGACAGACATCATGCTGATCGAGCGTTCGGAGCTGACTTCCGGCTCGTCCTGGCACGCTGCCGGCGGCTTCCATACGCTGAACGGCGACCCGAACGTCGCCAAGCTGCAGGCCTACACGGTCCAGCTCTATAAGGAGATCGAGGAGCTCTCCGGCCAGTCCTGCTCGCTGCATCTGACCGGCGGCGTGATGATGGCCGATACGCCGGAGCGCATGGACTTCCTGCGGCTTGCCCACGCCAAGGGCCGTTATCTCGGCATGGACACCGAACTGATCACGCCCTCGGAAGCCAAGGCGATGTTCCCGCTTATGGATGAGAAGAATTTCGTCGGCGCAATGTGGGATCCGGTCGAGGGCCATCTCGACCCTTCAGGCACCACCATCGCCTATTCCAAGGCCGCGAAAAAGCTTGGCGCCGAGATCGTGCTGCGCAACCGCGTCGTCGACCTGACGCAGCAGCCGGACGGCACCTGGAACGTCGTCACCGAGCAAGGCACGGTCCACGCCGAGCACGTCGTCAACTGCGGCGGCCTGTGGGCGCGCGAGATCGGCCGCATGGTCGGCGTCGAACTGCCGGTGCTGGCGATGGAGCACATGTACCTGCTCACCGAGCCGATGCCGGAGGTCGAGGAGTTCAACAAGTCGACCGGCCGTGAGATGATCGGCGTGCTCGACTTCAAGGGCGAGATCTACACCCGCCAGGAGCGCAACGGCATCCTTCTCGGCACCTATGAGAAGGCGTGCAAGCCGTGGTCGCCGGTCAACACGCCATGGGATTTCGGCCATGAATTGCTGCAGCCCGACATCGACCGCATCGCGCCGTCGCTGGAGATCGGCTTCAAGCATTTCCCCGGCATCGAGAAGGCCGGCATCAAGCAGATCATCAACGGTCCCTTCACCTTCGCGCTCGACGGCAACCCGCTGGTCGGCCCGGTGCAGGGCCTGACCAATTTCTGGTGCGCCTGCGCCGTCATGGCCGGCTTCAGCCAAGGCGGCGGCGTCGGCCTCGCGCTTTCCAACTGGATGGTGCATGGCGATCCGGGCTTCGACGTTTGGGGCATGGATGTCGCTCGCTTCGGCGAATGGGCGACGCTGCGCTACACCAACGCCAAGGTGCGCGAGAACTATTCGCGCCGCTTCTCGATCCGCTTCCCGAATGAGGAACTGCCGGCCGCCCGTCCCGCGCAGACCACGCCACTCTACGACACCATGTTGGCCAACAACGCCGTCATGGGCGATTCGTGGGGCCTCGAGACGCCGCTCTGGTTCGCGCCGAAAGGTACGGAACCGAAGGACATCGTGTCCTTCCACCGCTCCAACGATTTCGGACCGATCGGCGAGGAAGTGCGCGCCACGCGCGAGAAGGTGGGCGTCACCGAGATTGCCAACTTCGCCAAATACGAGGTGTCCGGCCCGGGCGCCGAGGATTTCCTCAACCGGCTGATGACCAACCGGATGCCGAAAGTCGGCCGCATCGTGCTGACCCCGATGGTCAACGAGTTCGGCAAGCTGATCGGCGACTTCACCATCGCCAAGACCGGCGAGGACCGCTTCATGATCTGGGGCTCCTCGGCCGCGCAGAAATACCATATGCGCTGGTTCGAGAAGCATCTGCCCAAGGATGGGTCGGTGCGTATCCACCGCTTCGACCAGACGCTGGTGGGTCTCTCGATCGCGGGGCCGAAATCCCGCGATCTGCTTCAGAAGCTGGTCGATGTCGACGTCTCGACCAAGGCCTTCCGCTTCATGGACTTCCGCGAGATGGCAGTTGGCGGCGCGCCCTGCATGGTCAACCGCATCACCTATACTGGCGACCTCGGCTACGAGATCTGGATGGCGCCGGCCTATCAGCGCCTCGTCTACAAGGCGATCAAGAAGGCCGGCGAGGAATTCGGCCTCGTCGATTTCGGTATGCGGGCGCTGCTCTCCATGCGCCTGGAAAAGAACTTCCCGACCTGGTTCCGCGAGTTGCGGCCAATCTACGGGCCGTTCGAAGGCTCGATGGACCGCTTCATCAAGCTTGAGAAAAACGACTTCATCGGCCGCGAAGCGTCGGCCAAGGAGCATGCGGAAGGGCCGAAACTGCGCCGCGTCTCCTTCATCGTCGACGCCATCGATGCCGACGTGATGGGCGACGAGCCGATCTGGGCCAAGGTGAGCAAGGACTACGGCACGGTCGAGAAGCCGCATGGCTACGGCGCGCCGCGTTTCGATGAGACCGGCAAGGAGGTGCGGGGCTCCAAGGCAGCCGAAGGCGCCTCGGCCGTGCGCGGCATCGTCGATGGCGAATGGCGCGTCGTCGGCTGGGTGACCTCGGGCGGCTACGCGCACTACGTCCAGAAGTCGATGGCGCAGGGCTATGTGCCTGCCGCCCTTGCAGAGGACGAAAGCGCCTGCCTGTTCGAGATCGAGATCCTCGGCCACCGCCGTCCCGCCCGCATCAATGTCGAGCCGCCTTTCGACCCGAGCGGCGAGAAGATGAGGACCTGACGCGTCGAGCAATTCCGGGACAAGTGTGACGCGGTTTTCCACCCGGAATTGCGTAAAACAGACAGACAGAGCGGTTCACCGTTTCGTGGAAACGGCAAACCGCTCTGGCGATTTGTTGGATCGCGCCAGATGCTGTGGCATGCTCGATGCTCGCTACCGGCGCATCAGCATGAGAAGACTTTCCCCTTGCGGCAGCTAGAGAAATGGACCGATTGGCTCTGCGATGGACGGGTCGGTCCATTCAGCGCCGCGATCGCGTCGGTACTCCTCTATTGCCTGACCCAGATCGTGGTGATGGCGCTTTTGTCCCATTTTGCGGGCACGGGCGTCGGCGTCGACGATTCCGAGCAGTTGATGGAGATGCGGTTCCTGGCCGCCGGCTACGGCAGCTCGCAGCCGCCTCTATACACCTGGCTGGCAATCCTTGCGGCCTCGCTGGTCGGAGCCAGTGTCCTTGCCCTCAAGATCGTCAAATACGGCCTGCTGGCCGCCGGGCTGGCCGCCTATTTCACCGCCATACGCCGCCTGGGTTACTCGAACCGGGCCGCTGCCGCCGGCATGTTCGGGCTGCTTCTGTTTCCGCAGATCTTCTGGGAAATGCAGCACGCCTTGACCCACTCGGTCGCCATATTCTGCTTCACCTCGGTGCTGCTTCTCGCGCTGGTCGAGGTGGAAAAGCGGCGATCTGCTGTTGCCTATGCATTTTTTGGCCTGGCGACGGCGGCCGCGATGCTATCGAAATACAACATCGTCATCTTCCTTGCCGCCCTGTTCCTGGCATCTCTGTCGGTCCGAGAAACGCGTGAGGCGATCTTCGACCGCCGCTTCCTGATCAGCGTGGCGGTAGCAATCCTTGCCTGCCTCCCGACGCTTCACTGGAACATCGCGCACCCGGATGACTTCCTGGCTCACAGCGGCGGCTTCGGCGCCGGCCAAGGCGACAGCCTCCTGGAGACGGCGGTGCTCGCCCTGCGGGGACTGGGCAACGCGGTGCTCAATTTCGCGTGTCTGCCGATAGCTATCGTTGCCGTCGCGTTTCTCCTGGCGGCACGGAAAACCACGACATCCCCACAGTCGACGCGTTGGCCCGAAAAGCTGCTGTGGCGCACGATCGCCCTAGCCGTGCTGATCACGCTGGTGGTGGTTCTGGCCGGCGGCATCACGCAGTTTCGCGATCGCTGGGTGCTGCCCATATTCGTCCTTTTGCCCGCTGCCCTTGCCATGCGTTTTGATGCCATCGGCCAAACGGGCGGAAAGGCGCAAGGAACCATTGTCTTCGTCGGCGCGGTCCTCGCCGTCCTTGTGCTGCCGGTAAGCTGGTACATGCACTTGAACGGCGGCGACAGTCGCGGCAGCATCGTGCGCATGGACTACCGGTCGCTTTACGAAAAGATCAGCGCCGGCGGTCCGGTCAAGACCGTGGTCTCGAGCTGGTTCTGGGTCGGCAATCTGCGCCTCGTCGACGCCAACCTCATCGTGCTCGATGACGAGATACCGGACTTCGCCCGCCTCATCCGCGAACCGGCGGTGCTTGTGCTTGCCGATGACAGGGAACCGCCCTCGGATGTCTTCGAAGAGTTGGCCCGCGCCGGCTACGCGATGGATACTGTCCACCGCACTGTCGAGGTGCCGCAGGCGCTCGGCTTCCAGCCGCGCAAGGTCACGATCACCAAACTGCATAGGAAGATCGCGCCGTGAGTTGTGAAGGGGGACGAATGGACAAGCTGGGCTTCGGTCGCCACCGAAAGATCATGCCCTTCGAGCCTGGCTCGGTCGAAGCGTTGCGCGAGGCCTCGCGCGAGAAGGCGGCCTCGCTCAACCAGCATTTGCTGGGCTATGGCGCGACAGCGGAGGCGGAATGGGCCGCGGCCGGCATCGCCGCGCCTGACCTTACCGCCATGCGCAGATACCGGCTGGAGCGCATCCGCGCCGAACTGAAGCGTCGCGACTATGCCGGCGCCCTGCTCTACGACCCGGTCAACATCCGCTACGCGACGGACTCGACCAATATGCAGCTCTGGGTCGCGCACAACCCGACGCGCCACTGTTTCGTCGCCACCGAAGGGCCGGTGGTGCTGTTCGACTATTTCTCATGCGAGCACCTGTCCGACCATTCGGGCGTCGTCGACGAGGTCCGGCCGGCGGTGTCGTGGATGTATCTCTACAGCGGCGAGTTGACCGATGAGAAGGTCCGCCGCTGGGGCGCCGGCATTGCCGAGCTCGTCGCCGGGCATGGCGGCGGCAATCGCCGCATCGCCGTCGATCACATCAATCCGGACGGGGTCGAGGAACTCGCCCGCCGCGGCATTTCCGTCGGCAATGGCGAGGCGGTGATGGAAAATGCGCGTCTCATCAAATCTCCGGATGAAATCCTTGCCATGCGGCGCTCGATCGTCGCCTGCGAGGCGGCGATGGGCGAGATGGAAGCAGCGCTGAAGCCCGGTATCTCCGAGAACCAATTATGGGCGGAACTGCATCGTGGCAACATCGCACGCGGCGGTGAATGGATCGAGACGCGGCTTCTGTCGTCCGGCCCGCGCACCAATCCCTGGTTCCAGGAATGCTCCTCGCGCGTCGTCGAGAATGGCGACCTCGTCGCCTTCGATACTGACCTCATCGGTCCCTACGGCTTCTGCGCCGATCTTTCGCGGACATGGCTCTGCGGCGACAGGCCGCCGTCGAACCAGCAGCGGGATCTCTTCCGCATCGCTGCCGATCAGATCGCTCATAACACCGGTCTGATGCGGCCGGGCGTCTCCTTCCGCGATCTCGTCGAGCGCTCGGCGGTGCCGCCGGACGATTGCTACCCCACGCGCTACGGCGTGCTTTACCACGGGGTCGGCCTTGCCGACGAATATCCGACGTTGCCACATGCTGGCGACTGGACCGATGACACGCCGGACGGCGTGCTCGAACCAGGCATGGTGCTCTGCGTCGAAAGCTATATCGGCAGGCTGGGCGGACGCGAAGGCGTTAAGATCGAAGAGCAGATCCTGATCACCGAGGCCGGTAACGAGAAGCTGTCAGCCTACCCATTGGACGAGCGGCTGCTCTGACGTGCCGCCTTCAGCCGCTGCGACGGCCTCGCGCATCACGGCAATGGTCTTTTCCGGCGTCGTCCTGGCGGAGATGAAGGGCAAGCCCTTACGCCGTGCCGTCCAGCCGACCACCTTCATACCTTTCGCCGCCGGCTCGAAACGTTGCGCCAACGCCCAGCTCTCGCAGTCGACGGCCGCGATATCGGCCCTGCCCTCGGCGATAGCGACGATTGACGATCGGTGGCCGCCGCTTTCGCTGCGCGAAGCGAAGATGTCCAGGCTTTCGCCCATCGCCTCTAGGTCGCGTGTCAGCCCGAGCAGTCCCGACATCGAATCCGGATTGTTGAAGGCGAAGCGCTTGCCGCGAATAAGATCGAGCGGGATCATAGCCTTGCCATCCTGCGGCGAGGCAATGGGCGGTCCGCCATCAGCGGCCATCACTAGCGCGCTAGAATAGAGTTCGCCCTGCCCGCCCTCGAACGCATCGTAGTTCGGCTGCGCGATCACCTGCACATGCCGGGCGAGGCCGAGTTCCATCGGCCCCCAGCATGTCTGCCCGAAGAGCAGCACCGGACTTAGCCAAAGTTCATGAAAATCGAGTTCGTCCGGAGGCAGCGTCGCCGGATCCGGCGCGATCACCTCGCCGGCGGCGTCGAGGATGCCGCCGGGCACCGGCGGCAGATCACCATTGCGGCGCACGATCGTTTCCGGCGCATCGATGCCCCGTTGCCGGAACGCGTCGCGGAGCCGCGCCCATTGGGCGTCAACCTCGCCCCGCGCTTCGGGCCAGTCATACATCGGCAGTGCCGCAACGAACTTGCTCATGTCGAACAGCTTTCAAGGACAGGCGACCTTCGGCGCCTGCGTTCCGCCGCGAAAGGCGGTCGCGGAAAGCCGAGATTACTCCTTCGGCGGCTCAGCGGGAACTGGCGCCGTTCCAAGCCCGCTGACACTGCGCGCCCTGATGCGCGGCTTGAAGGCGCGGCCCGATTCCGGCGTGCGGCGCAGCACCGGATGGACGACCGGCTCCTTGGCTTTGAAAGCGTGGACCTTCAGCATCGCGAAATAGTTCGGATAGGCATAACCGTTGTTCATCCGCAGCCACTCTTCGCGGCGCTCGCGAAACAGCTTTGGCAACCTATACCAGGCAATGGTTGGGCTCTTGTGATGAAGGAAATGCAGATTGTTATTGAGGAACAGGAAGGAGAGCGGCGAACGCTCTACGATCACCGTGCGCCCTTCCGGATGCTCTGACCACTGGTGCTCCGCATAGGTGCGGATCGAGATCAGCGACTGGCCTAACCACACCGGCACTAGGATATAGAGCCAGAGCGGAATGCCGAAGCCAAACGTGACGATCAGCACCACAACCGCGAGACCGATGGCATGCAGCAGCCAAGCCTTGCGGATCACCTTGTCGCCGGCAAGGATCTGCTTGGCGTCGTCGACGAAGAAACCGACTGAGGACAACCACGGCCCGAGAACGAAGCGGCCGACCATGGTGTTGTTGACCTTGAGCAGAAGCTTCATTGTCGGCGGCAGCTCTTCATGTATCCAAAGCGCCTGGTAATAGCTCTCCGGATCGTCGAGCGGATCGGTCAGCCGCTCGTCTGCATGATGACGAAGGTGGATGGTCTTGAAGCGGCGGAACGGCCACACCATGCCGATCGGCAAGAAGACGAAGGCTTCATTGACCCTGCCGCTGCGGGTTGGATGGCCGTGCGACACCTCATGCATCAGCGAGGATTGCAGAGCCAGGATAAAGGGCAGGATGGCAAGCGCCAAAAGCGGATAAGATGGCCACAACAAAAAACCAGTGGCGAGCCAGGCACCGTAGCAGAAGAGAATGAGGAAGACTGTCGGCCATTCGATTGCCGGTGCGCTGCTACGTCTCTTATCCATGACGGTATTCGTGCTTGCCATGCTATCGACCACTGCCCCTCAGTCGCCGGAACCAACTCGATTCCTGACAGCATTGTGTCAGGAGCCTGCCGTTACATCAACGCGACAAAGCGCACAAACTGTTGCGAATGCGCATTATCGGCCTCATATGTTATACATTGTCAACAAATATGGGGATTCATTTCCGCCTGAGCCACGTTCAAACCGGTGCCGGCGCAAATTTTTCCTCTCTGAAGCAGGAGCAGCGTGATGGACAAGCGCGATCTGTCGACCCTCTTCCGGGAGCGGTTGAAAATGCTCTTGACACGGTCCGACCTGAACCAGTCGGCCTTCGCGGGCGCCGTCGGAATCGATCGCTCGGCGTTGTCGCAGCTCCTGTCAGGCGCCTCGACCCGCCTGCCCCGTGCCGAGACGCTTCTCAACATCGCGGCCGAGTTCAAGGTGTCGCTCGACTGGCTGCTGGGCCTCTCCCAGGACGAGGGCGTCACCGGCGAAATTAGAGAGAGCCTGGAGATCGAGGAGGCGCCGGACGGTTTCGACCGCACGTTGCTCGCCAAGTGGCACGCCGAGGCGGCAGGCACGAAAATCCGCTACGTGCCGGCAGGCATCCCTGACCTTCTGCGCACCGAGGCGCTGGTCGAATATGAGGCCGGAATAACCAACAAGAGCCGTGAGGCGCAGGCAGGCGAAACGCAATACCGCATCGACTACAACCGGCGGCCGGAGACCGACATGGAGGTCTGCATGCCGCGCCACACGCTGGAGATCTTCGCGCGAGGTCTCGGCGTCTGGGATCGTTTTCCCGAAGCCGACCGCCGTGCCCAGTTGCTGCACATGGCAGCGCTCCTCGACGACCTCTACCCGACCTTCCGCCTGTTCCTCTACGACGGCCGCGTGCGCTATTCGATCCCTTACACGATCTTCGGCCCCTATCGCGCCGCGATCTATGTCGGTGACATGTATCTGGTGTTGAACGCGACCCAGCCGATCCGCACCCTCACCAGCCATTTCGACAATCTGATCCGCGCTGCCGACATCAATGCGCATGAGGCGGCCAGCTTCGCTCAGAAGCTGGCCGCGACGTCTTTCCCGTCAGGCTCAGTCTGAGCGCCTGCCTGTCCGGTCGACCACCAACCAACGGGCAGGCCCCACCGAGATCGAGGTCGCGATCATTCCGGCCACTCAAGGCCCTCGCTGCCGCAAGCTCGTTGACTAGACATAAAGACTTCTTTATATCGTTATTCGAAATTCGAACACGAAAGCCAAAGCCATGACCGCGACCAACCCGATTGACGCCCTGCTTGCCGAAAAGGGCGTGCTTCTGGCCGACGGCGCCACCGGCACCAATCTGTTCGCGATGGGCCTGCCGGCCGGCGAAGCGCCCGAACTCCTCAACGAGACGGCGCCCGAAACCATCGCCAGACTACATCAGAACTTCGTCGATGCCGGCGCGGATATCATCCTGACCAACTCTTTTGGCGGCACCCGACACCGCCTCAAGCTGCATCACGCGCAGGATCGCGTTCACGAGCTAAACAAGCGGGCAGCCGAGATCGCCCGTTCCGTCGCCGACAAGGCCGGCCGCAAGGTGATCGTCGCCGGCTCCGTCGGCCCGACCGGCGAGCTGCTGGTGCCGCTCGGTGCCCTGACCTATGACGATGCCGTCGATGCGTTCGCCGAGCAGATCGAGGGCCTCAAGGCCGGCGGCGCCGAAGTCGCCTGGATCGAGACCATGTCGGCGCCGGACGAGATCCGCGCCGCGGCCGAAGCGGCCATCCAGGTCGGCCTGCCTTATACTTATACCGGATCCTTCGACACGGCCGGCCGCACCATGATGGGTCTGCTGCCGAAGGACATCCACGCCGTTGCCGACGGCCTGTCGCGGGCCCCGCTCGGTGTCGGCGCCAATTGCGGCGTCGGCGCTTCCGATATCCTCGCCTCGCTGCTCGACATGACCGAGGCGAAGCCGGAGGCGACGGTGATCGTCAAGGGCAATTGCGGCATTCCAGAATTCCGCGGCAGCGAGATCCATTACTCCGGCACGCCGGAGCTGATGTCAGATTATGTGCGGCTGGCGGTCGATGCCGGCGCCAAGATCGTCGGCGGCTGCTGCGGCACCTCCTTCGCCCACCTCGCCGCCATGCGCAAGGCGCTCGACGGCCACACCAAGGCGGCGCGCCCGACCGTCGAGACGATCGTCGAGCGTATTGGCCCGATGCGCAACAAGGTGGCGACGGCAAACACCGCCGAAACCAGCGAAGCGCGCCGTGAGCGCCGGCGCAGCCGCGCCTAATACGGTTCTACTTGCTGTTTTCGGCGTAGCGCGACAGCGCGGTATCGAAATCGACACCGACGCCGTTCTGGCTGTCGCCGCCCATCGTCATCAGGGCGCCCGATGCGCCGGGGTCGGTGATCTGTTCCAGCATCACGCGAAAACGGTCGTTGTTGAGCGCCGAAAGCGCCGTGTTGCGGGCCGCATCGACATCGTTTCGGATGCGCGCCGCTTCAGCCGAAGCCGCCGACGATCCCCGCACCGGCGCATTGGCCGCCGTCGCGTTCGCATTGCCGATTGTCGTGATATGCACTGCTGATCCCCCAAAATTCTATGAGCACGAACTAACAAAAGTTAATTGCGGCGAGGTTCCGGAAAAGCTGCGCAATTTAATGATCGACAAAGGCCGACGGGATTTTTCCCGCCGGCCCTTCGTTAAACTCGCCACGTTCTACTTATTGCCGTCCAGCGATGAGGCCAGGCGTACCAGCGACAGGAACTCCGCCCTGTAGCCGAACGGATCGGCGCCGCGCGCGGCATTGGCGATCTCCGCGATCCGGTCGTAGCCGAAATTCGCCGTCTGATCCTCGTCGCGCAGCTTCTGCCCGAAAGCCGCCACGGCCACCGAGAAGCGCTGGTCGGCGCCAGCCGCATCGAACGACTTGACCTCGTTGGCGGCGTTCACCGGCGTGGTGATGAGTTTCGAGAC
Source organism: Mesorhizobium sp. WSM4976 (assembly GCF_029625685.1). Lineage (NCBI taxonomy): Bacteria > Pseudomonadati > Pseudomonadota > Alphaproteobacteria > Hyphomicrobiales > Phyllobacteriaceae > Mesorhizobium > Mesorhizobium sp. WSM4976. Next base: position 112,324 of record NZ_JARTVT010000015.1, read on the forward strand.
ATTCTCGTCCGGCAGCTTGTAGCGGATTTTGACGAAGGCATATTCGTCGGCATTGGCGATGCCGCCATTGTCGACCTTGGCCTGGCCGTAGCGCAGCGGGTCGACCTGCTCGCCGCCGCTGCCCTTCGGCGTGATCTCATAGACCGCCGTCACCGAATGGCCCGAACCGATATCGCCGGCATCGACGCGGTCGTTGTTGAAATCCTCGCGCTTGACCGCCCGGGTCTCATAGCCGACCAGCCGGTATTCCGAGACCTTGGCCGGATTGAACTCGACCTGGATCTTGACGTCCTTGGCGATGGTGAACAGCGTCGAGGAGGCGTCCTCGACCAGCACCTTCTCGGCTTCTGCCAAAGTGTCGATGTAGGCCGCAGTACCGTTGCCGTTCTGGGCGATGGTCTGCATCATCTGGTCGTTCAGATTGCCGCGGCCGAAGCCGAACACCGACAGGAACACGCCGGTCTTGCGCTCTGTCTCGATCAGACGCTTGAGATCGTCGTTATCGGTCTGGCCGACATTGAAGTCGCCGTCGGTCGCGAGCATCACGCGGTTGACGCCGTCCTTGACGAAGGATTGCTGGGCAAGCTTGTAGGCCTCGCGGATGCCTTCCGCGCCCGCCGTCGATCCGCCGGGCTCGAGATTGTCGATGGCCGCAAGGATTTTCTGCTTTTCCGCCGCCTTGGTCGGCATCAGCACCGTGCCGGCATTGCCCGCATAAGTGACGATCGAGACGGTGTCGTCGGGCTTCAGCTTGCTCACCAGCAGGCGGAAGGCGGATTTGAGCAGAGGCAGCTTGTCCGGCTCGTCCATCGAGCCCGACACATCGATCAGGAAGACCAGATTGGCCTTCGGCTGCTCGGTCGGCTTCACGTCGAAACCCTTGATCGCGACATGCATGAGCTTGGTGTGCTCGTTCCATGGCGTCGGCATGACGGTGACCGTCGAGTTGAACGGCGTCGCGGCCGAGTCCGGACCCTTCCAATGATAAGGGAAGTAATTGATCATTTCTTCGACCCGCACAGTATCCGGGTCTGGCAATGTGCCTTCCTTCAGCGAGCGCCGCACGAAGGAATAGGAGGCCGTGTCGACGTCGATCGAGAAGGTCGAGACCGGATCCTGAGCCGTCTCGTGCACCGGATTGGTCTTGAAGGTCTCGATGCGGTCGCGGTTTTCCTCCTGCGGCAGCATCCGGTCGGACGGCATCGGCACCGGCGGCACCATCAGCTTTGAATCGCCCATTACTGGGGGAGACTGCGGCATGGTGGTCGCCGCGCCCGCCGGCACCTGGTCGGCTCGCTCGGCCTCGTCGACGCTGGGCGGCGGCGTCATGGACATGATCACCCTGTTGGACGACCCGTCCTTGCCGCCGGCCACGAGCTGTCCGCTCTCTGCTGGCGCAGGTTGCAGGGCAGGCTTGGCCGCCGGCGCCGCCTCCTGCTTGAGCAGGGCGTCGACCTCGGTCGCCGGCTTCGGCGCCGCGGGCGCCACCTGTGAATTGGCCCGGGCCTCCGCGCCCGCGTCGGTCTTCTTTTCCTTGGCGGGCGCCGCTGCCAGCGGCTCGTTGATCGCCGGTTGAAGCGGCGCGGGCTTCTGCGCCACCGGCTTGCCGGCCAGCGTCTCGGTGATCTTGCCGTTGCCGGTAATGACGGCCGGCTGTTCCTTCAGCATCTCGAAAGCGGCATAGCCGGCGATAGGCAGGGCGACCAGCGCGGTGATGGCCGGCGTGGCAATGAGTTTCCGTTGCATGATTTCTCTCCAGAGCTTTTGTGCTCGCTCCGTGAGACGAAGGCCTGCCGGTGATCCTTGGGTGGCGGCGGAAGATTTTTCGTCCAAGTCGAAGGCCCGCATTGCGGCAGCCAGTGCGCGCGCCTTCGCCTCGCCGTCCGGTGCTGGCATCGCGAGATCCCGCAGCCTTTCGAGTTCGTTGTCGTCGACCATGGTCACACTTCCCCGGCTGAACGCATCAGCAGCTTCAGCCGTTTCTTCGCTTCATGGATGTGCCATGAAACCGTCGTCTCCGAGATCGCCATCACCTCCGCCGCCGCCGCGTGGTTGAGACCTTCGCCATAGACCAGCAGCACCGCGTCGCGCTGCTTGTCGGGCAGCATCCGCACCGCCGCCCATAGCGCCTCTGCGGGATCGTCACTCTCCGCCGGCGCCTCGCCGGCGATCGACGCATAGGCGCCATAGGCATCGGTCTTGGCAGTGTCGCGGGCGCGCTTGCGCATCATGTCGCGCGAAGCATTCAGCGTCATGGCATAGAGCCATGTCGTGAAGGCGCCACTGCCCTGATAGTCGCGGATCGCACGGCCGAGCCGCACGCAGACGTCCTGGGCGATGTCCTCGGCATCGGTCTTCTTGCCGCACCAGCGATAAGCGGCGCGATAGACGAAGCCATAGTGCCTTTCGAGCAATTTGCCGAAAGCCCACCGGTCTCCGCCCCTCGCCCGCCCGATCAATTCGGCATCGGAGGCTTCGCTGTCGTCCAGCATCATCGCCATCATGTGCCTGTTGGACGAAGGCTAATGACCAATCCTTGGGGCGATGGAAAGATTTTTTGCAGCAACATTTTTTCCTTCTCCCCGTGACACGGGGAGAAGGTGTCCGAAGGACGGATGAGGGGCGGCGCGAACCTTCGAAGGTCTGCACTATCTTCGTAATCTGAAAGCGAAGGTTATCCGAGCGTCTCTTTGAAAAACGTCGTCAGCCGCTTCCAATGCCTCTCGGCACCCACCTCGTCATAGACGCCATGATCCTTGATGCACCACCCATGGCCGACGCCGACATAATTCTCGATCGTGTGGTCGACCTCTGCCACCCTGAGCGCCTCCGCCAGCCGCGCTGACTGCTCCGGCGGGAAGCTGCCGTCGACGCCGGCGACGCCGACATAGACGCGCGCCTTGATCGAAGCCGCCTTCCGGTGCGGGCTGTCGGCCGCGTCGCTGGCCAGATTACCGCCATGGAAGCTTGCCGCGGCAACGATCCGGTCCGGATAGCTCGCCGCCGCGTTCAACGCCCGCGCGCCGCCCATGCAATAGCCGACGACGCCGATCGGTCCGTCAATGCCCTCGGCCGCGAACGCGTCGAGGAAGGCGCTGCCGTCGCGGATGGTCATGCCCTGCGTCGTGCCGCCGCTCAGCATCAACAGCAGGGCCTTGGTCTTTGCCTCGGCGAAGGCGGTTTTGGGATCGAACGGGCCATAGGGCGCATAGCGGTAGAAGAGGTCGGGCACCAGCACGGCATAGCCATGCCCCGCGAGGCGCTCCGCCATCTGGTCGAGCACCGGACGCGGACCGAAAATATCCATGTAGAGGATGACGCCGGCCTTGGCCGGCGCTGCTGGACGAAACAGCCGACCCTTCGCCGTGCCGTCCTGGGTCTTGATCTCGATGTCCCGCTTCGTCATTGCGCGCTCCGGCGGTTGCCAGGCGATAGATATCCGCGCTGCCCTCAAGGGCAAGCCGGAACCTCTCGATCGCGGTCAAGTTTCCGTGCGGTCCGGAAGGATGCGCACCCCGGCGAACGCCGCCATATGGAAGGCCTGGACATCGGCCGGATAGCGATACTCAGCGCCATAGGGACAGGCGTTGCGGTCGAGGCAGCCGCCGGCGCGGCAAGGCGCACCATTCGTGCCACGCACATGCGCCAGGCACGCCTGGTGCGCAAAGCCATCCACCGAATAAGCGCCGACCGGACAGGATTTCAGGCAGGGTTTTTCGACACATGTGTCGCAAAGATGAATCGCTTCATGAGCTTCGGGAACAGAAATCTCGTCCTCGAACAGCAAGGCGCCGCGATAGGCGTGCCAGAGCCCATATCGCGGATGCATGAGGATGCCGAGCGGCGACGGCTTCAACCCTTCAGCCCGCATCGCCCATTGCTGGAACGGCAGGTAAGGCCGGTCTGAAGGCGAAACCGCACGCGCGCCGAATTCCTTCGCCACGCCGCCAATCACCTCGCGCGACCAGCTATCGAGCGGGTTGGCGATATCCCTCGCCTGCCGCCCCAGCCAGCGCTGGAAATGCGGCCATGGCGCCGCGCCTGCCTGCCCGACCAGCAGCACGGATTTGGCCAGCGCGCCGGAAGGTCCAACTGGCGCCACCTCATCGTCGCCGAAGCCGAAACCGCCGCGAAGGATCAGGCCGCTGGCCGCGAGCGCATTCGCGATCTCCTCGGCCGTGCCGCGGGAAAAAGTCATCCCCTCCGGTCCGGTTCGGAGAACGCGCTCCGCCAGACTTCCTTGTGGATGATGTTGGCGACTTTAGCCCGGCCTGAATCGGGCTCCTTTCACGTGAAGGCGTCGGGCATCGAGCCTTTCTTCTTGGCGATGAAGTCCTTCAGCGCCTCGTCGATGGCCGGGTCGAGATGCGGCGCCTCGTAGCTTTCCAGCCAGCGGCGGGCGAGCTCGTTGGCGCGCTGCGGCGCGGTCTTCTCGCCTTCGGCCAGCCACTGTTCGTAGGAATTGTTGTCGGCGATGTTGGAGCGGTAGAAGGCCGTCTGGAAATTCGCCTGGGTGTGGTCGCAGCCGAGATAATGGCTGCCCGGGCCGACCTGGCGGATGGCGTCCATCGCCTGGCCGTTTTCCGACAGGTCCACGCCTTCGCAGAACTTCTGCTGCATGCCGAGCTGGTCGATGTCCATCATGAATTTTTCGTAGCAGGAAGCGAGGCCGCCCTCGAGCCAGCCGGCCGAATGCAGCACGAAATTGGTGCCGGCGAGGATGGTCGAGTTGAGCGTGTTGGCGCTCTCATAGGCCGCCTGCGCATCCGGGATTTTTGAAGCGCAGAGCGAGCCGCCGGTACGGAACGGCAGCCCGAGCCGGCGCGCCAACTGTGCCGCGCCGTAGGAGACCAGCGACGGTTCGGGCGTGCCGAAGGTCGGGGCGCCCGACTGCATCGAGATCGACGAGGCGAAGGTGCCGAACAGCACCGGCGCGCCGGGCTTGATCAGCTGCGTGAACGAGGCGCCGGCGAGCACTTCGGCCAGCACCTGCGTCAGCGTGCCGGCAACCGTCACCGGGCTCATCGCACCGGCCAGGATGAAGGGCGTGACGATGCAGGCCTGGTTGTGGCGCGAATAGACCTTCAGCGCTCCCAGCATGGTCTCGTCGAACACCATCGGCGAGTTGGCGTTGATCAGGCTGGTCAGCACCGTGTTGTTCTCGACGAAGTCGTCGCCGAACACGAGCTTGGCCATCGCCACCGTATCCTCGGCCCGCTCCGGCGCCGTCACCGACCCCATGAACGGTTTGTCCGAGTAGCGGATATGCGCATAGATCATGTCGAGGTGGCGCTTGTTGACCGGCACGTCGACCGGCTCGCACACCGTGCCGCCCGAATGGTGGATCGACGGCGCCATATAGGCGAGCTTCACGAAGTTCTGGAAATCCTCGATCGTCGCGTAGCGGCGGTTGCCGTCGAGGTCGCGCACGAAGGGCGGGCCGTAGACCGGCGCGAACACCGTCGCATTGCCGCCGATCTGCACCGAGCGCTCGGGGTTGCGCGCATGCTGGGTGTAGATGGAAGGCGCAGTCTTCAGCAGCGAGCGGCAGAGCCCCTTTGGGAAGTGCACGCGCTCGCCCTTGACGTCGGCGCCGGCCTCTTTCCACAGCGCCAGCGCCTCGGCGTCGTCACGGAAGATGATGCCGGTTTCTTCCAGCACCGTGTCGGTGTTCTTCTCGATCAGCGCCAGGCCCTCCTCGTTGAGGACCTCGTAGACGTTGATCTTGCGCTTGATGTAGGTGAGCTGGGTGCCCGGGCCGCCGCCCGAACGGGCCGCACGGCGTGCCGCCGCGCCGCCGCTGGCGCCGCGACCGCGCCGTCCGCCCGACGTTTCCTGCTCGACTGCCGCGTTATCGCTCATGATCGTTCTTCCCATAACTTGGTCTGAATTGGCTGGGGCGGCCCGTCGCTGCCGCCTCCTGCCTGGATCGTAGCCATACACCCTATTGGAAACGGCCAGCCAGCGCCAACACCTGTCGCAAAATCGACAAGAAAAGCGCTAGTTTTTCAGTCGCTTTCCTTTTGCGGGAAGTCGCAAATCAGCTATGGCTAGCTCGCCCTCGCGGGTTAGGTATTGGCGCATCGATTTTTTGGCTGCCGCAGTCATTCCGAGCAGCAAGGAGCCCGAGAAAAAATGTCCGACGACGAGATCATCCTTTCCGAGCTTTCCGACGAGGAGCTTGTGCAGCAGATGCACGACGACCTCTATGACGGTCTGAAGGAAGAAATCGAGGAAGGCACCAACATCCTTCTGGAGCGCAACTGGGCGCCTTACAAGGTGCTGACGGAAGCGCTGGTCGAAGGCATGCGCATCGTCGGCGAAGATTTTCGCGACGGCATTCTCTTCGTGCCGGAAGTGCTGCTCTCGGCAAACGCCATGAAGGCCGGCATGGCCATCCTGCGTCCGCTGCTTGCCGCCACCGGCGCGCCGAAGCAGGGCAAGATGGTGATCGGCACCGTCAAGGGCGACATCCACGACATCGGCAAGAATCTCGTCGGCATGATGATGGAAGGCGCCGGCTTCGACGTCATCGACCTCGGCATCAACAACGCGGTCGAGAAATATCTGGACGCCATCGAACAGCACCAGCCCGATATCATCGGCATGTCGGCGCTGCTCACCACCACCATGCCCTATATGAAGGTCGTCATCGACACGATGAAGGAAAAGGGCATCCGCGACGATTATGTCGTGCTGGTCGGCGGCGCGCCGCTCAATGAGGAATTCGGCAAGGCCGTCGGCGCCGACGCCTATTGCCGCGACGCGGCGGTGGCCGTCGAGACCGCAAAGGATTTCATGAAGCGCAAGCACAACGTTCGCGCTTCCGCCTGACCCAAGGCATCAGGATGGATCAAAAAAGCCGCGCCTTGCAGCGCGGCTTTTTTGTTCCCAGATGATGGACGAGGCTGAAGATCAATTGACAGTGTCTTTGACCGCCCTTGCCGTCGATTTGACGTCCTTGCCGACGCCCCGAATGGTGTTGGCGCAGGCGGTGAGCGCAAGCGCGCAGGCCAGGATTGCGGTCGGCGCGACGCGTAGCAGTTTCATGAACAGTGTCTCCCTCGACAGATATTAAGCCCCGCAGCGAAAGCCGGCCCGACTTGGTCAAGACGCAAAAAACGGAACCGAATCAAACAGACAGGCTGCTCGTCATCGCCTGCGGAATGATTGCGCGCGAAGTTTTGGCCGTCAAGCAACAGCTAAAGCTCGACCATCTCGAGCTGACCTGCCTGCCGGCCGAGTTCCATTTCTATCCGGACCGCATCGCGCCGGCGATGGACAAGGCCATCGAGAAGGCTAAGGCGGAAGGCTACCGGCATATCTTCGTCGGCTATGCCGATTGCGGCACGGGCGGCCTGCTCGACCGCGTCATCGAGAAACATGGCGTCGAGCGCATGGCTGGACCGCATTGCTTTGCCTTCTATCAGGGCGCGGAGGCCTATGCGAAGGTCGCCGACGACGACATGATGTCATTCTACATGACCGACTTCCTTTGCCGCCAGTTCGATGCCTTCTTCATCAAGCCCCTCGGCCTCGACAGGCATCCCGAGCTGATCAATGATTATTTCGGCAATTACGAGAAGCTGATCTATCTTGCCCAGACCGACGATCCGGAGCTCGACAAGGTCGCCGAGAAAGCCGCAATTATGCTCGGGCTTGCCTATGAGCGCCGCTCGACCGGCTATGGTGATCTGAGGGCCGAGCTGGCGCGGGCGACGGAATCTGGCTGAGACTTTCGATCGGGGGGAATTCCATGCCGGTTAGACCTTTGCTCCTCGCTTTGCTCGCGAGCGTCTGCATGGCCCTGCCGGCATACGCCGACGGCGAAGTGCAGAAGCTGATCACCGCCGCCGACAAAGGGCGGCTGGAGAAGTACGGCGAGACGCACAAGGCGGCCCTCGAAGAGGCCAAGGCCGGCAATCCGTCGGAGGTCAAGCAGTTGGATGACCTGCTCGCCAAGCCAATCGTCGCTTTCTCCGACAAGGACCTCACCGGCAATTGGAAGTGCCGCACCATCAAGACGGGCGGCATCAGTCCGCTCATCATCTATGACTGGTTCAAGTGCAAGGTGACCGACGACGGCGCCGGCTGGCGGCTTACCAAGATCAGCGGCTCGCAACGCACCACCGGCCGCTTCTTCGACGATAGCGACAAGCGCTCGATCTATCTCGGCTCTTTCTCGGTGAACAACGACAAACCCAAGCCCTATGGCAGCGGCCCGGAAAGCGACCAGGTCGGCTACGCCTTCCGCAACAGCGCCAGCGAGTGGCGGATCGAATTCCCCGCGCCCTATTACGAATCGAAGCTCGACATCATGGAATTCAAGCGCTGAGCCGGGCCTTGGCGCCTGACTGAAAGCCTCCGGCACACCAAGGATTAACCGGCCCCGCTTAGCATGCGCCCGGTTTTCAAAGCGGGTGCTTGCCGTGGCAGCGTCGGAATCGAGTACGCGACCGATCGTGGTCGTCACCGAAGGTGGCCCGCATGTCTGGGCCATCGTCAACGCGCTCGCCGATCGGGTCGGTCCTGTCAGCGTCATCCTCGAATCCCCTGAATCCAAAAAGCGACTTCTCATGGGCCGCGCACGGCGGCAGGGCTGGGTCTCGGCCATCGGCCAGCTCGGCACGATGGTGCTGACCAGGCTCGGCAAGCGCTTCCTGGCTGGCCATGCCGAGCGGCTGATCGCCGAGGAGAAGCTCGCGACCGAGCCGCGGCAGGGCCAGACGCTCATCTATGTGCCCTCGGCCAACGGGCCGGAATGCCTGAAGGAAATCGCGAGCATCAACCCTGGCGTCGTGCTCCTGGCCGGCTGCAGGCTGCTGTCGAAGGATACGCTGGCAAAGATGCCTTGCCCGGTGCTCAACTATCACGCGGGCATCGCGCCGAAATATCGCGGCATGAATGGCGGTTACTGGGCGCTGGCCTCCGGCGATCCAGGGAACTTCGGCGCCACCGTGCATATTGTTGATGCCGGTGTCGACACCGGCGGCGTGCTGAAGCAGGCACGGGGCGAGCCCAAGAGGGGCGACACGATCGCCAGCTATGCGCTTCGCCAGGCGGCGTTTTCTCGCGACATCTGCGTCGAGGCAGTCAGCAACGCGCTGGCCGGCAGACTGGAGACGATCGACCCCAATCTACCATCGAAGCAGTGGTATCACCCGACGATCTGGCTCTATCTCTGGACTGGCCTTACCAGGCGCGTCTGGTAGTCAGCCGGCCACAGAATTCAGCATTCTCTTTGCGACCTCAACCAGCGTCGCTTTTGAAGGCGCGCGCGTCGTCCCATAACAAGCGGGCCAACGGCGCATGCGGCAATGCTCCACGATATCGAGGAGTTGAGAATTCATGGCCGATCTGATCGTCGTCTATTGGCGCGACATTCCCGCCCAGGTCATCGTCAGGAAGGGCCGGCAGAACGCCAAGCGCGAGCTGCCGCTGCGCTTCACCGAGGCGATCGACATGTGCGCCATGCGCACCGGCGCCGGCGGCACCGACGACTATCTGGCTGAATGGCGAAAGGCCGACCCGGTCCCGGTCGGCGACGACATCGAGGCCGAGGTCGAGAAGGCGTTCCAGGAACTCGACGCGAAATACGACCGCGAGCGGCTGGTCGCTCTGGTCAAGGCGGGCGGGAAAGAAAATGTCTGACAAGCAGCCGGCGGTTACCCAGGCCACTTTGGTCAAGAAGGCAGCGCCGAAATCCGACTACAAGCCTGCCGACGTGTCGCCGCAGCGGCGCGTGCAGCGCACCTTCGCGGTCAGACTGTGGTCGATCCGCCATTCACGACTGCTCGAATGGTTCTACGGTCGGTTCGCCGACGCCTTCCTGCTCCTCCACCCTCTGTGGAAAGGCATCGGCTACGGCCGGGTCGAAGCCCCAGTAAAGTTTGTGGAGAAGCGCGTAAAAGGCTTCATGTTCGACTGCCGCATGTGCGGTCAGTGCGTGCTTTCCTCGACCGGCATGTCGTGCCCGATGAACTGCCCCAAGCAATTGCGCAATGGGCCTTGCGGCGGCGTACGCGCCAACGGCAATTGCGAGGTCGAGCCCGACATGCCTTGCGTCTGGGTCAAGGCATGGGAAGGCTCGCGCAACATGGTGCATGGAGACAAGATCCTAACCGTGCAGAAGCCGGTCGATCAGTCGCTGCGCGAAACCTCAGCATGGCTGAGGGTAACGGCGCAGGCGGCAGCCGCGCGTCAAGCAGCCCAGAACCCCGGAGCTTCGGCATGAACGCCCGCCAGCGCGACGAGAACCCGGCCGGCATTCACCTGCCGCTCGATCCCCTGCCCGGCCACACCTCGCGCGGCCGGCTGGAGCGCGTGCTGCGCCGCGGCGAGTTCGCTGTCACCACCGAGCTCAATCCGCCCGACAGCGCCGACCCGGAAGACGTCTACAACCGCGCCAAGATCTTCGACGGTTGGGTCGACGCCATCAACGCGGTCGACGCCTCGGGCGCCAACTGCCACATGTCTTCGGTCGGGATCTGCGCGTTGCTCACCCGCATGGGCTATGCGCCCATCATGCAGATCGCCTGCCGCGACAAGAACCGCATCGCCATTCAGGGCGACGTGCTGGGCGGCGCCGCCATGGGCGTCGCCAATATGCTTTGCCTCACCGGCGACGGCGTGCAGGCCGGCGACCAGCCGGGCGCCAAGCCGGTGTTCGACCTCGATTCCATGTCGCTGCTCGAAACCATCCGCATCATGCGGGACAACGGCAAGTTCCTGTCCGGCCGCAAGCTGACGACGCCGCCGCAGGTTTTCCTCGGTTGCGCGGTCAATCCCTTCGCGCCGCCTTACGACTTCCGCCCGATCCATCTCGGCAAGAAGATCGCCGCCGGCGCGCAGTTCGCGCAGACGCAGTACTGCTTCGACGTGCCGATGTTCAAAGCCTTCATGCAGAAGGCGCGTGACCTCGGCCACACCGAAAAGCTCTTCCTGCTCTGCGGCGTGGGACCGCTCGCTTCCGCCAAGACGGCGAAATGGATCCGCTCCAACGTGCCGGGCATCCACATCCCCGACGCGGTAATCAAGCGGCTGGAAGGCGCGCAGGATCAGAAGAAGGAAGGCAAGCAGCTCTGCATCGACATCATCAACGAGGTGAAGGAAATCCCCGGCGTCGCCGGCATCCATGTGATGGCCTACCGCCAAGAGGAATATGTCGCCGAGATCGTCGATGAATCCGGCGTGCTGAAAGGCCGCCAGCCATGGAAACGCGAGATCCGGCGTGACGACCAGTTGGTCGCCAAGCGGCTCGACCACATCCTGCATGACGAGATTACCGAAACCCAGGTGGACATGGTGAAGACCGCGCACTGACGGCGTGGCAGTCAGCATTCGCTTGAACCAAATCAGATAACGATATAAAGAACTCTTTATATCCCGACGGAGAGATCGCATGACCCGCACCATCGTCGCCTCGGCGACCCGAGAAATCGTCATCGGCTTCGATCAGCCTTTCTGCGTGATCGGCGAACGCATCAACCCGACCGGCCGCAAGAAGCTGGCCGCCGAGATGGTGGCCGGCAACTTCGAGACCGTTATCAAGGACGCACTGGAGCAGGCCGCCTGCGGCGCCACCATGCTCGACGTCAATGCCGGCGTTACCGCCGTCGACCCCAACGCCACCGAGCCGGCGCTTCTAGTGCAGACGCTGGAGATCGTGCAGGGACTGGTCGATCTGCCGCTATCGATCGACTCCTCGGTGAGCGCCGCCATCGAGGCAGCGCTGAAGGTTGCCAAGGGCCGCCCGCTGGTCAACTCCGTCACCGGTGAGGAGGAAAAGCTCGAGGCCATCCTGCCGCTGGTCAAGAAATACAACGTCCCGGTCGTCGCCATCTCCAACGACGAGACCGGCATCTCGATGGATCCGGACGTCCGCTTCGCCGTCGCCAAGAAGATCGTCGAGCGTTGCGCCGATTTCGGCATTCCCGCGCATGACGTCGTCGTCGATCCGCTAGTGATGCCGATCGGCGCGCTGGGCGATGCCGGCCGCCAGGTGTTCGCGCTGCTGCGGCGGCTCCGCGAGGAGCTCAAGGTCAACACCACCTGCGGCCTCTCCAACATCTCCTTCGGCCTGCCGCACCGCCACGGCATAAACGCCGCCTTCATCCCGATGGTGATCGGCGCGGGCATGACGAGCGCCATCATGAACCCTGTCCGGCCGCAGGAAATGGAAGCCGTGCGCGGCGCCAACGTGCTCAACGGCACCGACGAGAACTGCACCAACTGGATCCGCACCTACAAGGACTACAAGCCGGCCGAAGGCGGCCAGGCTGTTGCGGCTCCGGTCGCGGTCACAGCTCCTGGCGACGGCGCTGCCGCCGGCGGACGTCGGCGCGGTGGCCGTGAAGCCCGCATGGCCAGGGGATAAGCGCGCAATCGTGGGCCGCACCGCAAACAATGCTGGTCCGATCGCATCCCGGATGCGGTCGGACAGCTCTGCTTTGCGTTCAGGCCACGCCCAATATGGCGTCGAACAACGCCATTCCCGCCCAGGACCCGAACATGCCCGTCACCCCGCCGACAATGAAATCGTCGTCATAGGCGGGCCAGTACGCGTGCAGCACCAGGGTTCCGGCGATCGCGCCGACAATCCCGGTGGCGAGGTATTGCGGGTTGCGCAGCCACGAGCCCTTGATCACGCGCACCACGGTGAACGCGGTGAAGATGGCGGAAAGCAGCAGATCCGACATGGTTGGCCCCTGGACCAACCGACTCTCCGCCCAATAGTAAAACGATCCGTTAAACGGCATCGGCAATTGCCATCGAGACGCGTGCCAGCATGAATCCTCCCCCCAACATAACCGATCCACTCGTCCTGTTCATGCCGTCGGGCAAGCGCGGCCGGTTCCCGGTCGGCACGCCGGTCCTCGATGCGGCGCGCCAGCTCGGCGTCTATGTCGAAAGCGTGTGCGGCGGCCGCGCCACCTGCGGGCGCTGCCAGATCGAGGTGCAGGAAGGCAATTTCGCCAAGCACAAGATCGTCTCGTCCAACGACCACATCTCTTCCAAAGGCGCCAAGGAGGAGCGCTACGAGCGCGTGCGCGGCCTGCCCGAGCGGCGCCGCCTCTCCTGCTCGGCGCAGATCCTCGGCGATCTCGTCATCGATGTGCCGCAGGACACGGTCATCAACGCCCAGACAATCCGCAAGGACGCCGACACCAGGGTGATCGCCCGCGATACGGCGATCCGCATGTGCTATGTCGAGATCGAAGAGCCCGACATGCACAAGCCGCTCGGCGATCTCGACCGGCTCAAGATCGCCCTGATGAAGGACTGGGGCCTCAAGAACCTCGAATTCGACTTCTACCTCATGCCGCAGGTGCAGGGCATTCTGCGCAAGGGCAACTGGACCGCGACCGCCGCCATCCACAAGGATGCCGACAGCGACATCGCGCGCGTCATCGCGCTGTGGCCCGGCCTGAAGAACGAGGCCTACGGCCTTGCCTGCGACATCGGCTCGACCACCATTGCCATGCATCTGGTGTCGCTGCTGTCGGGCCGCGTCGCCGCCTCCTCCGGCACCTCGAATCCGCAGATCCGTTTCGGCGAAGATCTGATGAGCCGCGTCTCCTATGTGATGATGAATCCCGACGGCCGCGAAGGCATGACGGTCGCCGTGCGAGAGGCCATCTCCGGCCTTGTCGACAAGGTTTGCGCCGAAGGCAACGTCCAGCGCAACGACATCCTGGATTCCGTCTTCGTCGGCAATCCCATCATGCATCACCTTTTCCTCGGCATTGATCCGACCGAGCTCGGCGGCGCGCCCTTCGCGCTCGCCGTCTCCGGGGCGGTGCGCATCAAGGCCTCGGACATCGGCCTGAAACTCAACCAGGGCGCGCGCCTCTACATGCTGCCCTGCATCGCCGGCCATGTCGGCGCCGACGCCGCCGCCGTCACGCTGTCGGAGGGTCCGCACCGCCAGGACGAGATGATGCTGATCGTCGACGTCGGCACCAATGCCGAAATCGTGCTCGGCAACAGGACACGCGTCGTTGCCGCCTCCTCTCCCACCGGTCCGGCCTTCGAGGGCGCGGAAATCTCCGGCGGCCAGCGCGCCGCGCCCGGCGCCATCGAGCGCGTGCGCATCGACCCGGACACGCTGGAGCCGCGCTACCGCGTCATCGGCTCGGAACTGTGGTCGGATCAGTCGGGCTTCCCCGAGAGCGTTCAGGCGACCGGCGTCACCGGCATTTGCGGCTCCGGCATCATCGAGGTGATCGCCGAGATGTATCTGTCCGGCATCATCTCCGAGGACGGCGTCGTCGATGGATCGCTCAGCATGCGCTCGCCGCGCATCGTGCCCAACGGCCGCACCTTCTCCTACGTGCTGAAGGAAGGCGAGCCGAAGATCACCATCACGCAGAATGACGTGCGCGCCATCCAGCTTGCGAAGGCGGCACTCTATGCCGGCACCAAGCTGTTGATGGAAAAGCAGCACACCGAGCATGTCGACCGCATCCATTTCGCCGGCGCCTTCGGCTCCTTCATCGATCCGAAATACGCAATGGTACTTGGCCTGATCCCGGACTGCGACCTCGACAAGGTCTCGGCTGTCGGCAATGCCGCCGGCGCCGGCGCGCGCATGGCGCTCCTCAATCGCGGCTACCGGCGCGAGATCGAGGAGACGGTGAGCAGGATCGAGAAGATCGAGACGGCGCTGGAACCGAAATTCCAGGAACACTTCGTCTACGCCATGGCGCTGCCGAACAAGGTCGACCCCTTCCCCAAGCTGGCCGCTGCGGTGAAGCTGCCGCCGCGCAAGGCGATGAGCGAGGACGGCGGCGCAGGCGACGCCACCCCGCGCCGACGTTCGCGCGAGGAGCGCGCGGCACGCCGTGGCCGCGATTAGAGCAAGGCGTTAGCCGGTATCATTCCGCGGCCCCTGGGGCCGCGACATTGCTCGCCTTCACGGCGCCCTTCGGGCGTTGCGGGTGCAGCAGCCCGATCAGTGGCTTTTCGACGATCAGGTAGAGCATCGCCGACAGGGCAAGTGTGGCGACCAGGATCGTCGCCGGCTGCAAAGCTGCGGGGATACCGATCCTCAGGACGACACCCGTCGCCAGCACGCCAACCACGACGTGCCACAGATAGATCGAATAGGACGCGTCGCCGAGGAATGTGGGCAACGCAGCCGGCTTGAACGGCCGCGCCCGCTCGGCAAAAACCGCGCCCGCCACGATCAACGCGGCCGGAAGTCCCCAGCGCAAGGCGCGGGGCAAATCGGCATCGAAATGCGGGCCGGTCGCAAGCAGAAGGAATCCGGCGCCGGCCATGGCCAGCGCCGCCCCGAACGGCAGCCTGGCGCCCTGGAGCCACAAGCGACCCACGACGACGCCGGCCGCGAACTCGATCACGACAGGATCAGTGAAGGCGCGTGCGTATACCGCGGGAAGGACGAAATGCAGCGCGACCATCGCGACAAGCGCGCCAACGAGAACGCGGAACCGCCAGCGCTCCTCAAGGAACAGGACCAGGGTCAAGACGAGATAGAACATCATCTCATAGCAAAGCGTCCAACCCTGTATGACGATGGGATGCAGCGCATCCTCCTGCAGGACCGGCAGAAAGAACAGCGAGCCGACGAAATTCGCCACGCTGAAGAAATGGCCGTAGAAGAACTGCGGCTTGAGCAGGATGCCCGCCGCGGTCAGCAAGGTGACGATCCAGTAGAGAGGCACGATGCGGGTGATGCGGCGCCCCATGAAACGCCAGGGATCGGCCGGCCGGCCCGCCGTCGTCACCCACATGATGAAGCCGCTAATGACGAAGAAGACGTCGACACCCGCTGCTCCGACGTCGAACGAACCGCCGAACTGCTCGCTGACGTGAAAGCAAACGACCGCGCACGCGGCGAGGCCGCGTAGATATTGAATGCTGTGTATGCTTGTCACGATGCCCTGACCCGTTTCGCATCATGCTGCGGTGCACATACTCCCACGCCGCATTGCACAATAACTATGCAGCTGCTCGCCTGTGTCAACCGCCGATGGCAGCTATTCGGACCGGACCCGGCCCGTCGGCCGCTTAATGCATTTGCATGCAAATGTTTCCAGATCCGCGCGATCCCGAAACCGAAGCTCTGTTTTCGCGAAATCGACCCGATACATGCGAGACGCATTTAGCGGCCATCGCATGGCGGCAGCGGCCATCGTTGGCCGCCATTGCTCTTGAAGAGAGATGAAAAATGTCGATGTTCGGAAATCTTAGTCGCTTCGGTGTCACCATCAGGCAGGCTCATGCCAGGAACAAGGCGATCCGCGCGCTCAACGATCTGCCGGCGCATGTCCAGAAGGATATCGGCTGGCCGGCCTCACCGCCGAGCGACCCGCAGGCAGCACTGCATAAGCTGCTTCTGGGCACGCCGCGCTGATGACCTTCGCCGACAAATGCAAGCTGCTCGGCAGGCGATGGGGCCGCAACGCGGCCGCGGCGGCTGGTGACACCAAATTGCGCGCAGCGCTGCTGCCGAAGCGGCGCTAAGCAAATTCCAGGAAAAGCGGGCAGCGGCTGGCTTCGGCAACTTCGCCGTGGCCCATCCCGGAATTACTCAGAACAAGGAACCTACAGCACGGGATCACGCCGATGTGCCAGCGTGATTCCTTGACATTTCAAACTGAGGTACAATCTTCGCAGAGCGGGGGGAATTCTCTTAGTCGGCTCCGCCGAAGTTCGTGTATCCGCATGCCCAGTTTGAAAAGCCATCTCGTTTCGTTCGTTCTGCGGCACAGCCGCAAGAAGGCGTTTTCCAGTCCCGAGAACCTACAGCGCTGGATTGCCTACGCCCGCAAGACCGAAGACTATCATCCGCCGGCCTTGCTCAAGTCGCGGCTGGACATCACCGAGACCAAGATCGACGGCTTTCCCGTCTATGAGATTGCTCCGAAAGCGGGCGAACGCCGACGCATGCTTTACATGCATGGCGGGGCCTATGTCTTTCAGATCACCTCCTACCATTGGGGCCTGATCGCCGAGATGGCCGAGCGCCTCGGCTTCGGCATCACCGTGCCGATCTACCCAATTGCGCCCGAGCACGATTTCCACGACATGTTCGGCATGGTCGGCGACGTCTACCGGCGCATGCTCGAAGACACCGAGGCCGAGGACATCGTCTTCATGGGTGATTCCGCCGGCGGGAACATGGCCGTCGTGCTGACCATGATGGCGGCCGAGGAAGGCCTGCCCTCGCCGTCCCGTCACGTGCTGATCTCGCCCGGCCTCGACGTTTCGCTTGCAAATCCTGAAGTCTTCGAGGCCGAACGGCAGGATCCGTGGCTGGGTATTCCGGGTGGGCTGGAAGCGGTGCGGCTCTACAGCGCCGGTTTCGAGCGCTCGGACTGGCACATCAGCCCGCTTTACGGCGACTTATCCGTGCTGCCGAAGACGCTGCTGCTGACCGGTTCACGCGACATGCTGACCCCAGATAATCTCATCTTCGCCGAACGCGCGCGCGCCGTCGGCGTCGAGGTCGACCTGGTTTATGAAGAGGGCATGTTCCATGTCTGGCCACTGATCGAGATGCCCGAGGCGCGGCGCGCTCGCGACAGCATCGTGGCATTCCTCAACATCGCCCCAGAGGCGCGCAAGGCTCGCGCGCGGCGCAGAACGAAAGCTGCTTTCGCGGAGCGCTCGGCGCCGGCGGCCGAATAGCTCAGAACTTGCCGGTTTCGCGGAACAGTTCGAAGGTCGCGCGGATATGGTCGGCGACGGCCTTCACCGGCGCGCTCGCGTCGGGCGCCACCACCATGGCGAGATTGTAGGTGCCGATCTCCGGCATGCCGTCCTTGGCGCCCAGCGAGACCATCTCGTTGCCGAGGAAGGATTTTGGCAGCGGTGCCACCGCGAGGTCGGCCATGATGGCGGCGCGCTGGCCGGCCGTGTGGGCGCTCATATAGGCGATGCGGTAATTGCGGCCCTCGCGACCGAGCGCTTCGAGCGCACCAGCCCGCCAGGCGCAGCCCTCCTCCCACAGCGACACCGGCAAGGGTTCGCGCAAATGCGCACAGCCGCCCTTGGCGCCTGCCCAGACGATCGGCTCGGTCAGCAGCACCTCGGCGCCGATCGCGCTGGTCTTGTAGGAATTTGTGAGCAGCGTGATGTCGAGCGCGCGGTCATCCATGCGCCGGCGCAGATTGATGCTCTGGTCGATGGTGACGTCGACGGCGATCGAGGGATGCGACTGCGCGAAGCGCTTCAGCACATGCGGCAGCACGCGCTCACCATAGTCGTCCGGGGACCCAAGCCGCACCACGCCGACAATATCGGGGATGATGAATTTCGACACCACCTCGCGGTTGATCGACAAAAGCCGGCGCGCATAGCCGAGCAGCATCTCGCCATCCGTGGTCAGCGTCACCGAGCGCGCATCGCGCGCGAAGACGGAACGGCCGAGAATATCCTCCAGCTTCTTGATCTGCATGGAGACGGCCGACGGCGTGCGGAACACTGCGTTGGCGGCGGTGGTGAACGAGCCGGTCTCGGCGATCGCCACGAAGGTGCGCAGCACATCGAGGTCAAGCAGCGGCAAAGGATGGTTGAGCGGGGCGTTCATGGGAGGCGACCTTCAATTTTTCTGATGCAATCCATCATTCCATTTCGTTTGATTGAACATCAGTCCAAGCGCATAGTCAACCTGATCGATGCGGGATGCTGCCAAAAGCAGCCACGAAGCGACTGACACAGTCCTGCAATCGACATGAAATGAAGCTGAAACAGACCTGACTTAACGCAGTGACGGGCGCCTCCCTGCCCGCATAGAGGAGAAAGAAATGTCTATCCTGTCGTCCATCGG
This sequence comes from Mesorhizobium sp. WSM4976, assembly GCF_029625685.1. Classification (NCBI taxonomy): domain Bacteria; kingdom Pseudomonadati; phylum Pseudomonadota; class Alphaproteobacteria; order Hyphomicrobiales; family Phyllobacteriaceae; genus Mesorhizobium; species Mesorhizobium sp. WSM4976. Next base: position 131,120 of record NZ_JARTVT010000015.1, read on the forward strand.
TCGGTTTGCGACCGAATTCAGCGCGGCCCGCGCCCGCTACCAGACCGAACGCGCCATCCATGCGTTGCCGATCGAACTGCAGAAGGATATCGGCTGGCCTGAAGCCGCCGACGTCAAGACCGGCTCGCGCTTCGGTGTCGGAAGCTGGGCCGGAGCGAAGTAGTCACGTGTCTATGGAGATCTGAAGGCCTGCCGCGTCAGCTCGGCAGGCCTTTTGCTTGTTCAGGACCTTTGTTTGCATTCAAACGACTTTTCCAGCCATGCCGCCGCTGCATGACGCATATGAACCACTCGCATAGCAGGTTAACAGGTCAGGTAAAGCACTGTAAATAATAGGGAATTGTGGGCACATTGCCCAAAAATGTCGCAAATCATGTCGCTTTTCATGTCAAGCGCTTCGTTTTTGCGATTTAGTTTTCACCGAAGCGAGCCTATATCAGCGCCAGCAAAAACGAGCTGCCCCACTCCTCCAAGCGAAGGCGACCCGTCTGAGCAACCAAATGGAGATGATGATGAAGCTCTTTGCCCGCCTGTTCGCCCGTCGCGAAATGAACTTGACGACCGCTTTGGAGCGTCAGCGTCTCGCCAAGACCATGCCCGGCCAGACCGGCGCCGTGGCCGCTGCCCGTCTCGGCTTTGTTGCCTGAGACAATCCAGGACCGACAAGCCTAATCCAACGCCGCCCGGCTTGCCGGGGCGGCGTTTTCATTTTGGGTCCGGCAGTTGTCGGCCGCGCAGTGACGCCCTGCGGTTGCACCTATTGCCCATTTGCGACCCGTGTCGCAAATTTAATCTTCACTTAGCCGCCTACCCGATTGACAGGAATGGTTTTTCCTGTTGTCGCTATGCTGTTCGCGACATCCTGTTCGCGTCATGGCTGCGTGAGGTTTCACCGTGAATGCCGTAAAGCACCCGATCAAGAGATCGTTTGTATTCTTCCTCGTTCCCGATTTCACGATGATCGCCTTCGCGACGGCGCTCGATCCGCTGAGATCGGCCAACCGGATGCTCGGCTACGAGGCTTATAGCTGGCGCCTGGCAAGCATCGACGGCAAACCGGTTCGCGCCTCGAACGGCGTCGAATGCGCCGTCAACACCTCGCTCGAGGAGGAGCGCAGGAAGATGGCCGGACCCGATCGGCCGAACATGGCGATCGTCTGCAGCGGCATCAATGTCGAACGCTACCACAACAAATCGGCCTTCGCCTGGCTGCGCGAGGAGTATAATCGCGGCGTCGCCGTCGGCGGATTGTGCACTGGCGCGCATATCCTGGCCGCCGCGGGCCTGTTGTCCAACAAGCGCTGCGCCATCCATTGGGAGAACCTTCCAGGCTTCTCCGAGGCCTTCCCGAAAGCCAATGTCTTTGCCGACCTCTTCGAAGTCGACCAGAACGTCTACACCTGCGCCGGCGGCACCGCCGCACTCGACATGATGCTGAAGCTGATCGGTGATGATTTCGACGAGAGCTTGGTCAACCGCGTCTGCGAGCAGGTGCTGACCGACCGAGTGCGCAGCCCGACGGACCGCCAGCGTCTGCCGCTGCGGGCCCGCCTCGGCGTCCAGAACTCCAAGGTGCTCACCATCATTGAACTGATGGAGGCGAACCTCTCCGAGCCGCTGTCGCTGATCGAGATCGCCGACCATGTCGATCTCTCGCGCCGGCAGATCGAGCGCCTGTTCCGCACCGAGATGGGCCGCTCCCCTGCCCGCTACTATCTGGAGATCCGGCTCGACCGCGCCAGGCATCTGCTTATTCAGTCGTCGCTGCCGGTGGTCGAAGTGGCGGTTGCCTGCGGCTTCGTCTCCGCTTCGCATTTCTCCAAATGCTATCGCGAGCTCTATGCCCGCTCGCCTCAGCAGGAGCGCATCGACCGCAAGCAGCTCCTGGCGGCTTAAGCAGGCAGCAACGCAGCCGTCTAAGCTGTCTGGGTCTGCGCCGTCCGCACCGCCTCGATGCGAATGTCTTCCGTGAGCTGTGCCTTGAGCGCAGAGAATTCCGGGCTGGTTTTCAGCGTGTAGTGGCGCGGATGCGGCAGGTCGACCGGCACGTCGGATTTGATGCGACCGGGCCGGGCGCTCATCACGATCACCCGCGACGCCATGAAGATCGCCTCCTCGATGTCGTGGGTGACGAACAGCACCGTCTTCTTGCGCCGCTCCCAGATGCCGAGCAGCAATTCCTGCATCAGACCGCGCGTCTGATTGTCCAGCGCGCCGAACGGCTCGTCGAGCAGCAGGATCGCCGGATCGTTGGCCAAGGCGCGCGCGATCGCGGTGCGCTGCTGCATGCCGCCCGACAATTGCTTCGGCCAATGGTTCTCGAAACCCCTCAGACCGACGAGATCTACATAGGAGGCGACGATCTCGTTGCGCTCCCGCTCGGGCCGGCCTTGCTCGCGCAGGCCGAAGCCGATGTTCTCGGCAACCGTCAGCCAGGGAAAAAGCGTGTAGGACTGGAACACCATGCCGCGGTCCGGCCCCGGCCTAGTGACCGCCTTGCCGTCGAGCAGCACGCGGCCCGTGCTCGGCGCTTCCAGTCCGGCGACGATCCTGAGCAAGGTCGACTTGCCGCAGCCGGACGGCCCCAGGATGGTGATGAAATCGTTGGCGGCGACCGCAAGGTCGACCGGCTGCAGCGCCTGCACTGGCTGCCCGCCCCCGATCCCGGCAAAGGTCCGCGAGACTCCCTCGATCAGAAGCTTGCTCATGCCAGGCTCCACGGATAGAGCCAGCGGTTGAGCGCCTTGAAGGCGAAATCGGACAACAGCCCGATCAGCCCGATGACGATGATGCCGAAGATGATCTGCCCGGTCGCCAGCCGCGACTGGCTGTTGATTATCATATAGCCGATGCCGGACGACGAGCCGATCAGTTCGGCGACGATCACATAGGTCCAAGCCCAGCCGAGCACCAGCCGCAGCGTTTCGGCGATCTCCGGCGCGTTGGCCGGCATGATGACGCGCTTGACGATGCCGTTGTCTGTAGCGCCCAGCGTGTAGGCTGCCTCGACCAAGTCGCGCCGCGTAGCGCCCACTTTCACTGCGACAATCAGAATGATCTGGAAGACCGATCCGACGAAGATCACCAGGAGCTTTTCCAGTTCGCCGATGCCGGCCCACAGGATGAGCAGCGGAATGAAGGCGGACGCCGGCAGGTAGCGCGCAAAGGACACGAACGGCTCGAGGAAGGCTTCGACCGGCTTCCAGGCGCCCATGGCGATGCCGATCGGCACCGCCACGATCGAGGCCAGAACGAAGCCGCCGAAGACGCGCCAGATGGTGATCAATATGTCGAGCCAGAAGCGGTCTTCGACGAGCAGCCGCCAGCCATCCTTGAGCATCGACAGGGGATCGGCGAGAAATATCCGGTTCACATGGCCGCCCAGCGTGATCCACGCCCAGAAGGCCACGAACAGCACGAAGAAGGCGATGCCGAGCACGGTTCGCGTGCCCGGCGCAACGGGGTGCAAGGGACGCAGCATCAGGCCCTGTCCATTGAAGCAATTCCAGGAAGAGCGTGTCGCCGTTTTCCGTCCGGAATTGCGCGGAAATAAAGGTATAGAGCGGTTCGCCGCTTGCGCGAAACGGCGACCCGCTCTCGGAAAGACATCGGCGGCCTTGTGCCGCCGATCGGGTGATGCGCGATCAGTTGGCCACCGCGCTGGTATCGGCAAGCGTCGTCACATCCGGCGCTTCCTTGATGAGTCCCATCTGCAGCAGCAGCTCGGCTGCGGTCTTGGAAAAATCCTGGAACTCCTTGGTGAAGAACTGCTTGTTTTCTTCCTTATCGGCCCATTTCAGGTATTTGGCCGAATCCTCGAACTCCTTGGCCGACTGCTTCACATCTGCGCCCATGATCTCATAGGATTTCTGCGGATCCTTCTTGATCATATCGAGCGCGTCGAAATAGCTGTCGGCGAGCGCCTTGGCGGCATCGGGATTGGCCTTGAGGAAGTCCGGCGTGCAGCCCACCGTATCCATCACCATCGGGTAGTCGAGCGTGGTCGCCAGGATGTGGCCCTGGTCGGCCTTGTCGCGGACCGCCGAAATGAACGGTTCATAGGTGACGGCGGCATCGTTCTGACCGGCCAGGAAGGCCTGTGCCGCCGCGTCCGGCTCCAGATTGACGACGGTGACGTCCTTGGTCGACATGCCGTTCTTGTTAAGCACCCAGGCGAGCAGGAAATAAGGCGACGTTCCGGGCGCCGACGATGCGACATTCTTGCCCTTGAGGTCGGCGACGGTCTTGATGTCGTTGCGCACGACGATGCCGTCGGCGCCATAGGATTTGTCGAGCTGGAAGATCTGCTTGGTGGTTACGCCGCTGGCGTTCCACACCATCCAGGTCTCGACCGTAGTCGCCGCGCACTGCAGGTCGCCGCTGGCAATCGCCAGCGGGCGGCTCGCCTGCGGCACTTTCTTGAGCGTGACGTCGAGCCCGTGCTTTTCGAAAAGCCCGGTCTGCTTGGCCAAAGTCAGCGGCGCGAAGCCGGTCCAGCCGCTGATGCCGATGGTGAGCGAGGTGGCTGCCATCGCGGGCGCGCCGAGCACGGCGCCCGCCGCCAGCGCCGCCGCGAAAATGGTGGTCCTGTTCATTGTGGTTCCCCTTTTCTGTGGTGAGCCCAGATTGTCTCACAGACGCCAAAAGGCTTGTCAATGAAGCAGAAGCTGGACTCGACGATGGTCCAATCCGACGCCGGCCGGTCGACCTGTAGGGGGCTTCTCGATTGCTCACGGCATGCCCCAGCCGCGGTTGCGCCACATCTTCTCGCCCACCAGGCAGTCCGCTGCCCGCCTGTCATCGGCGAGCACGATCGGTGGATGCGCGGCCTCTTCCTCCGCCCATTGCGGCGAAGCCGGACCGGCGAGTTCCAGCACCAGCTTGCGGCGGATCGCTTCGGGAAACTGCGTCCAGTCATTGACCGGGATCATGAAGGCGCCAGGCCCGCCGATGACGCAGTCGCTGTAATAGCGGTCCAGATTTTCGACATCGAAGGCGCCGCTGAAACCGCTGCGCGTCATCAACGGCAGGCCGTTGATGGTGATGCCTTGCTTGACCACCTCATCGCGCGTGAGATCAACTGGCGCGCCCTGGTTGTTGGGCCCGTCGCCGGAAACGTCGATGACGCGCTTCGTCCCCAGGAACCCGCTTTCGGCGAAAAGGTCGCTGCCGAAGCTCAGCGCGCCGGAGATCGAGGTGCGCCGGGCGCTGTCTGGCGGCCGTGCATCGAGCTGCGCCACAACCCTCTCGGCGTCGGCGCGACTGGCTATTACCGTCCACGGCACGATCACCCGCTGCCAGGTCGTGCCCGCCCATTCCACATAGGTGACTGCGATCTTGCCATAAACGCCGTCAGCGATGGCCTTCAGCACATTGTCATGCGTCAGCGCCGCCGCGTAGCCGTGGCGCTGAATCTCCAACTCCGCCGGCGACATGGATAGCGAGACATCGACCGCCAGCACCAATTCGACATCGACTGGTTCGGCGGGAGACGCTGCCGGCGTCAGCCAAAGCGCCAGCGCCAGCGCGGCGCTGCCTGAAAAGATATGCCTTGCGCGGGCATAAGCAGACATGACGGAAGGTTAGAGCAATTCCAGGAAAAGTGTGAGCGGTTTTCCGTCCGGAATTGGGTCAAAACAAAGGGATAGAGCGGCTCGCCGTTTCCGTGAAACAGTGAAACGCTCTAGGTGAAAATCGCCGCGCGCAAAAGCCGGCAATTCCCGGGCGCCGGATCCCGCCGGCGCGCAACCTCAAAAATACCGGGCCAGATTCGAGCGGATGCGTTCCAGCACAGTGGCGCCGGAAAGGTCGGGCACGAATTTCGCGCCAGTGATCGCTTCATAAGCCTGGATATAGACCGCGGAGGCCTGGCTGATGATTTCTTCTGGGATTTGCGGGATCGGATCCTTGTAGGGATCGCACCGCGCCGACACCCATGAGCGGACGAAATCCTTGTCGAAACTCTGCGGCCGCCCGCCGCTTGCAAACGCCCCGTCGTAGCTCGCGGCGATCCAATAACGGCTGCTGTCGGGCGTATGGATTTCGTCCGCAAGTACGATGGTGCCGTCCGGTGCTGTGCCGAATTCATATTTGGTGTCGGCAAGGATCAGGCCGCGTTCGGCGGCGCGCTGCTGGCCACGAGCGAACAACTGCAGCGCATAGCGCGATACCGTATCCCACTGTTCTTGCGTGAGCAGCCCCTGACCGATGATCTCGGCTTCCGACAGGGGCTCGTCATGGCCGCCATGTGCGGCCTTGCTGGTCGGCGTGATGATCGCCTCCGCCAGCTTCTCATTGTCGCGCAGCCCGTCGGGAAAGCTGTGGCCGTAGAAGCTCCTTTCGCCCTTGCGATACTTGGTCAGGATAGAGGTGCTGGTCGTCCCTGCCAGATAGCCGCGCACGACCATTTCGACCGGCAGCATGTCGAGCCGCCTGCCGACGACGACATTGGGGTCGGGATATTCCAGCACGTGGTTGGGACAGATGTCGGCGGTCTCCTCGAACCAGTAGCGCGCCGTCTGGGTGAGGACCTCGCCCTTGAACGGGATCGAGGCAAGGATGATGTCGAATGCGCTCAGACGATCGGTGGCGATGATGATGCGGCGTCCGTCCGGCAGATCGTAATTTTCCCGCACCTTGCCGTGATAGTGATTGGGAAGTTCGGGAATGAAGGCGTCGGACAGGATGCGCATGGGGCGTGTGCTTTCACAGGCTTCTGATCGGGCCACATAAGCCGCTGGCCCCTTGCACATCAAGCTGGATGCTGCGGAACCGGCTTCTTATTGCCGGCAGCGCGAAACGCCCGCCAGTTCGGCCTGAAGGAAGGCGGAAACCACAAAAGAATTCCGGCCACGGCGGCAGGCACAATGACCGCGAAACGCAGGATCGAAAGCACGACGCCGCAGAAGCCGACGATCCGTGTGGCGGTATCCGCGCCGAAACGCGGCGCCAGCAGATGCCGCACGATCGCCCCGCCGTCGAGCGGAAAGGCCGGGAGCAGGTTGAGAATGGCCAGGGCCGCATTCACCAGTGCGCCAAGCCAAAGCGTCCACTCAAGAAATGTGTCCGGTCTCGGCGGCGGCGAACTGAAAAGACCGTCCGGATCGACAGGCAACAAGGGCCGGGCAAGAAGGTAACAGGCAGCGGCAAAGCCCGCCGCCAGGGCGATGTTTACCAACGGCCCGGCGAAGGCAATCCACGCCCAGCCATAGGGCGAAGCCGAGCCGGGCTTGAACCAGGAAATTCCGCCGAACAGGTACAGGTCAATCCGTTGGGTGCCGATGCCGCGCCGTCGCGCTGCCCAGACATGGGCAAGTTCATGCACAAACACCGACAGGAACAGGAGCGCGGCAAATATAACCGTATGTGTCAGGGCGAGCCTGGGATGCCTCGACCATTCATGCAGAAAAGGCAGGACGGCTGTAATGGCAAAGGTCCAGCTGACGTGAACGGGAATGTCCCCCTTCATCGTGAAGACGAATGCGTCGTTTTTCCTGTCCCAGCCGAACCGTTGCAAGCCGCTTCCTCCGCCCGGCGCAACGCTAGAGCAATTCCAGGAAAAGTGTGAGCGGTTTTCCGTCCGGAATTGCGTCAAGACAAAGAGCTGACGCGGTTCGCCGTTTCCTTCAACGGTGAACCGCTCCAGGTGAGAATTTCGGCCCGCACAAAAGCAAAAGGCCGATCGAAGCCGGGCTTTGCATCTTCTGCCTCAGATCCTCAGCTCCTCGGCTTGAGGTTCTCCGGGTCGTAGAGCGGCTTGTAACCGACCCCCGCCACCTCGACCGGATAGGTCTCGCCAAAATACTCGACCTGCAGCTTGCGGCCCTCCTGGCAGTACGCCCAGGGGAGATAGGCAAGCGCGATGTTCTTGCCGATCGTCGGGCCAAAGGCGACCGAGGTGGTGAAGGAACGTCGGCCGAGCTCGTCGACCAGCGTCTCGCCGGTCGCGGGATCCTGCACCGGCATGGTGCCGACCGGATAGCGCGCCACGCCCTTGGAATCGGTGTTCTCGGTCATCACCAGCGTGCACAGCATCGCCGGCTGATGCTCACGGGCGCGATACTCCAGATGCTTGGCCTTGCCGCAGAAGTCGTTCTCCTTGACCTTCGGGCGGGCGAGATCGGCTTCGAGCAGATTATATTCCGTCAAGAGGTCGGCGTTCTGCAGCCTTAGGCTCTTCTCCATCCGGCGCGTGTTGGCATAGGTCTCGACGCCGAACGGCATGACGCCGGTGGAGCGCAGCGCGTCCCACACGGCAAGGCCGTCCTCGTAGCGCATATGCAATTCCCAGCCCTGCTCGCCGACATAGGAAATGCGGAAGGCCGTCACATCCTTGCCGCCGATCCGGATCGGCTTGATTGCGGCGAAGGGGAAATTCTCGGGTGTCAGCCCATTCGGATCCTCGACAACCTTCTGCAGCGTTGTGCGCGCATTCGGCCCCCAGATGCCGATGGTGACGTATTTCTCGGTCACGTCGGTGACGGTGACGTCGAAGCCCTTGTCCTGCGCGGTGCGCTGCATGTAGCGGAAATCGCGCGGGCCGGCATCGGCGCCGTCGATCACACGGCAGCGGTCGGCCATGCGGATCACGGTGAAGTCGGCGCGCACCATGCCTTCCTCGTCGAGGAAGTGGGTGTAGATGCCCTTGCCGATGTTGTTGTCGCCGCCGATCTTGGCCGCGCACAGCCATTCCAGCAGCGCGACATGGTCGGGTCCCTCAACGTCATACATCGAGAAATGCGACAGGTTGACGATGCCGCAATCGTCGCTCATCGCCAGATGCTCGGCATTGGAGACGCGCCAGAAATGACGGTTGTCCCATTCGTTCTCACGCACCGGCACCCGGTTGCCGTATTTCTCCAAAAGGTGCTCATTGGCGGCATAGCCATGGGCGCGTTCCCAGCCGCCCAGTTCCATGAAATAGCCGCCCAGCTCCTTCTCGCGCTCCCAGAACGGCGAGCGGCGGATGTTGCGGCCCTTGGAGAAAGGCTCGCGGGGATGCACCGCCGGATTGTAGACCTTCATCGCCGTCTCGGTGCAGCGATCCCAGATGAACTGTTCCTGCATCTGGTGCGGATAGAAGCGCGAATAGTCGATCTGGTGGTGGTCGATCGACGTGCGGCCGTCGGTCATCCAGTCGGCGATGAGCTTGCCCATGCCCGGACCGTCCTTGACCCAGATGGCGACGGCGTACCACAGGCCCCTCACCTTCTGGCTCTCGCCCATGGACGGACCGCCATCGGTGGTCACCTGCAGCAGACCGTTGAAGGAATGGCCCTCATTGTAACCGAGCTCGCCGAGGATCGGCGTCAGCTCCATGGCGCGCTCCAGCGGCGCCATGATCTGCTCCATGTCGAGATCGCGCTGCGACGGCGACAGCCGCGCTTCATGCTTTTCGAGCAGATCGCGCGGGTGGCAGAGGCGCGGATTGGTCTCCTCGTAATAGCCCCATTCGATCTGCCCGCCCTCGGCGGTCTTTGGATCGCCGGTGTCCCGCATATAGGCCGAGTTGCCCTGGTCGCGCAGCAGCGGCCAGCCGATCTCCTTACCGGTGCCGGCAAACTCGTTGTAGGGGCCGAAGAAGGTGAGCGGATGGTCGATCGGCATGACCGGCAGATCTTCGCCGACCAGCGCCGCGGTGAGCCGGCCCCAGATGCCGGTGCAAACCACGACATAATCGGCTTCGATCGTGCCGCGCTCGGTTACCACGCCCTTGATGCGGCCGTTCTCGACGATCAGCTCCTTGGCCGAAGTGTTGGCGAAGGCCTGCAGCTTGCCGGACGCGACGCCCTGGTCGACCAGCTTACCGGCGACGGTCTGCGAGCGCGGGATGACGAGGCCGGCATCAGGGTCCCAGAGGCCGCCATGCACCAGATGCTCCTCGATCAGCGGAAATTTTTGCTTGATCTCGGCCGGTTCGATGAGGCGAGCGCGGGTGCCGAACGCCTTGGCCGAGGCGATCTTGCGCTTGATTTCGTCCATGCGCGCATCGTCGCCGACGCGGGCAACCTCGAGACCACCGACGCGCGCGTAATGCCCCATCTTCTCGTAGAAATCGATGGAGTAGAGCGTTGTCCAGCAAGACAGGAAATCATGACTGGTCGTGTAGCAGAAGTCCGAGGCATGCGCCGTCGAGCCGATATCGGTCGGGATGCCCGACTTGTCGATGCCGACGATGTCGTCCCAGCCACGCTGGATCAGGTGGTGGGCGACGGACGCGCCGACGATACCGCCCAGGCCGACGATGACGACCTTCGCCTTTTTCGGAAACTCTGCCATTGCCCGCGACTCCAAAGGGATAGACGGGCGCGTTTGCGCCCCTTCGAATGGCGCACAATATGCAGAGGACGACGGCTGTGCTACCGCCTGTTTGCGACACGCCGCAGGTGCGGCGCGACCCGGCACGCCGATCGATCATCCGAGGTGATTTGGTTCAGGCGAAGGCCCAGATGTCCTCGGCCTGGGCCGGGGATGACGCAGCGAACGTAAAATGTCCGGTTGCAAGGCATGGTCATCCGGGTACTTCGGGCGTCATCCTTAAACGTCGGCGACCGGAAACAATAAAAGGCCGGACATTGGCCCGGCCTTTGCCGATCTTACCGCGCAATTCGTGGCGCGTTACTTGATGCGGGCGGTTCCACCCGAAATTTCGACCGTCTCCGAACCGGTCAGCGCTTCGAGGTCACCATTGGGGAGGGTGACGAAGCAGCCGTTTGAGCAGAACTCCACCGTCTCGCCGGCACCGAGCGTCAACTCGCTCTTGGCGCCGCCTTCGGTAACGACCAGGGTCCGCGTCTGAGCGTCCCTGTTGATCGCGCTGGCGGCGAAAGCCGAACCGCCCAAGGCCAGCAAAGCGATGGCGGCAACGACAGACTTCCACATTGCAATTCCGGTGTTTCACACACCGCCTCTGTTCAAATTTGCAAGGCATTCTCGCCCTTTGCATCGGAGCTTATATGAGATGTTACCTGAACCGCAACTGAATGCCGCATTCATGCCACAATCGGTTTCGGCTTCGCAGGCGACGCGACCGAAGGTGTATGAAGGTTCGGGTCAGGCCGTGCCGAAACAGTGGTCTCCGAGTACCGGCCTTCGCCAGCCGTAGCCTTCGTAGAGCGGAGACATTTTTGGGGGCTTCGGTCGGCAAAGGCCGGAGCGGAGCGTTCTTGAAATAACCACGTGAGCACCGGAAGGGCGGGAAACCGCCGTTTGCAGGCTGGCGCCGCCCGAATACCGGTACACCTCAGCCCGGGTCGGGCTTGCGGCCCCTCCGCTTCATCTTGGCGAGCCGCTCCCGCTCGGCCGCGGCTTCCTCCTCCAGCCTTTGGCGCTCGGCGAATTCGGCTTCGATCTTGTCGTCATCGATCGGCCAGGCTTCGTGCTTGTTCGTCTCGACCACTGCGCGCGGCGTCGATGGTATCTCGATGTGTTCGTCCTCGAAGATATCGAAGATGGCGAAACGGATATCGTTCTGAACGACGCTGCTGTTCATGATGTCGGCAACAAAGACGCGAATTTCGAACTCGAGCGCAGCAACCCCGAAATTGGCGAAGAGGACGAACGGCTCGGGATTCTTCAGCACCATCGGATGGGCGCGGGCAATCTCCAGCAGGATGGCATGGACGCGTCTCACGTCGCTGCCATAGGCGACGCCGACCTTGATTTCGAGCCGCCCCAGCTTGTTGCGATGCGTCCAGTTGCCGACCGCGTTGTTGATGAGGTTCGAATTGGGCAGGATCACCGACTGCCGCTGGAAGGTCTCGATCTCGGTGGCCCGCACGCTGATCTTGCGCACCGTGCCGCTGACGTCGCCGGCGACGATCCAGTCGCCGACCTTGAAAGGCCGCTCGGCAAGCAGGATGAGGCCCGAGACGAAATTGGAGACGACATTCTGCAGGCCGAAGCCGATACCCAGCGAAAGGGCGCCGGCAACCAGCGCCAGGTTGGAAAGATCGATGCCGGCCGCCGAGATGCCGACCAGGCCGGCAATCGCCACGCCGGCATAGCCGACGCCGAGGCGGATTGAGTTGCGCACGCCGGCATCGACCTTGCCGCGCGCCATCACCGAGCCATCCAGCCAGCCCTGGAACCAGCGCGTCAGGAAATAGCCGATGAAGAAGACTACGATGCCGCTGAGGATGCCGAGGAACGAGATGGTCACCGATCCGATCGTGACGCCGGTCGCCAGCTTGTAGGCCCAGGCCTCGATATCGCCGGGCTGAAAACCCCACATCAAAAGGATCAGCGGCAGGAAGACCAGCACGATCATCAGGTTGATGGCGATGCTGACCACCAGCCCGAGCTGGTCGAGGGCGGTGTCCTCGTAGCTTGAATTTTCCGAAAGCCATCGCCCGACCGAAGTGTCGGCGAAGCCGCCCTCCTCGCCGATCGCGCGCGCCGAGAGGAAGCCGATATAGGCCGTCACAAGGACGGTCCCGGTCACCACGACCTGGAACGCGACGAAAAGCGCCAGGCCGATATAGCCAAGCAGTGTGGCCGCAATGGTGAACAGGCCAAGCCCCACGGCAATGAAACGGAGCCACGTCGGCCAGGGACGCCACGAACCGTCTTCGGCCCTGAAGGGCTTCAGCAACCCCATCAGGATCAGTATGACTCCGACTATTATCGTCGCGACGACGCTCCTGGCGATCGTCAGCGAAAGTGGCGATCCCATCTTCTCGTTGACGACGGACAGGAAGTAATTCAAGCCGAGCACGAGCGCCATTGCGGTGGTGAGCCAGACGAGCCAGCGAGCTGGGCCCGTCGCGACCGGGATCAGGCGCCAGTTGGGCAGGCGCGGTTCGAGCGCCGCATCGGTCAGCCGGTTGACGCAGAAAGCCATGCCGATCACCGTCAGCAAGGCATTGAGGAACGTGCCGATGTCGCCACGCAGCACATTGTAATAATTGAAGAAGAACACAGCAGAGGCGAAGAAGACGCCGAGCGCCAGGGTCGGCAGCAGCGTCGACCAGAAAGCGACCGACAACCGGCTGAGGTAGGACGGCTCCTCGATGGTTGGGTCGGCTTCGAAGATGCGGCCGAACAAGCGCCTTCCGCCAATCAAGAGCACGGCCGCCAGTGCCAGCGCCATAAGCGTCGCGGCAAGGATCGCCTGGAACTTGAACCTGAGGGCGAAGCTCAGCCAGGACGACACCGCCTTGTAAAGGCCCGTGATCTGGTCATGCGCGTCCGACAGGGCCTGCGGGCTTAGCGCATCATTCAGATCATAATGTTTGGTGATGACGCTGCGGAAAAGCTCGCTGCGCATGACGGCGATCTTGTCGACTAGTCCGTTGACGCGGATCGAAAGATTCTGCGCGCTGGCGACTACGGCGTTTATCTCGGCCTTCTCCGAGGCGAGCGCGCTGCGCTCGTTGCTGACGACCGCTGGCTCGGGAGGCTGCCCCTGAGCCGGCGGCGCGCCGAGCACTTCGGCGCGGTTGTTGATGTCGGTGAGGCGCTGCCGGAATGCCAGCGCGCTGGTCAGCGCCGCTCGCGAGATGTCCTCGAGCTGCAGGCGGATATCGACCAGCCCCGCATCGTCCTCGTCTGAATCGCCCAGTTTCTTTTCCAGCCCGTCCGTCCGGGTCGTAAGGTCCTGGATGACCTTCGTCTGGTCGGCGATGAGCTGCGCCGAGCCGTGGCCGATCGCCTGCGCCAACGCATCGAGCGCCGGCTGTCCGAACACAGCGACGATGACGACCAAGATCAGGCGTAGCAGTCGGAAAAACATGGTTTTGTGGCGACTCGTCGGCCGAAAGATCCCCGAATTTCCGCCCTTGATAAAGACCGGCCTATCGGGCGGCAAGCCGTCCCGATCATGTCGAGCGGAGTCGGCCTGTCGAAAAGCGATGGCGCAATCTTGGCTTTGCGCTTCCCGCCTGCTCTATAGTCTGCCGCCTCGCATCATAAGGACGATAGGAAGAATGGCGGAATATTCAGCCTTTTCGCTGCTCAAGAATGCGCTGGCCGGCAACAAGGATTGGAAACCCGCCTGGCGCAAGCCTGACCCCAAGGCTTCCTACGACGTGATCGTAATCGGCGGCGGCGGCCACGGCCTCTCAACTGCCTATTACCTGGCCAAGGAACACGGCATCACCAATGTCGCCGTGCTGGAAAAAGGCTGGCTCGGCTCAGGCAATGTTGGCCGCAACACTACCGCCGTGCGCTCCAACTATCTGTTGCCGCAGAACACCCGCTTCTACGAGCATTCGATGAAGCTGTGGGAGAACCTTTCGCACGACCTCAACTATAATGTCATGTTCTCCCAGCGCGGCTGCCTGAATCTTGCGCACACGCCTGCCCAGCTCGACGATTATGCGAGGCGCGGCAATGCCATGCGCCATCTCGGCGTCGACGCCAAACTGATGAACGTGGACCAGATCAAGCGACTTGTGCCGGCGCTGGATGTCTCGGCTTCGGCGCGCTTCCCGGTGCTTGGCGGGCTGATGCAGCCGCGCGCGGGCACCGCGCGCCATGACGCCGTCGCTTGGGGTTACGCGCGCGGCGCGGACCGGCGCGGCGTCGACATCATCGAGAATTGCGAGGTCACCGGCTTCCTGCGCGATGGCGGCCGCATCACAGGCGTATCGACGACGCGCGGCGAGATCCGCGCCAAGAAGGTCGCGCTTGCTGTTGCCGGCAGCACCGGCCACGTCATGCAGCTTGCCGGCATTTCGCACATGCCGATCGAAAGTCATGTGCTGCAGGCCTTCGTCTCGGAATCGCTGAAGCCGGTCATCGACACCGTTCTCACCTTCGGCATGGGCCACTTCTACATTTCGCAGTCCGACAAGGGCGGCCTCGTCTATGGCGGCGACCTCGACGGCTACAACAGCTATGCCCAGCGCGGCAGCCTGCCAATCGTCGATGAGGTGATGAGCGAGATGCTGGCGCTGTTCCCGGGTCTCGCCCGGGTGCGCATGCTGCGCTCCTGGGGCGGGCTGTGCGACATGACGATGGACGGATCGCCGATCATCACCACCGGCCCATTGCCGGGAATGTATCTCAATTGCGGCTGGTGCTACGGCGGCTTTAAGGCGACGCCCGCCTCTGGCTGGTGCTTTGCCTACACCATCGCCAAGGACGAGCCGCACGAGTTCAACGCGCCCTTCACGCTCGACCGTTTTTATCGTGGCTTGATCATCGACGACAAAGGCCAGGGCGCGAACCCGCGGCTGCATTAGGGCTGAAAGACAATGCTTATCACCTGTCCCTATTGCGGCCCGCGCGACGTCATCGAATTCACCTACCAGGGTGACGGCAACCGCGAGCGGCCGCAGCCGGCCTCGCAAGATCTCGACGCCTGGAACGCCTATGTCTACGACCGGCTGAATCCGGCTGGCGATCACAACGAGATCTGGCAGCATTCCGGCGGTTGCCGCGCCCATCTGAGGGTCGTGCGCAACACCATCACGCATGAGATCCTGAGCACGGCCTTCGCCCGTGGTGGCCACAAGGCGGAGGGCCGTTCGTGAGCCCGCGCCGCACAGAGACCGGCGGCCGCATCGACCGGCTGCGCACCATCCGCTTCACCTTCGACGGCGCGCCTTACACCGGCCATATCGGCGACACGCTGGCCTCGGCGTTGCTCGCCAACGGCGTGACCCTGTTCGGCCGTTCGTTCAAATACCATCGCCCGCGCGGCCTGCTTTCCGCCGGCGTAGAGGAGCCCAACGCGCTGGTGACGGTGCTGAGCGGCGAAGTGCGCGAACCGAACATTCCGGCCACCATGGTCGAGATCTATGACGGGCTCGTCGCTGTCAGCCAGAACCGCAACCCGTCGCTCGCCTGGGATATCGGCGCCGTCAACCAACTCGGCGGCAAGATCCTGGCGGCCGGCTTCTACTACAAGACCTTCATGGGTCCGGTGTTCGGTCCGCTGAAGGGCACGCGCTTCTGGATGTTCTGCGAACATTTCATCCGCCGCGCCGCCGGCCTGGGCAAGGCAGGCACCGCTCCCGACCCGGCCCGCTACGAGCGCATGAATGCTTTCTGCGACGTGCTGGTGGTCGGCTCCGGTCCGGCCGGCCTGATGGCGGCAAAGGCCGCTGCCGACCAGGGCGCCCGCGTTATCCTCGCCGAGCTCGAAGCCCACTTCGGCGGCTCCGCCAACTGGTCCGGCGAAACCATCGATGGCATGCCTGCCGCCGACTGGGCCCAGCGCACGGTCGGGCAGCTCGAAGGCAACGATAATGTGCGCCTTTTGCCGCGCACCACGGTTTGGGGCTATTACGACGGCAACACGCTCGCCGCGCTGGAACGTGTGACCGACCATAAGGAAGCGGCGGCGAAGGGCGAGCCGCGCCAGCGCTACTGGGCGATCCGCGCGGGCACGGTGGTTCTCGCCACCGGCTCCTTCGAGCGGCCGCTGGTGTTCCCCGGCAACGACAGGCCCGGCGTCATGCTGGCGCATGCGGCGGAACGCTACGCAGTTGAATATGGCGTTCTGCCTGGACAGCGCATCGCGCTCTTCACCAACAATGACAGCGCCTATCGCTCGGCCGTCGCCTTGAAGAAGGCCGGTGCCGCCGTTGTTGCTATCATCGACGTTCGGGGCGACGTTTCGACCGAGATGCGCCGGCTGGCGAGCGAAGCCGAGGCTGAACTGCTTGCCGGTCACGCCGTGGTCGCGACCGAAGGCGGCAAGGCGCTGACCGGCCTCAAGGTGCAGCGCTTCGATGCCATGAGCGGTGCGCTGAGCGGCGACGAACGCAGCATCCATGCCGACAGCCTTCTGATGTCAGGCGGCTGGTCGCCGACCATCCATCTTGCCAGCCAGGCCGGCGCGAAGGCCGAATGGGATCCGGCGAGACAAGCCTTCCTGCCGCCGACGCCGACGCAGCGCTGGATCGGCGCCGGCGCCTTCACCGGGAGTTTTTCGACAGCTGAGGCCATCGCGGAGGGCCGCGCGGCCGGTCTTCAGGCTGCCGGCGGCGCGGCTTCATCCGCTCCCCTGCCTGTCGTCGAGGCGGCTCCGGGCGATCCCGATCCGGCGCCGGTCTTCGAGATCAAGGCCAAGGGCAAGAGCTTCGTCGACTTCCAGCATGACGTCACCGCCGAGGACGTGCGGCTGGCGCACCGCGAGGGCTTCGTTTCAGTCGAGCACCTGAAGCGCTACACCACGCTCGGCATGGCGACCGACCAGGGCAAGAACTCCAATGTGCCGGGCCTCGCCATCATGGCCGAGGCGCTCGGCAAGCCGATCCCCGAAGTCGGGACGACGCGCTTCCGCCCTCCCTACACGGCGGTGTCGATCGGCTCGCTGGCCGCCGAGCGCTTCGGCGACCTCAAACCCGAGCGGCTGACCCCGATGCATGACTGGCACATCGCCAATGGCGCAAGGATGTACTCCGCGGGCCTCTGGTACCGCCCGATGATCTACGGCCTCCCCGGCGAGACGGTCGAGCAGGCCTATGTCCGCGAAGCCAGGGCGACACGCGAAAGCGCTGGCATCGTCGACGTCTCGACGCTGGGCAAGATCGCGGTGCAGGGACCGGACGCGGCCGAGTTCCTCGACCGCGTCTACACCAACATGTTCTCCACGCTTGCGATCGGCAAGGCGCGTTACGGCCTGATGCTGCGCGAGGACGGCCTTGCCTTCGACGACGGCACCACCTGGCGGCTCGGCGAGCAGGAATTCCTGATGACCACCACCACCGCCAACGCCGGCAAGGTGATGCAACATCTGGAATATTTCTTGGACGTCATCTGGCCGGAGCTGAAGGTCACCGTCACCTCCGTCACCGACGAATGGGCGGGTGCGGCGATCGGCGGACCGAACGCGCGCGCCATTCTCGCTTCCTGCGTCGCCGGCACCGCCGTGGACAACGCCACCCTGCCCTTCATGGGCATCGTGCACGGCCGGATCGCCGGCGTGCCGGTGATGATCTGCCGGCTGTCCTTCTCCGGCGAAATGGCGTTCGAGGTCTATTCCGGCGCGGGCTACGGCACCCGGGTATGGGAAGCCTTGATCGAGGCCGGCAAACCTTTCGGCCTTGTCACCTATGGGCTCGAGGCCCTGGGCACGATGCGCATCGAGAAGGGCCATGTCACCGGGGCCGAGATCGACGGCCGCACCACCGCGCGCGATCTTCATCTCGACTGGATGCTGTCGAAGAAGAAGCCCTTCATCGGCTCGGCCATGATGGACCGCGAAGGCCTTATCGCCCCCGACCGGCTTGAGCTCGTCGGGCTCATCGCCCTCGACAACCGGCCGCTCAGCGGCGGCGGACATATCGTCGAGCAACTGGACGAGGCAAATCCGCACGACTCGCTCGGCCACATCACGGCGTGTTGCTATTCGCCGGCGCTGGGCAAATATATAGCCCTGGCCTTGGTGAAGGGAGGCAAGGCGCGTCACGGCACCCGCGCCTTCGTTTCGGACCCACTGCGCAATCGCTTCGGGCCGATCGAAATCGTCTCCAACCATTTCTACGATCCCGACGGGAGCCGCATGCATGGCTGAGCAGCCTTTGCCCGAGCGTCAATCGCCGCTCGAGCCGGACTATCATCCCGGTTCGCATGGCAATTTCGAACATGGCGTCGATGTCATCCTGTCCGAGACGCGGCCGGGCTCGATCCTGCAGCTTGGCGCCTGGCCAGGTGAGGAAAAGCGACTGATCGAGCTTATCCGCAAGGTCACCGGCCCGGCTCTGCCTGACGGCGCTGGCGGCGGCGCAAGCAGCGGCGCCCGCGCCGTTTTCGGCTTCGCGCCGGGGAAATTCACCGTGGTCGACGAAGCCGAAGGACTGGCCGCGACCTTCGCCGGCGTCATCACGCCAGCCATCGGCACGCTCACGGACCTGTCGCATGGCCGCACCGCGATCCGCATCGCCGGCCCGAAGGCCGAATGGGTGATGGCGAAGTTCTTCGCTATCGACTTCGCCTTGCCGGCCTTCCCGCTCGGCGCCGGCCGCTCGACCAACCATCACGACATCTTCGCCCAGATCCAGCGCAGCGGCGCCGACCAGTTCGACATCTATGTCTTCCGCTCCTTCGCGCGGTCGTTCTGGAAGGCCTTGTGCCACGCCAGCGAAGAGGTCGGTTACGAGGTGCAGTAGCCGGTACGGCGGAACCAGGGATTTGGTCCAGCCGCTATCTGGCACTATGGACGGCTACAACTGCCGCTTGAGCGTTGGACCAGCAGCGGCGATAGGTAAGGAATCACGGGCGTTTGCCCAGGCAGACGCCCGCTCAGGCAACCAGTTCGACCATACCCTTCCATGACTGTTGAGACTTCGGCGACGGCCACGACCCGCTTTGCTCCGGCGGAGGGTCCGTCCATGCTGTTGCCGGCAACCGTCGCTTGCGGCGTGTTCATGACCAGCCTGGACCAGAACGTCGTGGTCACCGCGCTGCCCGGCATCGGCGAGAGCCTCGACCGCCCGCCAAGCCAGCTTGGCCTTTTGATCACCGTCTATGTCGCGAGCCTGATCGTCACCATGCCGCTCGGCGGTTGGCTGGCCGACCGCTTCGGGCTGCGCAACGTCTATTGCTTCGCGCTGCTCGTCTTCGCCAGCGCCTCGGCCTTGTGCGGCCTTTCGGAAAACTTCTGGATGCTGGTCGGCTCGCGCGCCCTGCAGGGCTGCGGCGGCGCGCTGATGGGCACCCTTGGCCAGGTCGTGATCCTGTCGAGCTTCCCGCGCGACCGTACGCTCAAGATCAACATGTATATTTCATTGGCCGGCCAGTCAGGGCCGCTGGTCGGGCCACTCGTCGGCGGCGCGCTCACCACCTACGTCTCCTGGCGCTGGATCTTCTATATCAACATCCCGATCGCGCTGACCGCCGCGCTGCTTGCCGCCTCGCTGTTTCCGTCGACGACCAAGCCAGTGCGCACGCCGTTCGATTTTCCGGGCTTCCTGCTCGTCGGCAGCGGCATGGGCCTGCTGGTCTTCGGCATGGACTCGCTTGCCGCCAAGGATACCGCGAGCAGCCTCATCGGTATCGAGCTTGGCCTGGCGATCATCATCCTGACGATTGCCGCCTTCTACTGCCTGCGCGCCCGCAATCCGCTGCTCGACCTCAACCTGCTGCGCATCCGCACCTTCCGCATCTCCTTCCTGACTGGCGGCAGCCTTGACACGGTCGGCCTCAGCTCGGTGGTCTTCCTCCTGCCGCTGATGTTCCAGCTCGGCTTCGGCATGAGCGCAGTTCAGGCCGGCTCCCTGACCTTCGTTGCCGCGATCGGATCCCTGGTCATGCGCTTCTTCATGCCGCGGCTTCTGAACCATTTCGGCTTCAAGCGCGTGCTGGTCACCAACACGCCGATCGTCGCCTTGCTGGTCGCGGGCTTTGCCCTGATGCAGGAGAGCCTGCCGGCCTGGATCGTTCTGGCTTACATCTTCACCTTCGGCGTCTTCCGCTCGGTGCAATGGGCCTCGACCGGCAACCTTTCTTACTCGGATATCGCGCCGGAACAGCTCGCGCGCTTCAGCGCGCTTTATTACATCCTGTGGCAGCTCGCGGTGGCGATCAGCGTCGGCCTCGCCGCCGCGCTGCTCTCGCTGCTTGCCGGCGGCGGCAAGGCTAGTGTCGACGACTATCGCATTCTGTTCGTCGTCGAAGGGCTGATCACGCTTTGCGCGCTGTCGGCCTACTTGCGGTTGACGCCGCAGGACGGCGCGCATGTCAGCGGCCACGGCACCCATATGAGTACTGACTGACAGGCCGAGCCGCGGCCTGCGCCGGCACTATTCCGCGAACGTAACCCAGTCCTCGATTGGCGCGCGGTCGGTGCGAAACTCGTTTTCGGGCTTGGAGGTGTCCTCATAGCCGAGCGCCATGCCGCACACGACGATCTCCTCGTCGGGAATGTTGAGCACCGGTCTGATCTGCCGATGGTAAGGAGCGAAGGCCGCCTGCGGGCAGGTATGCAGCCCCCTGCCCCGCGCCGCGACCATGATGTTCTGCAGGAACATGCCGTAGTCGATCCACGAGCCCTGGTTCAGTCGCCGGTCGATCGTGAAGATCATGCCGACGGGAGCGTCGAAGAAGATGAAGTTGCGGTCGTGCTGCGCTCGCATCTTGTCGACCTCGCGCCGGCCGATGCCCAGCACTCCGTAAAGGCCGAAGCCATTGGCGCGGCGGCGCGTCAGGTAAGGCTCGAAGAACTGGTCGGGATAGTAGCGGTACTCGTCCCATTCCGCCTTTTCGGCGCGAATGCCGGAGTTGAGGATCGCGTCGCTGATGCGTTGCTTGACCTCGCCCTTGGTCACATAGACGCGCCAGGGCTGCATGTTGGTGCCCGACGGCGCGCGCGCGGCGACCGCCAGGATCGCGCGGATCGTATCGTCATCGACCATATCGGGCAGGAAAGCGCGCACCGACCGGCGCGATGTGATCGCCTCATCGACGATCTCCGCATCCGATGCGATCCGGATGTTCTTCTCTAGCATGGGTCGTCCCTCTCGGCATGGCCAGAAACCCGAACCTGGTTTCCTTGACGACCATCCGCAGACTATAAACTAAGACTGGTCTCCGACCGGGCGCCCCACTCGCCGCTCGTGCGCGAGCCTTTGCATCAACCGCCGAAAACGCGCAAGCAAATCTTGTGGCCTATGAAAATCTCCTTGATTTTTTCATAGTTTTACCTTCTCATGAAATTTATTCGGATTTTTTCACGAGAAGCCTTTGAGCTCGACCACGGCCAGATCGGAGCAGGACAATGGCGACCGGCTGCTGGCCGGCGACATCCGCGCGCTGCGCAAGGCCCGCGGCCTCACGCTCTCCGAAATCGCCCTCAAGCTCGGCCGTTCGGTCGGCTGGGTCAGTCAGGTCGAACGCGGCCTTTCTATTCCGTCGGTCGGCGACTTGCGGGCCTTTGCCGATCTCTTCGATGTCCCGATCAGCCTGTTCTTCAGTCATGACGTGCCGGCCGAGGAAGAGCGTGGCGTGATCGTGCGCGCCGGCCGCCGTCGCGTGCTTGGCACAAGCGAATCTGGTCTGGTGGAAGAGCTTCTGTCGCCCGATCTCGGCGGTAGTTTCGAAGTGGTGCGCTCGGTGTTCGCGCCCGGCGCAGAGATGAAGACCGCCGCGCTGCGGCCGACCGAGGAGGCCGGATACATCGCCTCCGGACTGTTCGACATCGAGATAGCGGGCGTCTGGCATCGGCTTGGCGAAGGCGACTCGTTTCGCTTCGAGGGCAAGCCCTATCGCTGGCGCAATCCGGGCACCGAGCCGGCGGTCGTCATCTGGGTGGTTTCGCCGCCGGTATATTGATTGAATTTGAGGAGAAAAACATGGCCGGTTTGCCGACCACGGCACGCGTGGTGATCATCGGAGGCGGTGTCGTCGGCTGCTCATCGCTTTATCATTTGTGCAAGGCGGGCTGGACCGATTGCGTGCTTTTGGAAAAGAACGAGCTGACCTCGGGCTCGACCTGGCATGCCGCCGGCAACGTCCCGACCTTCTCCTCGTCCTGGTCGCTGATGAACATGCAGCGCTATTCGACCGAACTCTACCGGGGCCTGGCCGAGGCCGTCGACTATCCGATGAACTACCATGTCACCGGTTCGCTCCGGCTCGCCCACACCAACGAACGCATGCAGGAATTCCAGCGCGCCAAGGGCATGGGCCGCTACCAGGGTATGGATATCGACGTTGTCGGCCTCAACGAGATCAAGCGACGCTACCCCTTCATCGAGACGCACGAACTGAAAGGCGCGCTCTATGATCCGAGCGACGGCGACATCGACCCGGCGCAACTGACCCAGGCGCTCGCGAAAGGCGCCCGCGACATGGGCGCAAAGATCATCCGCTTCTGCCCGGTCACCGGCGTTCGCCGCGAGAACGGAGAATGGGTGGTCGCCACCCCGCAGGGCGAGATCCGCTGCGAGATAGTCATTAACGCGGCCGGCTACCGCGCCGCCGAGGTCGGAAAGATGTTCGGCCGCGACGTGCCAATGATGGTGATGAGCCACCAGTACATATTGTTCGAGGAGATTCCCGAGCTTGCTGCCTGGACGAAGGAGCAGGGTCACAAATTGCCGCTGCTGCGCGACGTCGACACGTCCTATTACCTGCGCCAGGAAAAGAGCGGCATGAATCTCGGGCCCTATGAGCGCAATTGCCGCGCGCATTGGGCGACCCACAACGATCCGATGCCGGAGGATTTTTCCTTCCAGCTTTTCCCCGATGATCTCGACCGTCTCGAGCATTATCTGGCGGATGCCGTCGCGCGCGTGCCGATCCTCGGCACAGCCGGTCTTTCCAAGGTGATCAACGGCCCGATCCCCTACGCGCCGGACGGCAACCCGCTGATCGGGCCGATGCCCGGCGTGCCGAACGCCTTCGAGGCCTGCGTCTTCACCTTCGGCATCGCGCAAGGCGGCGGCGCCGGCAAGGTGCTGGCCGAATGGGTTACAGAGGGCCAGACCGAATGGGACATGTGGTCCTGCGACCCGCGCCGTTTCACGTCCTTCGCCTCGGCGTCGGACTATTGTGTCGCCAAGGGCATCGAGATCTACGGCAACGAATATGCCATCCAGTTCCCGCGCCATGCTTGGCCTGAGGGGCGCAACCGTAAGCTTTCGCCGCTGCATGAGCGCATCAAGGCGCTGGGCGGCCAGTTCGATGCCTATAATGGCTGGGAGCGCGCGACCTGGTATGCTGGGCCCGGCGATGACACGTCCGAGGAATCCACCCTCACCTTCCGCCGCGACGGGCCATGGCAGCGCGCGGTGCGCGAGGAATGCCTCGCCGTGCGCGACGCCGCCGGTATCCTCGACCTGCCCGGCTTCTCGCGCTTCAACCTCGAAGGTCCGGGCGCGGCCGACTGGCTGTCGCTGCAGGTCACAGGCCTCGTGCCGAAGCCCGGCCGCATCGGCCTCGTCTATTTCGCCGACGACAAGGGCCGCATCGTCACCGAGATGTCGGTCGTGCGCCATGGCGAGGACCAGATGACGCTGATCACCGCGGCGGTGGCGCAGTGGCACGACTTCGAATGGCTGAAGTCGCGCATGCCTGCCGATGCGGCCTTCACGCTGATCGACCGGACGGAGGAATACTCGACCCAGATCCTGGCCGGACCGAATTCGCGGAAAATCCTTGCCGATGTCTGCGGCGCTGACCTGACCCTGCCCTGGCTGACGCATCAGGAAACGAGCATTGCCGGGCGCTGGGCGAAACTGGTCCGCGTCTCCTTTGCCGGCGAGCTCGGCTGGGAAATCCACACCAAAGTCGCCGACACGCTCGCTGTCTTCGACGCCGTCTGGTCAGCCGGCCAGAAGCATGGCCTGAAGCCGTTCGGCATGTATGCGCTGGATTCGCTGCGGCTGGAAAAAGGCTACCGCGCCTGGAAAGGCGACCTTTCGACCGACTATTCGATCCTTCAGGGCGGGCTGGAGCGCTTCGTCAAATGGGACAAGCCCGATTTCCGCGGCAAGGCGGCGCTGCTTAACGAGAAGCAGCAGGGCGTGAAGAAGCGCTTCGTCACGCTGGTCGTCGAGAACCCCGGCGACTGCGACGCGCCCTATATGTCGACGCTCTGGCACGACGGCAGGATCGTCGGCGAGACGACCTCAGGCGGCTGGGGCCACCGCGTCGGCAAGTCGATCGCGCTCGGCATGTTGCGCAGCGATCTCACCGAGCCGGGCACGGCGGTCGAAGTCGAGATTTTCGGCGATCGCTTCAAGGCCGTTGTGCAGAAGGACGAGCCGCTCTGGGATCCTAAGAATGAGAGGTTGCGGGCATGACTTCCGTTATCCTCACCGATGGCGGCATGGGCCAGGAACTGGTTCGCCGCAGCAAATCCGAGCCGACGCCGCTGTGGTCGGCCAGGGTGCTGATCGACGAGCCGGACCTTGTGCGCAACCTGCATGTCGAATTCATCCAGGCGGGTGCTCGTGTCATCACCATAAACACCTATGCGGCAACGCCGGAGCGCCTGGCGCGCGAAGGCGCGGAAGATCTGTTCGAGCCGCTGCAGAAGCGCGGCATCGAACTGGCGAGGCAGGCCCGCGACGAAGCGGGCGACGCCGCGATCGCTGGCTGCCTGTCGCCCTTGTTCGGCAGCTATGCGCCGGCGCTGACCATTTCCTTCGATGAGACGCTCGACATCTATCGCCGCATCGTCGCCGAGCAGACCGACGGTGTTGACCTGTTCCTGTGCGAGACCATGGCGTCCGCCGACGAGGCGCGCGCAGCCGTCACCGCGGCATCCGAAAGCGGCAAGCCGGTATGGGTGTCCTGGACGCTTGCCGACCACGGCGCGCCACGCCTGCGCAGCGGCGAGACCATTGCCGGTGCGGTAGGCGCCCTCGGCGACCTGCCGGTTGCGGCCCGGCTGCTAAACTGCTGCCGGCCCGAAGCCATCTCCGCGGCCTTGCCGGAACTCATCGCGCTCGGCGGACCGGTTGGCGCTTACGCCAATGGCTTCACCTCCGTCGAGGCGCTGAAGCATGGCGGCACCGTCGACGTGCTGCATGCCCGCCACGATCTCGACCCGCAGGCCTATGCCGACCAGGCCATCGGCTGGGTCGAAGCCGGCGCCGGCATCGTCGGCGGCTGCTGCGAGGTCGGCCCCGCTCATATCGCCGCCCTGCGCGACCGGCTCGAGCAGGCCGGCCATCGGATCTCGGGAGTTCAGTGATGCCAAGACCATCGAAGCGCATTACCGCCATCGTTCCTTCGGGCAAGGACGGCTGGGAGGTCCATTCGGCCGCCTGGGCCCGTCAGCAGGCCGGCGAGGACATCATCATGCTGTCGGTCGGCGATCACGACTTCGACACGCCTTCGGAGACGATCGAGGCTTGTGTAAACGCCGTGCGCGGCAGCAACCATCATTATACGCCGCTGCCTGGCCTGCCGCGCCTGCGCAAGGCAATGGCGGCCGCATCCACCGCCTGCACCGGCATCGAAACGGAACCCGACGAGATCATCGCCACCCAAGGCGGTCAGGCAGCGCTTTACGCCGCCGTGCAGACCGTGTTGGACCCTGGCGACCACGCCATCGTCGTAGCGCCCTATTACGCCACCTACCCCAACACATTCAGCGCGGCCGGCGCGGCCTTCACCGTGGTCGAGACGCCTGCCGAGGACGGTTTCCAGCCCCGCGCGGACATGATCCGCGCCGCGCTGAAGCCCAACACCCGGGCCATCCTGATCAACACGCCGAACAACCCGACCGGTGCCGTCTATTCGCGCGAGCGGCTGGAAGAGCTGGCCGCGATTTGCAAAGAGCACGATCTCTGGCTCCTGTCTGACGAGGTCTACTGGACGCTCGGCGGCGGCGAGCACATCTCGCCGCGCTCGCTGCCCGGCATGGCCGAGCGCACGCTGGTCATCAACTCGATGTCGAAAAGTCACGGCATGACGGGATGGCGCATGGGCTGGTTGACCGGCCCGAGAGAGATGATCCGGCTGCTCACCGACCTCAACCTTGTGACGACCTACGGCCTGCCGGCTTTCATCTCGATCGCCTGTGCCGAAGCGCTCGAGAACCACTATGGCGTGAAAGAGATCGCCGAGCGCTATGCGGCGCGGCGTGCCCTGATGCTGGAGGCCATACGCGGCATGAACGACGTCACCGTGCACGGTTCGGAAGGCGGCATGTATGTGATGCTCGATATCTCCGCCATCGAGCCCGATGATGAGAAATTCGCCTGGGGCCTGCTCGACAAGGAGAAGGTCGGCGTCATGCCGGGGTCGAGCTTCGGCGAAGCCGCCGCCGGCCACATCCGCATCAGCCTCTGCCAGCCCGAGCCCACCCTCAAGGAAGCCGCACTTCGCCTGCGCCGCTTCGCTTCCAACTACCGCCGCGAGGCCGCATGACCAGGAGTGTCCCCAGCAAAGCCCGCGCCGTGATCATCGGCGGCGGCGTCTCCGGCTGCTCGGTCGCCTATCACTTGGCGAAGCTCGGCTGGACCGACATCGTGCTGCTCGAACGCAAGCAGCTCACTTGCGGCACCACCTGGCACGCGGCCGGCCTGATCGGCCAATTGCGCGGCTCGCAGAACATGACGCGGCTGGCGAAATACTCCGCCGACCTCTACGTCAAGCTCGAAGCCGAGACCGATGTCGGCACCGGCATGCGCCAGGTCGGCTCGATCACCGTCGCTCTGACCGAGGAACGCAAGCACGAGATCTACAGGCAGGCCTCGCTCGCCCGTGCCTTCGATGTCGACGTGCGTGAGATTTCGCCGAGCGAAGTGAAGGAGATGTATCCACACCTCAATGTCTCCGACGTGGTTGGCGCCGTGCATCTGCCGCTCGACGGCCAGTGCGACCCGGCCAACATCGCCATGGCACTGGCCAAGGGCGCGCGCCAGCGTGGCGCGACAATAATCGAGAACGTCAAGGTCACCAAGGTCCACACGAAGAACTGCCGCGTCTCCGGCGTCTCCTGGGCGCAAGGCGAGGACCAGGGCACGATCGAGACCGACATCGTCATCAACTGCGCCGGCATGTGGGCGCGCGAGCTCGGGCGTCAGAACGGCGTCACCATCCCGCTGCATGCCTGCGAGCATTTCTACCTCGTCACCGAACCTATCCCGGGCCTGTCGCGCCTGCCGGTGCTGCGCGTGCCGGACGAGTGCGCCTATTACAAGGAGGACGCCGGCAAGATGATGCTGGGCGCCTTCGAGCCGGTGGCGAAACCCTGGGGCATGGAAGGAATCCGCGAGGATTTCTGCTTCGATCAACTGCCCGAGGACATGGACCATTTCGAGCCGATCCTCGAAATGGGCGTGAACCGCATGCCGATGCTGGGCACCGCCGGCATCCACACCTTCTTCAACGGTCCCGAGAGTTTCACGCCCGACGATCGCTATTATCTCGGCGAGGCGCCCGAGCTTTCAGGCTACTGGATGGCTACCGGCTATAATTCGATCGGCATCGTCTCGTCGGGCGGCGCCGGCATGGCGCTGGCGCAATGGATCAATGACGGCGAAGCGCCCTTCGACCTTTGGGAGGTCGACATCCGCCGCGCCCAGCCTTTCCAGAAGAACCGCCGCTATCTGAAGGAGCGAGTCTCGGAAACGCTCGGCCTGCTCTATGCCGACCATTTCCCCTACCGCCAGATGGCAACCTCGCGCGGCGTTCGCCGCTCGCCTCTTCATGAGCATCTCAAGGCACGCGGCGCCGTCTTCGGCGAAGTCGCCGGCTGGGAGCGCGCCAATTGGTTTGCCCGCGAAGGCCAGGAGCGCGAATACCGCTATTCCTGGAAGCGGCAGAACTGGTTCGACAACCAGCGCGAGGAACATCTCGCGGTGCGCAACGGCGTCGGCCTGTTCGACATGACCTCCTTCGGCAAGATCCGCGTCGAGGGCCGCGACGCCTGCGCGTTCTTGCAAAGGCTCTGCGCCAACGACATGGACGTCGCGCCGGGCAAGATCGTCTACACGCAGATGCTCAACCAGCGCGGCGGCATCGAGAGCGACCTCACTGTGACGCGACTTTCGGAAACAGCCTATTTCCTGGTCGTGCCAGGCGCCACGCTGCAGCGTGATCTTGCCTGGCTGAGAAAGCATGTGGCCGACGAGTTCGTCGTCATCACCGACGTCACCGCCGCCGAAGCCGTGATCTGCGTGATGGGTCCGGAGGCGCGTAAACTGATCCAGAAGGTCAGCCCGAACGACTTCTCCAACGAAGCCAATCCGTTCGGCACATTCCAGGAGATCGAGATCGGCATGGGGCTGGCCCGCGCCCACCGCGTCACCTATGTCGGCGAGCTTGGCTGGGAGCTCTATGTCTCGACCGAGCAGGCCGCCCATGTCTTCGAGGCGATCACTGAAGCCGGCGCCGATGTGGGCCTGAAACTCTGCGGCCTGCATACGCTCGATTCCTGCCGTATCGAGAAGGCTTTCCGCCATTTCGGCCACGACATCACCGACGAGGACAATGTGCTGGAGGCTGGCCTTGGCTTTGCGGTGAAGACGAGCAAAGCCGGCTTCATCGGCCGCGACGCCGTGCTCAGGAAGAAGGAAGCCGGCCTGTCACGCCGGCTGGTACAGTTCCGCCTGAAGGACCCTCAGCCGTTGCTCTTCCACAACGAAGCGATCCTGCGCGACGGCCGGATTGTCGGCCCGATCACCTCGGGCAATTACGGCCACCATCTCGGTGGCGCGATCGGGCTTGGCTATGTGCCGTGCCAGGGCGAGAGCGAGGCGGATGTGCTGGGCTCATCCTACGAGGTGGAAATCGCCGGCGAGCGCTTCGCCGCGGAAGCATCGCTGAAGCCGATGTACGACCCGAAGGCGGAGCGCGTGAAGATGTAGCGCGG
Source organism: Mesorhizobium sp. WSM4976 (assembly GCF_029625685.1). Taxonomy (NCBI): domain Bacteria; kingdom Pseudomonadati; phylum Pseudomonadota; class Alphaproteobacteria; order Hyphomicrobiales; family Phyllobacteriaceae; genus Mesorhizobium; species Mesorhizobium sp. WSM4976. The sequence continues at coordinate 160,341 of NZ_JARTVT010000015.1, forward strand.
CTCTCCCTCCTTCCCTTGCAAAGGGAGAAGGAAAGGCGCTTCAAAACCTTTCCAGCTTCGCCCGCACCTTCCCCAAAAATGCCGCCCGGCTCTTCGGCGTCGACGAATCCATCAGATAGTGCGCCAGGAAGAAGGTCTTGCAGCGCGTGGCGCACAACGCCCGCATGCCGCGCAGGATGGTCTTGCGGCCCGGCTGGCCTACGACCACGCTCCACCAGGTCGGAGCGCCGCAGGTGGTGATGACGCCGACCTTGGTGACATGCCGCATCAGCGACGTTATTCGCCCTTTGCCGGCCGGCAACTTGAAAGCGATGTCGGCGGCCCAGACCCGGTCAAACCAGCCCTTCAGCATCGCTGGCAGCCCGTACCACCAGGTCGGATAGATGAAGAGGATCGCCTCGGCCCATTGCAGATGCTCGAAATGCGGTTCGAGTGCCGGATCCTCAGGCGCGCGGTCGTTATAGGAGCGCCGCTCCTCGCAGCTCATCACTGGATTGAAGTTCTCGGCGTAGAGGTCGAGCAGCCGCACGTCCCAGCCTCTCCGCGTCAAGACCTCCACCGCCGTGCCGCGGATCGCCGCGCAGTAGCTTTCCGGCACCGGATGGCAATAGACCACCAGCACGCGCATCAGAATTGATCCATGCTGACCGCGACCTTTGCCATGAACGCGTTGCGCGTCTCGTCGGTCGAAAGGTTCATCGAATAATGCGCGAGGTAGGAGACGGGAGCGCCGGGCTTGATGGTGGCCCGCAGCATGCGCTTGACGATCTTGCGCGGCGGGTCGCCCATCAGCATGGCGCGAAAGCGGCTGCCGCCATAGGTGGTCACGGCGGCGAGCTTGCGGATGTTGTGCAGCGTCGGCCGTACCTTACCGTCGACCAGCTTGAACGACACGCCGGGCAGGAAGACACGGTCGAAAAAACCTTTCAGGATCGCCGGATAGCCGTAATTCCAGACCGGGAAGGACAGCACCAGCGCCTCGGCCTTGCGTAGCCTTTCGACATAGCCGGCGACGGCGTCGGCCGGGCCGCGCGGATCGTGGTAGCCGAGCCGCTCAGTCCGCGTCAGCCGCGGGTCAAAATCCTCGGCATAGAGATCGCAATCGTCGACGGCATGGCCAGCCGCCGCGAGCCGCTCGACGATCGTCCGGTGCAGCCCGGCATTGAAGCTGGTCTCCACCGGATGGGCGTAAAGCACGAGGATGTTCATCAACCCGCCTTTTGCAGGCCCTTGAACAGAAAGGGCTTGCCCGAGCGGTAGTCGTAGGCGGGATTCTCCCAGGCGATCATCTTGCCGGGATTGAGCAGTCCTTGCGGATCGGTCTCGCGCTTGAAGGCAAGCTGCACATCATCCGTGCGCTTCATGCCGCCCTCTTCCAGCGTGTAGCGGTGTGGGTTGAAGATCCAGCAGCCATTGTCCTCATGGATGCGGATGATCTCGTTGAGCCGCTCTTCCGTGGTGTAGCGCACCAGCGGCAGGCCGGCGGCGCCGATCGCGCCATCGAAGCGGATGAACTCCAGATGCGCCGGCACCTCGTCGCCGAAGCGCTCGACCATCGCCTTGACGTGGGCGAGATGATCCGGCGACGGATAGCGTGCCTGCAGATAGGTGATCGTCGGATCGACCCGGATGGCGCGCAACGTCGTATGGTTCCAGGTGAGCTCATAGGCCGGCGGCAGCCCTTTGAGATCGGCCTCCCTGTCGGCCCGGAACACGATCTCGCCCCTGGTGCTGCGGACAAGGGCGACGAAGGCGTCCATTGCATGCGGCGCGATCATGCACACCACGATGCTCTGCTCGCGCCGGAAGAATTTCTGGTGCCGCTTAAAATAATCGTAGGGAATGGGCGCGGCGATCGGCGTGATCAGCTTCGCCAATATCCCGTCCTGGACGGCGAGGTCGTTGCCGAAACCGGCCGCATCCATGAAATCGTCAAAGCCGACAATGACGTCGATCCAGTCGTAGGAAGCGGTCAGCGGCATCTCGACTTCGGTGATGATGCCGTTGGTGCCATAGGCATGCATGACCTTGAGCACCTCCTCGCCGGTGAGGTCCATCACGCGCGGCTCGGCTTCCATTGTCACGGTCCGCAGCCGGATGACGTTGCCGAGGTCGCGCAACCCGCCCCAGCGGATCGAACCGACGCCGCCCGAGCCCCCGGCGACGAAGCCTCCGATCGAGGCTGTGTTGTAGGTCGAGGGTGACATGCGCAGCTCCTGGCCGGAATGCGCCCGCGTCGCCTTGTCGATCTCGGCCAGCACCGCGCCCGGGCCGGTCACCACGCGCCCCGGCGCGATCGACTTGATGTCGTTCATCTCGGCGAGGTTGAGCACCACACCGCCCGACAGCGGCATCGCCTGCCCATAATTGCCGGTGCCACTGCCGCGCGGCGTCACTGGGACGCCGTGCCTGTGGCACGCCGCAAGCACGCGGATCACCTCATCCTCATTCTTCGGCGTGACGATGAGATCGCCTTTGACATGATCGAGCTGCGCCTTCAGCACCGGGCTGTACCAGTAGAAGTCGCGGCTCTTCTGCTGGACGATGGCCGGGTGGTCGTCGATCTTGATCCCGTCGAGATCGCGCTTCAGCGCTGCGATATCCATCATCCCACCATCAATTCGTCGAGTTCGGCATAGTCGGGCAGTTGGCGTTCGATTGCTCTGCCCTCGCGCACCACGATGCGATCCGATTCGGGCCGCGACAGCAATTCGGTCCAGCTCCGTCCTTTGAATACGATGAAGTCGGCGCTGCCACCGGCAGTGAGCACGCCGTCGCCGTCAAGCCGCATCACCTCCGCCGGTGTCGCCGCCACGGCCTTTGGCCAGTCGCCGACCGGATGGTCCAAATGCAGGATACGCGTCGCCATGCGGTAGACTTCGAGCATGTCGAGATCGCCATAGGCGTAGAACGGGTCGCGCGTGTTGTCGGAGGCGACCGCCACCTTGATGCCGCGCGCCCTCATCTCATGCAGCAGCGTCACGCCGCGCCAGCGCGGGGTGGTGTGATTGTTGCGCCGGTCCTGCAGATAAAGATTGCACATCGGCAGCGACACCACTGCAAGCCGCGCCTTCGCCACCTTATCCAGCGTGTCGAGAACCTCGAGGTCCGGCTGCCGCGCCAGCGAGCAGCAATGGCCGACCAGGATATTGCCCTCAAAACCGTTCCAAAGCGAGGCTTCGGCGATCTTCTTCAGGGAGATCGCCGCGACGTCGTCGGTCTCGTCGGCGTGGAAGTCGAGATCGAGCCCGTGCTTGATCGCCCGCCCGAACACCTGATCGAGCAGTTCCTCGAGATCGGGCACCATATAGGTGACGACGCCGAGTACGCCCTTGGCGGCGGCGACGCGTTTGGCCAGCCGCTCGAACCAGGCTTTGTCGCGCACGCCTTCGATGCCGAGCAGGCAGGCGGCCTGCAGGTCGATCCTGCCGCGCCATTTTTCGCGCATGGCTTCGAACACCGGCCAGGAGATCTCTTCTTGCGGCGGCACGCTGTCGAGGTGGGTGCGGACCGCCTTGGTGCCGTGCGCATAGGCCGAGCGCAGCGAGAAATCCATGCGTCGCGCGACATCCTCGGCGCTCCAGCGCGCGCTGCGGTCGGCGCCGGTGGCGTTGAGCGCGCCCATGAAGGTGCCGTCCGGATTGGGCTTTCGCGGCCAGATATGGCCCTTGTCGATATGGGTATGACAGTCGACGAAACACGGCAGCACGATCCGGCCGGCAAGGTCGATCGCATCGGCCGGTGCGTTGGATTTGCCGCGCGCTGCAATGCTCGAAATCTTGCCGCCGGCAACGGATATATCGGCAAGAGCGAAACCATCAGCGTCGTAACTTGTGGCAAGCCCGGGCGTCAGCGAACGGTGAAGGCGGGCATTGGCAAGCTGGTACGAACCAGAGGCGGGTATCAAAATCTGGTCCTCTTCGCGATTTTCCCTGCTAACACTCTAGTGCTCCTGCTTGAGCGCGCTCTCGTGCCAGCGGCGCAGGATCAGATACGACACCAGAGACAGCACCAGGAAGATAAGGATGCCGGTGAGCGAGATCAGGATCAGCGCCGCGAACAGGCGCGGCGCGTTGAGCCGGTAGCCGGCCTCGATGATGCGCGAGGCAAGCCCGGACGACTGCCCTTGCGCGCCAGCGACGAATTCCGCCACCACCGCGCCGATCAGCGACAGGCCGCCGGCGATCTTCAGCCCACCGAGGAAATAGGGCATCGCCGCCGGCAGGCGCAGATAGCGCAATTGCTGCCAGCGCGTCGCGCCGTTGAGCTTGAACAGGTCGCGCAGGTTTCGGTCGACGGAGTTCAGCCCGAGCGTGGTGTTGGACAGGATCGGGAAGAAGGCGACGATCCATGCGCAGAGCAGCAGTTTGACGGTCTGGTTGTCCACATAGATGTTGATCAGCGGGAAGATCGCCACGATCGGCGTCACCTGCAGCACGATGGCGAAGGGGAAGAACGACATCTCCACCCATTTCGACTGCGCGAACAGCACCGCCAGCCCGACGCCGCCGATCACGGCGAGCAGCAGGCTAAGGCAGGTTATCCTGAGGGTCACCAGGAGCGAGGAGAACAACAGGCCGGCATCATTGTGCAGCGTCTGCAGCACCACGCCCGGCCGCGGCAGGATGTATTGCGGGATCTCGTTCCAGACGCAGATGCGGTCCCACAGCACGATCGCCAGCACCATGATCGCCAGCGGCAGCACCCATTTGCCGATGCGCTCAAGACGTTCCTGGCGGGCGCGTCGCGCCTCTTCCGGATCGAGCTTCAGCGCGGTGTCGTCAACGACCGTCATGGTGCGATCCCGCGGTTGAGTTGATGGCGTCGACCAGCACGTCCGAGGCCTGTCGGCAAAGCGCGGCGTAGGCGGGTGAGGTCCGGAACACCTCGTCGCGCGGATAAGGCGCGCTGATGGCGAGCTCGCCGAAAACGCGGCCCGGCCGCGCGGCCATGACGACGACGCGGCTGGACAGGAACACGCTTTCGAAGACGCTGTGGGTGACGAAGACGACCGTGAAACGCTCGTCCTGCCACAGTTCCAGAAGATCGTTGTTGAGCTTGAAGCGGGTGATCTCGTCGAGCGCCGCGAAGGGCTCGTCCATCAGAAGGATGCGCGGCTTGGTCACCATGACCCTGGCGATCGAGACGCGCATCTTCATGCCGCCGGAAAGTTCGCGCGGCACGGCATTCTCGAAGCCGGTGAGATGGACGCGCGACAGCATCTCCATCACCGCCGGCGCCGCCTTGGCCCGCGACACGCCCTTGAGCCTCAGCGGCAGCCAGACATTGTCGAAGACGTTCGCCCAAGGCAGCAGCGTCGGCTCCTGGAAGACGAAGCCGATGTTCGAGCGGTCGATCGAGCCGCGCCAGTCGAGCTGGCCTGAGGTCGGCGTCGACAGGCCGGCGATCAGCCTGAGCGCCGTCGACTTGCCGCAGCCGGACGGGCCGAGCAGGCTCAGGAAATCGCCCTCGCGGATCGCGAGATCGACCTTGCTCAGCGCAGTCACGCCGTTGGAAAAGATCTTGCCGACGTTTCGCAACGAAAGCAGCATCGGGGCTTCGTCCGATGCCGCCGGCGTCTCAGCCACTTTCTCCTGGATCATCTCAGGCAGGCCGCCTTACTTCTTCAGCTCCAGCCCGACGCCCTTGTTGATGAAAGCCAGCGTGTAGGCCTTCTTGATGTCGATGCCCGGCTGCGCGACCTTGGCCTTGACCATCTTGTCATAAAAGCTCTGGATGCGCGCGTCGGTCATGGCGCCGATGCCGAGCTTTTCCGAATCGCCGGAATCGACCACGCCGAACTTCTTCAACTGCTCGATCGAGAACGCGATCTGCTCATCCGTCATGTCCGGATTGTCCTTCTTGATCAAGTCGTTGGCGGCCTTGTTGTCGCCGTAGAGATAATTGTACCAGCCCTTTGCCGAGCCATCGACGAAGCACTGCACCACCTCCGGCCGCTTATCGATCGTATCCTGCATCACCTCGACCGTCGTCGCATAGGTATCCCAACCATAATCGGCGAGCAGGAACTGGTTCGGCACGAAGCCGCCCGCCTTCTGCACCGCGAACGGCTCGGACGTGACATAGCCCTGCTGGATCGACTTCTTGTTGGCAATGAAGGGCGCCGGGTTGAAGGTGTAAGGAACGCGCTTGGCAGCATCGAAGCCGAGCTCGGTCACCATCCACTGGAAGAAGGTCTGCGCGCCCTCGTCGCCGAGGATGTACTGGTCGGCGTTCTTCAGGTCCTCCCATTTGTCCAGCCCCTGCCCCGGCTGGGACATGATGACCTGCGGGTCCTTCTGGAAATCGGCGGCGACGACGCGCATCGGAATGCCCTGCTGCACGGCATCGAAGGCCGACAGCAGATTGCCGCCCATATAGAAATCGATCTTGCCGGCGAGTAGCATGGGCCGGCCGCTGACCTGCGGGCCGCCCTGCATGATGGTGACGTCGAGGCCGCAGGCAGCGTAGGTGCCGTCGGCAACGGCCTGATAGTAGCCGCCATGTTCCGGCTCGGCCAGCCAGTTGGTGCCGAACGTCACTTTCTCGTTCGCACTCGCCGCCAGCGTGCTCGCGGCAAGCAGGGCGAAAGCACCCGCCAGGATCTTCTCTTTTCCGACCATAAACATCACCCTCTCTTGGCCCGGGCGCGCAACGCGCTGGGCTCGACACCATTGATTCAAGAAGCAAGACACATGCCACCGCCTGGGCCGCCTGCTCGCGCCACAGTCATTGCCGAGACCGGACGGGTCATGCTGTACGCGAGGCATCGTGCCTATTTTTTGGACGCCTGTCCATAATCGCCTGGGCGGCATGCACGGCATCTTGAATGTTTCATGAATCCGCCACTAGGCTGTCTGCGGACAGGAGAATGCAATGCTCAAATACCTCGCTCCCAAATCGATCAAGCCCCCTTTCGCCCGCTACAGCCACGGCGTCGAAATACCCGCCGGAAAGCGCCTGGTGCTATGTTCCGGCCAGCTGGGCATCAGTCCGGACGATGCCGTGCCGGAGGATGCCGGAGCCCAGACGGAGCTTTGCTTCAAGAACATAGCCGCGATCCTCAGCGAAGCCGGCCTGACGCTGAACGACATCGTGCGCATCAACGCTTTCGTCACCGATCGTGGCCATCTGCAGCCCTATATGGACGTTCGCAACCGGCTCTTTTCCGATCCGGCGCCGGCCTCCACGCTGATGATCGTCTCCGGCTTCGCCCGCCCGGAATTCAAGGTCGAGGTGGAGGTTTTGGCAGCAGGATAGCATTGCCCGGAACGCCCGCGCCCTTTAGACCTCCAAGCCGAACAGCAGACCATCGGGAGACAAAAGTGACGACAAGACGTGTGTGGTGGGGCGATTACCGGACGACCGAATATGCCTCGATAGACGCGGAAGCGACGATCGCCGTGCTGCCGTTGGCGGCGATCGAGCAGCATGGTCCGCATCTGCCGGTCTCGACCGACACCTCGATCATGATGGGCATGCTTGAGACGGTGATCGCGCGCCTGCCCGACGATCTGGACATCCGCATCCTGCCGGTGCAGGCGGTCGGCAAGTCGAACGAGCACCTGCATGCGCCGGGAACGCTCACCTTGTCGGCCACGACTTTGGTGGATGCCTGGACCGAGCTTGGCCTGTCGATCGCGCGCGCCGGGGTCAGGAAACTGATCATCGTCAACTCGCATGGCGGCAATGAAGAGATCATGGGCATCATTTCGCGCGAATTGCGTGTGTGCGCCAAAATGCTGTCGGTGAAGACGAGCTGGCAGCGCTTCGGCCGCCCGGCCGGCATGTATACCGAGTTGGAGGACCGTCACGGCATCCATGGCGGTGATGTCGAGACCTCGCTGATGCTGCACTTCCGGCCCGACCTCGTCGACATGAGCAAGGCGGACAATTTTGTCTCCAATGTCGGCCGCGCCGAAAAAGAATTCGCCCTGCTGCGCCACACCGGCACACATGCCTTCGCCTGGATCGCCAGCGACCTCAACCCGAACGGCGTGGTCGGCGATGCAAGTATCGCCACCGCCGAGAAAGGTCGGCTCACCGCCGAGCATCAGGCAGACGGTTTTATCAGTCTGGTCAGGGATGTGCGTAAGGCCAATCTTACCGAATGGCTGTCGTAGCGTGCGTCCGCTGCGATTCTAAGCTTCGATCCCCAATTCGAAGGGGACTCCTTCAAACGCATCGGCGCCCCGGCCGATCGCCTCGATCGCCGCGATCATGCGGCCATCCCGCTGAAGCAGCGCGTCGGCAACTGCGATTAGCCGTGGATTGGGTGTCGCCGTCGGCGATAGAAAGCGAAGCGTGTGGGCGAGTTCCATCTCGTCGCGCCGCGGCGCCAGCGCGGCGGCGATGATGTAGGCCGATGCGGTCGAACGGCTGACGCCGGCATAGCAATGCACGACCAGCGGCTTTACCCGATCCCAGCGGTAGGCGAAGTCGAGCAAGGCCCGCACATGCTCCTCGCCGGGCATCGTCATGCCTTCCTGCGCCACGGCGATGTCGTGCATGACGAGATGCAGGTGGTTTTCCGCCAGGATCGAGGCCGGGCGGATCACTTCAGTGCCGGCAGCAAGCAGTGACAGCAAGCGCTGCGCGCCGGTCCTCGCCACAGTCTCGTCGACCTTCGACAGCGAACAGACATGGATCATCGTCCGATCTCCTTCGACGCATCCTTACGCCGTGCGGCCCAGGCGGCAAGCGCGCTTTCGAGGCGCTGCCATTCTGGTTCGCTGCCAGGCAAACCAATGCGCAACACTCCGGGCCGCTCGGCGAAATGGCGCACCAGCACGCCATCCTCGCCGAGCGCCGAAAACAGGCTTGGGGCCTCGGCAAATGACAAGTAGCGGAACAGACTGGTGCCGCGGACGACAGGAACGTCGAATCGGCCAAGCAACGCGTCGAGCCGGGCGGCGTCCTGTCCCAGGCGTTGCCGCATCGCGGCCTGCCATTTCGTATCCGACAGCGCGCGGATGCCATATTCGAGCGCCGGGCCCGCAACCGCCCAGGGGCCCAGCTGCGCGTCCAGCCGCTCGGTCGTCAGTTGATCGGCGAGCGCGAAGCCAAGCCGAACACCGGCGAGACCAAAAAACTTGCCGAACGAGCGCAGCACGACAATGCCGCCCTCAACGACATCGCCGGCCAGGCTGTGTTCAATCGGGCCGGCATCCATGAAAGCCTCGTCGACGACCAGCAGCCCGCCCTTGGCGCGAAGCCAAGCGGCAAGCTCTAGCAGGCGCGCCTTTTCGATCACCCGTCCGTCCGGATTGTTGGGATTCACCAGCACCGCAAGGTCCGCGTCGGCCAGCTCGTCGAAATCGCCGACTTCCGCGACCGCATGGCCGGCTATGGCCGCGGCGCGGGCATGTTCGGCATAGGTCGGGCCGAGCACCAGCGCCTTGCCGGGCCGCAGCAGAGACGCCACGCGCGGCAGCAGAATCTGCGTGCCGGGCGCGGCCGCAACATACGCCGCCGACGGCGCGCCATAGGTCGCAGCCGCAATTTCGGCCAATTCGCGCAGTTGTGCTGCCTCCGGCAATCGGGTCAGGGCGGTGGCGGGCAGTTCGAAAAGCGGATAGGAGTGCGGGTTGATACCTGTCGAGAGGTCCACGAAAGGTTGTGGGGCATGAGGAAAAAGCGCGCTTGCCCGGCCAAGGCTGCCGCCATGATCAACCGCTGCGATCGCGCCGCTTAGAAGCTTCATGTCTGTCCTGATCGCTTTCCTGTCACTCGCCGTCGAACGTGCCCTCGGCTATCCGGACTGGCTGTTCAACGCCATCGGCCATCCGGTAACCTGGATCGGCAGGCTGATATCCTTTCTCGATCGCCGGCTCAACCGCGCAACAGATTCCGACGCAATCCGTCGCCGCCGGGGTGTGCGGGCGTTGCTCATTATTTTGCTGGTGCCTGGCCTTATCGGCCTAGCGCTGCACGTTCTGCTCTGGCTGATCTTCCCGACGGGCTTGGTCGTCGCTGCCGTCCTCGGTTCCTCGCTTTTTTCGCAGAAGAGTCTCGCCGAGCATGTCGAGGAGGTCGCGGACGCGCTAGAGACCGGCGGTCTGACGCTCGGCCGCATCGCCGTCTCACGCATTGTCGGCCGGGATCCTGAAAAGTTGGACAAGGCAGGCGTCGCCCGCGCGGCGATCGAAAGCCTGGCCGAGAATTTCTCCGACGGGATCGTCGCGCCCGCCTTCTGGACCGGCATCGGTGGTCTCGCCGGCGGCGCGGCTTACAAGGCGGCCAACACCGCCGATTCCATGATCGGCCACCGCACGCCGAAACACGAAGCCTTTGGCCGCGCGGCCGCCCGCTTCGACGATCTGATCAACCTGCCAGCATCGCGGCTGACCGGCCTGCTCATCGTGCTGGCGTCCTTTCTGGTCCCGGGCGCCGATCCGCGCGCCGCCTGGCAAGTCATGCGGCGCGATGCCAGGAAACACCGCTCGCCCAATGCCGGCTGGCCGGAAGCCGCAATGGCAGGCGCGCTGGGGCTTTCCCTCGCCGGACCGCGCAGCTATGGCGGCGAGGTCGTTGAGGATGCCTTCATGGGCGAAGGCGGTCGCCGCGAGGCCGAAAGCACCGATATCCGCCGGGCGTTGAAGCTCTATCGCATGGCGGACTGGCTGCTGCTCGGCCTTTTCGCGGTCGTCTCGGCGGTGGTGATCTACCTGACCATCTTGATCAGCGGCTAAAATTCAATTCCCTGCTGCGCCTTCACCCCGGCCGAGAAATGGTGCTTCGTCAGTCCCATCTCCGTGACGAGATCGGCCGCCTCGACGAGCAGCGGCTTGGCGTTGCGGCCGGTGACGATCACATGCAGATCATCGCGACGTGCCTTCAGCGCCGCGACCACTTTTTCCAGGTCGAGATAATCATAGCGCAGCGCGATGTTGAGCTCATCGAGTACCACGAGGCTGATCGACGGATCGGCCATGAGCTCCAGCGCCTTGGCCCAGGCGGCTTCGGCGGCGGCGATATCGCGCTTCAGGTCCTGCGTCTCCCAGGTGAAGCCCTCGCCCATCGCATGCCATACGACGCGATCTCCGAACGCTGCAAAGGCGTCCTTCTCGCCGGTATGCCATTTGCCCTTGATGAACTGCACGACACCGACGCGCTTGCCGTAGCCCAGCATCCTCAGCGCCAGGCCGAAGGCGGCGGTGGTCTTGCCCTTGCCCGGCCCGGTGTTGACGATCAGCAGGCCTTTCTCGATGGTCTTGCCGGCTACCTCGGCATCCTGCACCGCCTTGCGCTTGGCCATCTTGGCGCGATGGCGCTCGGCGTCCTTTTCCTCGATTTCAGCCATGTCATTTCACCTTGAGCGGCAGCCCCGCCACCATCATGAGAACGCTGTCGGCCACCGCCGCGACCTGCTGGTTGAGGCGGCCGGCGGCATCGCGGAACCGGCGCGCCAGCGCGTTCTCGGGCACGATGCCCAGCCCGACTTCGTTGGAAACCACGAACCACGGGCCGCGCGGTAGCGACAGCACATCCGCCAACTGCCGGCATTCAGCTTCGATATTGTTTTCGGCCAGCATGTGGTTGGTGAGCCAGAGCGTCAGGCAATCAATCAGCACCGGCTGGTGATTGGGCAAGGCTACAATCGCGCCAACCAGGTCGAGCGGCGCATCGACGGTGACCCACCCTTCGCCACGCCGCGACCAATGCAGCGCAATGCGCTCGCGCATCTCGTCGTCATAAGCCTGAGCCGTGGCGATGTAGGTCCAGGGCGACGGATGAGCGGTCGTCAGACTCTCGGCAAGAGAACTCTTGCCCGAGCGCGCGCCGCCGAGGATGAAAGTCAATTTGCGAGCTGCACTAGCGGCCGTCGCGCCGGTCATTTCCTGGCCTTCACCTTGGATGAACAATGTCGCGGCTATCGGGCCGACGGCGCGACTTTAGGCAGAAGCCCTCCTGCCAGCAAAGCAAATTCCGCCACCGTTCGGCGCGATTGCGGCATGGCTCACGACCCCTACGCGCCGGCGATCCGGGCCGCGACGAGCTGCTGCAACCGCCATAGATGCGTATCGTGGATGCCGCGCTGCTCGAGATTCTTCACGGTATTGTAGAGATAATCGGCGCCCGAGCCCCAGTGGCCGCAGGAGGTCGCGAGCCTCTCGACAACCTCCTCCTCGCTCAAGGGGCCGGCATAGGTAGTCCCTTGCCGGTTGATGACGAAGGCCAGCGCACGCATCGGACCGCCATCGCTCATCATGTTGATCAGGCGCGGATGATAGCTGGTCGGCTTCAGCGTCACCTCGCGCCGCAGAAGCCTGTCGAGTTGCTCGCGTCTGTCGCCGTCGCCGAGCCGAAAGGCGACGCCCTTGCACTGTCCACCGCGGTCCAGCGCCATCATCAGGCCCGGGCTTTCCTTGGTCCCGCGCCAGCGTGTCATCTTCATGCAGAAGGATCTGTGCCAGCCGCGCAGCAGGGCCACCCGCTCCTCGACATGCTCGATCTCGGGCTTCCAGATCAGAGAGCCGTAGCCAAACAGCCAAAGCGGTTCGTTGGCGGGTAGCTGTGACTCCAGCGTACGCGCCATTGCGTCATAGTCCGCGTCACCCAGATGCGCGGCGTCAGGGTCGGGCCCGCTGTCCTCGACCGTGCGAAAACAGCGGGCGACCAGTTCCTCGGTGAGCGACATCGTTCTCGGCAACATGCGTTCGACCTTAAAGTCCTCCCGTGGCCGCCACAATGCGCGGAGCCGGCATATGACAACAGCGTTGCCCGGGTGTCGGCTGTCCTCACCTGGGAGAAGCCGATGCAGCCCAATCCGAGCGAACGCGATCCCTACTACGGCCTGACCAGCCTCCAGCCGACCTTGCCGTCGGCCGCCTGTTGGGATGCCGACGCCTACCGGCGCGATCTGGAGGCCATCTGGTACCGAAGCTGGCTGATGGTCTGCCGCGAGGCCGATCTCGCCGAGCCGCTTGCCTTCCGCTCGGTCCGCATCGGCTCGCAGGAGATCGTCGTGCTGCGCGACGAGACCGGCGCCTTGCGCGCCTTCCACAACACCTGTCGGCATCGCGGCTCGCAGCTTTGCCAGGAAAGCGCCGGGCGGCTGAAGGCCAGGCTGCTGACATGGCCCTACCACGCTTGGTCCTATTCGTTGCTGGGCGATCTCGTGCGCGTCCCAAGAAGGGCCTGCGCTCGATGCGCCACGAGGCCGGCGTGCTGATGCCGGAAGAATACGACCTGCACCGCTTTCACGATTGGGTGCGCGAACGCCACGCGGCGCTCAAAACGCCTTCGGCAGATAGCGCCAGGTGACGAAGCCGCAAAAGGCGGCCAGGATGCCGAGCGTGACGAACACCGACCCAAGGCCGAAGAAGGTGAGCACGACCGAATAGACGAGCGGGGGCGTCAGCTCCGAGAAGTCGAGATAGGTGCGATAGACGGCCGCCATCTGCGCCTTCTCGTAGGAACGCACCGAGCGCATGAAGACGGTCGAGCCGAGTGCGTCGAGCGCGATGGTGAACAACGCGCCGAACAGCAGCAAAGCGGCTGTGAGCAATGGCGCGGCCTCGCCGACGCCGCCCGCCGCGAACAGCATGGCGGCCATGGCGAAATAGGCGAAAGTCATGACCCGGCGCCCGCCGAAGCGCTTGCCGGCCCTGCCCCAGAAGATCGCCACGAACAACAGCGCGTTGCCGGCCGAAACCAGCAAGCCGCCGGCAAGCTTACCCTCGCCGGCGATCACCATGAACAGCGGGCCATAGACGAAAAACGTCGTCCAGAAGCAGGAGCGGCCGAAGGCGATCAGCCAGGCAAGCCTGAGCCTCGGCTGCTTCAGGAAGCGGCCGATATTGGCGACCGGATTGGCCGGACGTGACTTGCCGGGACGAATCGACTGGTTGTCGCTCAACCGGTAGAACCAGAAGAGGCAAAGCAGCGCGAACGCAAAAACCACGACCGCGCCATGCGCGGCATAGATGCCGAAATGCGTGTAAAGGAAGATGCCGAGCGTCGGCCCGCCGGTCCAGGCAAACATCGACCACGCCATGCGCAGCGATTCCGCCTGCATGAAGTCGGTCTTGCGGATATGATCCATGATGTAGAGGTTGAGCGTGATCGACAGCGCGCTCGCCCCCATGACGCGGCAGAGCATGCCGGCGATCTGTCCGGGCAGCGTGTGGGTGACGAAGAAGGCGGAGCCGATCGCCAGCAACGCGCAGCCGGCCGTGTAGACCCAGCGCCGCGCGAAGCGGCGGATCAGCATCGGCATGAACAGCGTGACCGAAAGACCCATCAGCGACACGATGGTGTATAGGATCGAGACGATCCGCTCATTGTGCAGGATTTCGTAGGCCTGGATCGGGATCACGCTGGAGATCGTGGCGCGTGCGAAGGATTCCACCGCATAGAGCGAGGCGAAGGTGCGCGCATCCGCCGGCCTCAGGGCCGGAAGCCAGATCGGATGGCGCACATGGGTGGACATCGGCCCTCCGAAACGTGAATCACGCGCAGAATCTGGCCGGACCGGCCGACGGCCGGTAGCAGGAAACCGACCACAGGGGGCCGAAAAGCGAAGCCTGCCAAAGCCTTTCCGCCTCTGGCCTAAAGCAAAATTTCATGGCTGCCATGAAACGCATTGATGGCCGACTGCTTCTGTCGTCGGCTTGAACCATGATAGTCGTTTGGCACGACTGAATCGGATTGCCAGACGATGAGCCTTCAAACGACGAGCGAACCCGTTCAGGACGCGCCCAAGCAAGGCCGCATCGCAGTCTTCGATATCCTGCGCGGCGTCGCGCTGATTGCGATGGCAAGCTATCACTTCACCTGGGACCTCGAAAATTTCGGCTACACGTCGCCCGGCCTCACCGCTTTCGGCTGGTGGAAGTTCTACGCGCGCTGCATTGCCTCGACCTTCCTGTTCCTGGTCGGCGTCAGCCTCTTCCTCGCGCATGGCCGCCAGATCCGCTGGCCAAGCTTCTGGAAGCGCTTCGCGATGGTCGCCATGGCGGCGGTCGCCATTTCGACTGTCACTTATTTCGTCACGCCGGACGGTTTCATCTTCTTCGGCATCTTGCACGAGATCGCGCTGGCGAGCCTTGTCGGTCTTGCCTTTCTGAGGCTGCCTTGGCTGCTGACGGCGATCATTGCCGCGGCAGTCATTGCAGCGCCCTACTATCTACGGTCGGAATTCTTCGATCATCCGGCGCTATGGTGGGTGGGCCTTTCCGCCACCAACCCACGTTCCAACGACTATGTGCCACTCTTTCCCTGGTT
Source organism: Mesorhizobium sp. WSM4976 (assembly GCF_029625685.1). Lineage (NCBI taxonomy): Bacteria > Pseudomonadati > Pseudomonadota > Alphaproteobacteria > Hyphomicrobiales > Phyllobacteriaceae > Mesorhizobium > Mesorhizobium sp. WSM4976. The sequence continues at coordinate 175,569 of NZ_JARTVT010000015.1, forward strand.
CGGCGCAGTGCTTGCGGGCATCGCCGCGGTGAAGCTGGCTTCCTCGTCCGGGCTTCTTGCCCGACTGGGCACATGGATGCCCGGACCCTGGTCAAAACCCCTGACTTTCATCGGCCGCCACAGCCTCGCCTTCTACCTCATCCACCAGCCGCTTCTGTTCGGCTCGGTCTGGCTGTTCTCGCTGGTCATGCCCGCTGCCCCTCAGGACAAGGAAGCCGGCTTCCTGCCGGCCTGCCAAGTGCAGTGCGAACAGCAGCGCGACAGCAAGTTCTGTACGAGCTATTGTGGCTGCATGCTGGACACGCTGAAGGGCGAAGGATCTCTCGAAAAGCTCTACGCCAACGACCAGTCCAGCATCTGGAAATCGCATCTGGCCGATCTTGCGGAAACCTGCACCGCCGCGACCGAGGATCAGATACAGGGAGGGCAGCAATGACGGGCACCGCAAAGCCCAGACACGGGATGATTCCCTGGCCGCCGGTAATCTATGTCGTGGCGATCGCGGCGAGCGTCGTCCTCGGCATATTGTACCCGCTGCCCTGGATCAGCGACATCTTCGGCGATCTCCTGTTCGGCGTCGGCTGGGTAGCGCTGTTCGGCGTCGCCATGCTCTGGATCACAGCCATCCGTGCCATGTTCAGGGCCAGGACAACGCTCGACCCCAATGCCGAGCCCGACCATCTGGTGACTTCCGGTCCCTTCGGCGTCACCCGCAATCCGATGTATCTCGCCAACACGCTGCTGCTGATCGGCGTCGCCTTCGTCACCGGCATCGCCTGGTTCCTGATCTTTGCCTTCCTCGCCGCCTTCGCGACGCAGAAGCTGGCGATCGAGAAGGAGGAAAAGATTCTGGCGGCGAAATTCGGCAAGAAATATCGCGACTATGCAAAAAGGGTGCGGCGCTGGATCTGAGGTTGCTTCCTGAGTGGCCTGGCGATTAGCCTGAACGTTGGGAACGTCGTCATCCTCGGGTTTGACCCGAGGATCCATGCCGTGACCTGTGTCATAGAGCGCAACGGAGCAGAATTCTGCAATCGTTGCAACGCCTTAGCGTCACGGCATGGATCCCGGGGTGTGCGCGCGTAGCTTCGCTCCTTGCTTCGCCTTAGGATGACGAAATTCAGGAGGCTCTAGCCAACCGCCACTGGCAGTCATGCCTATGTGTTCACGCCCAGTTCCGCCAGCCGCTCCACGCAGGACTCTTCGGCCTGGTCAAGCTCGGCCAGTGTCTCCTCCAGGTCGCGCCGCTTCTGGCGCAGGTCCTCGCGTTTTTCCTCGATGCGCTTGATCATCAGCTTGAGCTGGCCGACCTCGCCGGGCGGCTCCTTGTACATCTGGATGATCTCGCGGATCTCGTTGATCGAGAAGCCGAGCCTTTTTCCCCGCATGATCTGGCGGATAAGATGCCGGTCGGACGGCCGGAACAGCCGCGTGCGACCGCGTCTCACCGGCTGCACCAGCCCTTCGTCTTCGTAAAAACGCAACGTCCGCGTCGACACGTCGAATTCGCGTGTCAGCTCGGTGATCGTATAATATTCCCGCATTCCCACTCCCAAGCCCGAGCATCGCCGCTTCAAGCGTCGCCCTTCCCTCCGGTGATACCCATGCAGCGCCGGATTCGGCACCTTGACCCCCGCAGCAACCTCGCACGGCATTTACGTAAAAGTCAATTAAAGCGGCCCCCTTGGTTTAGGGCGCTCTAAACCACCAAGTCGCCAACCCCAGAAAGGCAAAGAAGCCGACGCAATCGGTCACCGTGGTGACGAAGACCGCGGAGGCCACCGCCGGATCGATCTTCAAGCGATCGAGCACCAGCGGGATGAGGATTCCGGCAAGCGCGGCGGCAAACATGTTGATGATCATCGCCGCCGCGATGATGCCGCCCAGGTTGGGGTCGCGGAACCAGAATCCGGCGACCATGCCGATCAGCACCGCAAAGACGACGCCGTTGATGAGGCCGACGCCGAGCTCGCGGCGGATGATGCGCGCGGCGTTGTAGATATCGAGGTCCCTGGTCGCCAGCGCGCGCACGGTAACGGTCATGGTCTGCGAGCCGGCATTGCCGCTCATGCCGGCGACGATCGGCATCAGCACGGCAAGCGCCACGATATGCTCGATCGTGTTATCGAACAGGCCGATCACCGACGCGGCGAGAAAGGCTGTCAAAAGGTTCACCAGCAGCCAAGGCACGCGCGAGCGCGAGGTGGCGAGCACGGTGTCGGACAGTTCTTCGTCGCCGACGCCGCCCATGCGCAGAAGGTCCTCTTCCGCCTCCTCCTGGATGACATCGACCACGTCATCGATGGTCAGCACGCCGACCAGCCGCCCGTTCTCGTCGACGACCGCGGCGGAGAGCAAATTGTACTGCTCGAACTCGCGCGCCGCCTCTTCCTGGTCCATCGTGGCCGGGATCGCGTGCAGCGTCTCATGCATCACGTCCTCGACCTTGACCGCGCGCCTGGTGCGCAGGATCTGGTCGAGATCGATGGCGCCGAGCAGCTTGAAGCTCGGATCGATAACGAATATCTGGCTGAAGCGCTCGGGGAGGTTCTTGTCCTCGCGCATGTAGTCGATGGTCTGTCCGATCGTCCAGAATGGCGGCACGGCGACGAACTCGGTCTGCATGCGCCGGCCGGCGGTCTCTTCCGGATAGTCGAGCGCGCGCCTCAGCCTGATGCGCTCGGTGAAGGGCAGTTGCGACAGGATCTCGTCCTGGTCTTCCTTCTCGAGGTCCTGGAGAATGTAGACGGCGTCGTCGGAATCGAGCTCCTGCACCGCCTGCGCGATCTGTGCGTTGGGCAAATTGTCGACGATGTCGAGGCGGATCGCCTCGTCGACCTCGGTCAGCGCGGAGAAATCGAAATCGGAGCCGAGCAACTCGACCAGCGCCCGGCGCTGTTCGGGGTGAAGCGCCTCCAGCACGTCGCCGAGCTCCGACTGGTGCAGGTCGTCGACTTCGCGCTTGAGGGTGATCGTGTCGCGGTCGGCGATCGCCGCCCCGATCTGCGCAAGAAAGGAGGCGCGCACGGCGCCGTCCTCGCCATAGATGTCGGCGTGATGCTCCTCGGTGGGCGCGGCGTCGGTCGTCTGTCTGTCCTGGCGTTCCACCAGCGCCTCCCGCAACGAGGAATCCCGAAATGAGGTCTAGTGCATGATCCCGAAAAGTGGAAACCGCTTTTCGGGAAATCCAAACCTGTGCGGCAGATAGCGCGGCCACAGGATTCGTCTTGCAAAGATGTCGCTCTAGCGCGCGGAATAGCCAAGGAAATGTGACGGTCGCCTTCGCCTCGCAACCTCTTGGCAGCAACGCGCGGCGCCTGCGGCGCGGCTGTGACAATCGCTTCAGCCGGCGCGACAGCGCATGTCGCTGGGGAAAGAGCACCCCTTCGCCATTGAGGCAGAATTGTCATGATGCAGGGTCCAGCAAGGGTCCGCGCATCCCCTAACGGTCGAGGACAAACGCTGCCCTTGAACACCAAGTCTGGAAACACGAGCGATGGAACTGTCTCGCGGCGCGTTCGCGTGGTCGTGGCCGAGCGCAATCCTTTCGTCGTCTCGGCGCTCCGTGAAATGCTGGAATGCGACGGCCGCTTCGATTTGCTCGGTGCCGTGCATAGCGGCGCACAATTCCTCAATATGGCTGCCGCCACGCAGTTCGATGTCGCCGTCGTCGGCTGGAAGCTTGCCGACATGGACGGCGCCGACGTGCTTACTGAAGTTCAGAGCCGTGAGCTTGGCGTGCGTATCACGATCTTTTCCAACGACCACGACATCGGCATCCTCAAGCAATGCGTGCGCCTAGGCGCTCAAGGGTATTGCTTCCAGTTCGACGATCCGCCGGTGATCTTCGAAACGATCCTGGCGGTCGCGCATGGCCGCATCTGCATCCCCTACATCGACATCAACAAAGTCAACGACACGCCGTTGTCCCGGCTCACCGTGCGCGAGCGCGAGTTGCTGGCGGTGCTGTCCGACGGCTGGACCAATCTGCAGATCGCCACGCGTACAGGGATTTCCGAGAACACGGTGAAATATCACCTGAAGAATCTCTACGACAAGCTGGACGTTCGCAACCGCGCAATGGCCGTCGCGCTCTATTCAAGCGAGAAACAACGCACGTCCAAATCCCCTGTCGGGTAGGCCGATCGGGTAGGTTCGTCCTACCCGCAAGAGCCAACAACTTACCCGGCAAGGTGTTGTTGGCGAGCCTCGCCAAGACGAAACTTCCTCCACATCCAGAACGATCGGAGGAATTTCACGCATGGCTGGGTTCACGCATCTATTCATCCCGGGACCCACCAATATTCCCGAGCAAGTCCGGCAGGCCATGAACCTGCCGATGGAAGATATGCGCGCCTCTTCCTTCCCTAACCTGACGCTGCCGCTGTTCGAGGATATCAAGCG
>NZ_JARTVT010000146.1:0-229 GCF_029625685.1 Mesorhizobium sp. WSM4976
GGTCTTGGCCCTGCGGCATCGCCCCCTGGCGCGGGGGGGCCCGAGGGGGGGGGGCGGGGGGGGGGGGGGGGGGGGGGGGGGGGGGGGGTTGTTGTGGGGGGGGGGGGGGGCGGGCGGGGGCCCCCGGGGGCGGGCGGGGGGGGGGGGGGGGGGGGGGGGGGCGCGGGGGGGCGGGGGGGCGGCGGCGGGGGCGGGGGGCGGGGGGGCGGGGGGGGGGGGGGGGGGGGGG
>NZ_JARTVT010000147.1:0-221 GCF_029625685.1 Mesorhizobium sp. WSM4976
GCAATGCAGGTGGGGATGGTAGGTGAGAGTCTGGCCCCAGCTGTGCAGCACTGCGATGAGGCCGATCTCAGCGCCTAAAGCGTGTCGCGATTAATCGGCCTCATATCCGGCAGCCTTGAAGAAGTTTCTGCATTCGGTTGGCTTGAACAGATGGCAGATGTCACCGAGGGCTTGGCAGAGTGCGTCGAAGGTTCTGGCCGCCTTCTTTCGCAGCAGCGCCT
>NZ_JARTVT010000148.1:0-218 GCF_029625685.1 Mesorhizobium sp. WSM4976
GTGGCGCCAGTTGCTCCGGTCGAACCCGTTGCGCCGGTCGAGCCGGTTGCTCCAGTTGCGCCGGTATCACCCGTCGCGCCCGTGGCTCCGGTTGCACCGGTCGAACCGGTCGCTCCAGTTGCTCCGGTGGCGCCAGTCGAACCCGTTGCGCCAGTCGAGCCTGTTGCTCCGGTGTCACCCGTCGCACCTGTTGCTCCAGTGGCACCGGTCGAGCCCGT
>NZ_JARTVT010000149.1:0-212 GCF_029625685.1 Mesorhizobium sp. WSM4976
TCGCTACAGCGCTGCTAACGGCGCGCTCGCGAGCGGCTTCATAACCCTCAGCTACACCACCTGATGGGACACGACCGTCCATTATCAAGGCCTACGAGTTGGCAGGTTTCCCAACCACCAGAAAAGGAACGGTAGCGGCAGCGCGACGTAGGGTCAGCCAACGGGGTCCAAAGCACTCAGATATAGAGCTTCTGGATGGCATTCGGCGTCTA
>NZ_JARTVT010000150.1:0-203 GCF_029625685.1 Mesorhizobium sp. WSM4976
CCCGTCGCACCTGTTGCTCCAGTGGCACCGGTCGAGCCCGTAGCACCAGTCGCTCCGGTCGAGCCAGTCGCTCCAGTTGCGCCGGTGTCGCCCGTCGCGCCCGTTGCACCGGTCGAGCCGGTCGCTCCAGTTGCTCCGGTCGAACCCGTTGCACCAGTCGAGCCTGTTGCTCCAGTTGCACCGGTATCACCCGTCGCGCCCGT
>NZ_JARTVT010000016.1:0-16625 GCF_029625685.1 Mesorhizobium sp. WSM4976
ACTTCCTTCTTTGCATTCCCACTCTCCAGTTCCGTCAAACACCTTATCTCGGTGTCCACGAAACCGGCAGCAGGCCATTGAGTTGGACGCTACACGAGACGCACCGATAGCCGTCCCGCTGCAAAACCTGCTGCCGGATCATGGGCCAGCTGGGTGGCACGTTCACATCAAGCCTTCCCATTGTAACCCGCAGCTGCGGGGCGTTCCTCGAAGCATTCAAGGTCTGGTTGAATATGAGAAGCCCACGTTAAGACTGAGTGTAGGGCCGTTGACACCTTCGGCGGCCGGAGGCATCTCGTTGTCGATAAGGAATTTGGACAGTCCGATGAAACTGACTTTCGCGCTATTAGCTGCCATTCTGCTCAGTGTCTCACCGGCCTCGGCAGATCCAAAATTCAGCGACTATCCAACCAAAATGTACCTCAAAGGGAAGCCAGTCCTGCCAGAGTTCGCGGGCTCCGCTGCACAATTCAAGACGAGGATTCGGAACGGAATGAAGCCCGGTCCGAATTACGGCGGTCATTTCTCCGTGATCGAAATCGGCTGTGGCACGTCTTGCATCTTCGCGTTTCTCATCGATGGCCGAGATGGCAGGCTGGTCGATTTCCCGCTCGGCGGCGAGGACAACTACCAGCTTCAACTCCACTATGGCATCGACAGCACTCTCCTGCAGGCTGACTGGATGGACACGAGCAACGGCAAATACGACACGTGCGTCCGGCGCTTCTACGATGTGGGATCGGGGAATCTGACGAAGATCTCAGAGGCCACATATACGATTGAACCATCCTCGTTTTGCAGCCAGTGAGCGCGGGACGGTTGGTCAAATGGTCTGCTGCGTTGCGCGATAAAACCCAGACCTGCCCTTCGCCAATCTTGCTCGGGTTCAATAGGTCTCAACGCGGGCTGCCGCGGATAGCTCGTTTAACATCGTCCTGAGTTGCGTAACCGACAGCCAAGGTTTGCGACGCTGGACGTGGAACCGGCACCGCTTTAGCCTGATAAAGGATTCGAGAATTTCTTGTATTGGCGGGGCATTCTAACTTGACAGAAAAACAGAAGATAATCCGGGTCTTTATCGGCTCTCCCGGCGGCCTCCAAGATGAGCGTCAGACTGCCCACGACATAGTTGCCAGCGTAAACCGGAATCATTCCGATCATTGGGGACTGCAATTTAAGCTACTCGGCTGGGAAGACGTCGTGCCCGGCTACGTGCGCCCCCAAAGCAAAATCAATGATGATTTAGATAAGTGCGACTATTTTATCGGTGTTCTCTGGGACCGCTGGGGATCCAACCCTAACCCAGATGGCTCTGGCTATACGTCAGGGTTCGAGGAAGAATTTTATCGAGCGAGCCGGAGAGTCGAGCTCGGTCAAATGAAGGATATGGTCCTTTATTTTAAACAGGTACCAATACCGGCTGGTCTTGAGCCCGGAGAAGGTCTCAGGAGGGTGCTGGAGTTTCGCCAAAAGTGCATCGAAGAGAAGAGGATATTCTTCAAAGATTTCACGGATGCGAACGCCTTTGGCGCGGTTGTGCGGGACAAATTGGAGGAAATAGGTTGGCGAGAGACCGACATCCATATCGCCGAGGCAGAGGATGTCAATCAACCCAACCGCACACCGACGGGTGACGAGCAACCAAGCAGCAAAACGATCAACGAGGATGGGCTACTCGATGTGGACGCCCGAGAGTTCCTCGCCGATTTGATGAACAGACCACCCGATTGGGAAAAGACCCTACCGCATGAGGTAGCTAGGCTTCGTCTGATTGGAACCGCGGTCGCGCGGTCAGGGAATGACGAAGAGTATCTGGGTAACCATGATGCAAATCTCATCTTTCAAAAGTATAGAGATTCACCGCTGTCACGTCAGGAGGTTCGTGCCCTAATAGACTGCGGCATTGTCGGCTTTAGCCATCAGAACGTGCCTCTGTGGCACTGGTTGTCGAAGAATGACGATACTTGGGAACGCGTGAATTTCCTAGCAGCCATAGGAGGCGACGCCGAAAGGCCTCGTGCAATTGAACTGTTGAGCATTGGAGCTCGGCCAATTCCGTCTATCAACGATGTTCTCGACAAAAGATACATTCTCAAATTGTGGTTGGGCGACGAGGCATCCGGTTCAACTTTCGATGCCGCGGCATCATATATCGCGCTAAAGCCCGATGACGAAGACCTCGATCTGATAGAGGAAGTAGCCGCCGGGTGTTCGCCACATCGCAGTGAGAAAGTTGAGAGGGCAATCGTAAGCCTTCTATCGCGGACCGACGCCAACGGTGCGCTTTTAAAGATTGTCCAAAAAAATCTCAACGAGATCGATTCTGCGGTGGCAGATCAGCTCTTTCGCCACCCGCCATCGCTCTCGACTGAGCGACTGCTTCCTTGTCTAACAACCAAAGCGGATACGGTGCGACTTCGCGCAGCTAGGGTACTGTCAGAGCGCAATGAGATTACCCTGACGGTAGCCGAAACCTTACTTACAGACAGCAATCATGAGATTCGGTTGCTCGCAGCGGAAATCTTAAATAAAGTCGATAAGAATTTTTCCGATGAAGTTGCAAGAAAGGCATTGCGTATTGTTCGGCCGTCTAGCGGCATGTCAATATTCTCAAGAGCTGAGACGACGGACGACACATACTATAATATCTACAAACTCAATCGGCTAATGCATCTCGATTTTGACGAGCTTACAGACAGGTACGTGGCCGCTGGAATATTTTGTGAGCTAGAGCTTAAAGCCCGCTACACTAAGTACGCTAGGAAAGTATCCGCTGAGCTTCGCGATAATTTGAGGGATGGCTTTGCGCGTTTTTTTGAAGGACGGATGCAGAACGCCAAAATTTCCGGCCTTATGGATGCTGATAGCGAGCAAAAAATCAGGGGGCTTGAAACGTTTCTACGCAAGAAATGGTGCGACGCTGCAATCACTCCTTTATGTGCCTTGGCGAAGGAAGGCGACCTTGATCTTATACGAAAGGCGCTGAACGAAAATGAGCTCGAAGAATCTCCTGCCATCCTGTCTTATCTCGCCCGTTTCGGGAATTGGTCTGATATCGAGTTGATAGTGAAGCTTGGCGATATTCACAGATCTTCCCTTTCGCTGTTGATGATACCCAGATCGGATCTGGCCGATGAGAAGGCCTTGGCAATTCTTGCTCTAGGTAGTAACCGATCGGTAGATATGTTGGATTTGGCAATCGATAGTAACATTCGAATATCTCTCGCTAGACGCATACCGTCAAAGGCGATTGCTGAGTTAGATGATAGTATAATCCTTCGCGAGTTGGAACGCGATGTTGACCGATACAGAAGTGTATTCGCGCAGAGGTGCGTAATAGCCTTGCCCCGCTCCCGTGTGACTGCGCTAATGAACCGCTATGTGGGGAGTGGGGAGCATCGGTACTACAATAGTGTTCATTGGCTGGACCTCGGCGCTTCTTTACCTGCGAAGGTCGCCAGACAGGTAGCTCAGAGGGCCCTTCATTAATATTGGACCGTCCGCCCCGCGGGAACCGAGAACCAAACATAAGAGCTCCACGGCAGTTCCAAGGTTTGCGGGTGGTTCAATGTGGTTCGCTCGGATGCCACTTGAGACGCGCCGATGATTATCGAGGACCCATGTCGCGTAACGGGCGGACTATCCGGCGGCTCAGAACGGGTTCTTTCAATTAGATTTGCGACGTTTGTGGCGGGCCGAAGACTGATTTGCTAAATTGTGCGGATGGCTGCCGAGAATCAACATTACGTTCCGAAGTTCATTCTGCGACAGTTTCTTTCCAACAAAAAGCGTGAGCAGGTCTCAGTCTTCGACAAGCATACGGAGAAGACGTTCTCAACGTCCATCCGAAACATGATGGCGGAACGGCGGTTCAACGATTTCGCATTCGACGATGAATGGATCGCATCGTTTGAGCCGATCGCCTGCGCTGCTGAGGACCAAGTTCTGCCCAGCTACCGAAAGGTGCTGAATGATCGACGGCTCGACGATAGTCCCGAACAAAAAGCCGACTTGGCTATGATGCTGGCCTTTCAGCTTCTCAGAACCAAGGCCACTCGGGATCAATGGCAGGCGATTGAGGAGGCGCTTGTCAAGAAGGTCGAAGAAAGCGGCGGGAGAATGCAGGACGTTCGCGGGTGGGAGGACTGGCAACCTATGACCGAGGAAAGGCTCAAGCGAGAACATCTCTTGAGCATTCAGGGCAGCATCGGGGATTATGCCCAAATCATCGCCTTAAAGGATTTCGTGCTGGCCGAGCCCGCGCCGGGGCGCAGCTTCTATCTAGGTGACAATCCGGTGTGCCTAGCCAACGCCCTTGATTTTGGTCCGCGCGGCAATCTCGGCCTAGCGGTTCAAGGTATCGAAATCTACATGCCACTGGCATCGGACCTGATGCTTTGCGCATTTTGTCTGTCCATCATCGAAGGGCTCAGGGAAACCCATCAGCGAGCCAAGCAAGAGAGGGAGTCCAAGGCAGTTTCGCGTGTGATGAAGGGGGAACTCTCGGCGGCTGAGATGAGGCACATGCTGGACAGGGCCAAAATCACGGAGGGGCCAGTAGAGGAATTGCTTTCAGCTTCCACTGAAGGACGCCCCCTCTCGTCGAACGATGCCAACATGGACTACTACAACTCCCTGCAGACGTCTTATGCCTACCGCTATGTCGTGTGTCAGCACGCGGACTTCGCGTTGGCGAGAAGTTTCAACAGTGAGAACCCTGCGCTCCAGCGCGGTCGTAGGGTCCAAGTTGGATAGCCATAGCGCTGGTGCGATAAGGAATGTAGTAGCGACCCTGCCTAGCGAGCGAAGATTCTAACTCAAATCGGGGCTTGGGCCATGGTAAGAGGAAACTCTGCGATCTTCGTTTTCGCGGCAGTGTTTGTCGGGATGACATGTCTGCTGCTGGCATGGAACGGGTTATTTGTGCCCGCTGATCCAACAGCGATCTGCACAAACAACATGTGCCGAGCTTACAGGGTTTTTGGCGAATTTCAGACGCTGATAGCCGCCGGGATTGCGATACTCGCGGCGTGGCTCGCGGCTCAGCCGGTGTGGAAACAGCTGACCACAATGAACATTCAGCAAGATATCATGGCTAGTGAGGTTATCAAACGACGGCTGAAGTCCATTGAGGAAAACGACTGCTACCTCGATACGAAGGTAACCGCATATCTTCAAGATGTTTGGCGATACATCTACGATTGGAACTATGAACAGCCGGAATATGATCCGCAGAAGATTGACCCCCAATGGGCGCATAATATGGAGCACTTGGCGATCGAAATTCTCTCCGAATTGGGAAGGCAGCAAATCTCAAGAGCTGACACCATCAAGATCGAGGTTGCCCGAGCGCAAGTCATTGCAAGGCTGTCGGACCTGTCGGAGTGTCTAAATTCCATAAGTGCCCCTGCGCGATTGGCAGGCGATCCAGAAATATCGGCCCAACAGGAAGAACAACTGCAAGCCGCAGAAACGGCCGCTCGCCTCGCATTCGAAGATGTCGCAAATTCCGTTGATGACTCCCGCAAAGCGTTTGCTCAAGTAACCCATGCTGAGATTGATTTCATCCGCCGTCGTATCCGTGACCTCGACCAGCAGCTTATCGATGGTCGCGATGCCTGACGTATTGGGCAGCCTCAAGCGGATGGCAAGCTTGCGTGGTCGGTCGCTCAGGCCAGAGGCATTAGCGAGGCTGTGTTTTATGCCCGCTTGAAGAAGGGCATGACCCCGGATGAGGTGGTCAATACGTCCGTGATGCCCCGAGGTTGGCCCGTCCGCCGTCGCTAAGTCCGCCTGCGGCTATCCTTTGGAGTTAGCAGACTCCATGCGACGGTTGAAATGCCGTCGATAGACTGACTTTCGTGAAAACGGTGAAAGCGTCAAGGACGCTTCATGCTCAATCGTTCTCGAGACCATATTCGACAAGAATTTGCCCATACTCGTTCAGGTGGTAGGTGGTGCCACTTCTCGCTGTCGAGTCACCTTCAAAAAAGGCAAGGCCGTCTCCCGTAAGCAGACCGACCGAAAACAAGGCGTCAGCTAAGCCGGTTGGTCGGGGAACCGGCCTGAAATTGCGGCAAAGTCTTGAGGTCTTCCACGAAAGCCCGATCAACGATCTTCGAGACACGGAGCGCCTTGTTGAGGGGTAGTTTGCCTGTGGCGGCCGCAGAGATCAAACGAGCAACGATGACGGGCTTCTCTATGTCCTCCATGCGATCAATAAGAAGGAGAATTTGATCGCCAAACTCGGCCTTCTTCCCCTTCTTGTCCAACTCGTCGATGAAGGTTTTGCGATCCGCTAGAGGTGTTTTGTCGAAGGCCTCAAGGAAAGCGGCCACCTTCTTGAGGAATAGGTAATCACGGACCGCGATTCCGGCGCGAACGATCCCGGTGAACGCCCCAAAGAAAGGAACGCCGTCTAGCGCACCGGATTTGACCGCTGCGTCCAAGCCGATGTCTGCGGTCGTGACGGCTACATCAACTAACCTTTCGCTGGCGACAGAGTTGGAAAACGCAACGGGCAGGCTGTTGTGATCATTTTTCATTGTTACATCCAGATCAGCTCTCACAGCGTGATGCAGTAGACCCGTTGGCCCTCCAACGGAACGAAGCTCGGGGCTTTGATGGAAAGCTTCGGCGTTTTTCCCCCTTCAAATTTCAACCGATTGGCCGCCCTCAATTGCCTCAGGACCGGCTTGCAGTCTCGACCCAGTTCGGCCTGAAGAGCCGCGGTCGGCACATAGTAAGTGTGCGCGTCGCCGATTCTTTTCAGATACGCAAAAGGCGGAAGCCAGACGAGGCGCACGGGCGCGCCCTCGCTAAGGTCGCTCACACCGGATGAATGTTTGGCTAGAATAGCCCTGACGCGAGCAATCGCTCGTTCGCCTCCGCTGTTGTCCGAGCCGGACAATTCACCCCGTGACGGATTGGCAAGCTCGAAGATGTTTTGAACGGCTTCCCCCACCGTCTGATCAAAGTCAGGCAGCACGGCCCATTCCCGAGCCAGCTGACCGGCGGCGTACACCAGCGCAAACGTATTGAGGACTCGAGCCGATCCTTCCTTGCTCCTATTCCGGGCACGGAAGTCGTCCATCAGCGACTCGATAGTCGCGCGAACAGCCTTTGCCCCTTCACCCTTCGCATGTCTCGCCAAGGCTCGAACGAACTTGTGCCCTGCCATGCCGTATTGTTGATTGCAGAGCTTTCTTAGGTCGTGCATGGCTTCAGATGGCTCGGAGAACCCCTTGGGGCATACCGTCATGATCGGCCCTTTGAACGCGATGGTACAGGTACGGCTTCCTGCGGCAGCAACAACGTCGGCTGCACCTCGCATCGCGTCCTTCGATGCCTCGTTGGCTGTGGATAATAGGGCGACCTTCACGCCCTTGTCCGGTTTGTGACTCAGCCTTCTGCGGCCCGCGGACGAGGACTGTTTGAACGCCATTTTGCCCGACGACTTCAAGGAGGCGTCCATTTCATTCTGCTCATCAAGGAATAGCATCGAGTCGCGGAAAAGAGCCCGCAGCTCATCAAAGGACATCTCCGTGAAGTTCCATGTGTCGCCACCTCCGACATGGCTGTTCGGATCTCCCGCGAAGACGCTCGCCGAGAGGACGGCGAATGTGGTTTTTCCGCACTCCGGCGGCCCTACAAGTTCGACAAACGGATTGGGCACATAAGATGGAGCAAAGTGCAAAAGCGGGCCGACAAAGGCGTAGCACAGCAGGAACGCCGCCAGCGGCTCGCCTGCCACAATGCTTTCGATCCCGGCCTTCCATGCTTTGATTTTCCCGACCGGCGCAAACCGGGTGTCGGGTTTAAAGGTAACGAGGATTTCGGATTCCAGTCCGTCCTCTCGGACGAGCGTACCGTCGCCGAAAATATAAATTTCGTCTGTGAGCCACCCCGGTCTGCTTGCAACGAGCGCATCGCGAGTCCTCGGATGTTGGTCCAATTGTGCGATGAAGGCTGTACGCGCACTACGCGATAGGACGGCAAACCCTAAATTCGCTAGATCTGCGAAGACGACCTTTTCGTCCTTGATGAGATCGGCGGCAGAAAACCACATCGCCGCGTTGTCGGTTCCGTATTTAAAATAGACGCGGCCCTCTTGGTCACGCACCTTGTCGAGAACGCGTGGACCGTTCGCCGATTGCTCAGTTCCGGCTTTTTCATTGTCTGCTGGCATCTCTTTTTCCGGATTTCCCACCTTCCCACCTTCCCACCTATTTTGTGCGCCTCGCCGAAAATTGGCGCTCGGCATCACGGGTCCACCAGTTGCAGTTATCAGGACCGTCGGTCCAACATGCCCCCCGAAGCCATCAACCACGCCCCCGATGCCGTATTCCGAGGAATTGGCGAACCAACTCGCGCAAATCGGCATTGATGAACTGGTGCATCAAACCCGGCTGAAAGCCTGTTAGGATCAAGAGTTCCGCCATGCCGTGCTGCGCGAACCATGCAAGCCACTCAGCGCGCTCAGATGCCTGCATCTTGTTGCGCTGCCGACCTTGGTTACCGCGCTTATCCTCGTAGCCGGAGCGCGTTTCAGGCTGGAACTTGGTGAAGTACAGGCCGGAACCCCCGCTGTGGTAGACAGGGTCAATGCGGGAGTTGTAACGAGGACGACGGGGGACTACCGCCGATAGCTCTTCGTAGGTCGGACCCTTGATGATCATGTGGACGTGAGGCTCGAAGAGCTGCTTGCCGTCCACTTCGATCAACGACACTTCCACAACGCCGAAGAGCTTCGAAGCGATCCCGGCTTTGCGCAGCCGTCGATGGATCGTGCTGACCATCCTCAACGCGGCCGTCGGCCGAAATTGGTGAAGCGATCCTACCCGCTGCCGGTGGCGTATCTTCGCGAGTGCGACGGTGTGCACATTCTCGCCGTCGGCGAACAGTGGTGCGATCTTCGTCAGCACCGTCAATCGCGCGCGAAAGCGCTCGTAGACACAGGCGGCACTTTTCGCCGGTCCGCCGTTAAGGCCGTCAAAACCGTCATGGATGGCAGACTTGTAGGCGCGAACGTCGAGACCCGCGGCCTTGACGTCCTGGACGGCGTTGGCCTGCTTTCTCGCCAGCCCATTAATGGAAAACCTGACGGATGACGGATTGCCCTTGTGGCGGCGACCGGCCTCTTCCGCCGCAACGGCGGCTTCTGCCCCGATGGCCTTCAGCCGATCTCGAATGTCGAGTTCGTGAACGTAGATGAACTTGGAGAGCTTCATTTCGCATTCCGGGATGGGGAGAGGTGCTTCGCGACCCTGCGGGTCAACAAAAAAGGACCGGCGACCTAGGACGATCGCCGGTTATGGTCGTAACAGCTAAGCGGCCTCCGGGATTCTGACGCGAATGCCTTTATGGTACTGGCGCTCAAACTCGGCCAATCCGGTTAAGACCCAGCCATCCTGCTCTTGCTCGATAGTCAGAAGGTGGCTCACATCGGCCACTTCGATGAACAGTCGGAGGAATTCCAACAACGACATGCTATCTTGACCCGTTACAACCGCGGTGGACACCGCTTTGAAGAAAGTGTTTGCGAGGTGCTTAGGGTAGGAGACGAAGCCAATGATCTCGTGCTCCGGGTTCTCGGGATAGATTAGGTCTGACAGAAGTTGAGTTACGCTGGGGAGGGTGCAAAGGTATTCTTCGCACAGGTTGACCTCCATTAGAAGAAATTTTTCCCTTGCAGCAGCGGTGATATAAACGCGTTCCATTATATTGTGGTCGAATTGCATGAACAAGAAGTCGAGACCCGTTTCGATATCAGTCATTACTTTCATCGAATTCTCCAATTTTCGATATGGCTACGCCTCACCCAACCTTTACAAGGCGAGGCTTTTTGCCGGTGCAGTTCTGTGGGTAAGAAACAGCCGGATAACCCGGCCGAAGCGCTGTTTAGTGACTCTGTGCCATCTGGACCCCCGTTGATCGAGGTAGCTCAGATGGCACAGATGGCGGCTAGGGTGTTGGCCGTCGGCAGGTACTTACTTTCGTTTTTTCAGCCGCCGCATGGCCTTCTCGTCGTACCGCTTTTTGATTTCCTGCAGCTTGCCGTCCAGATCTTTGCGCGAGACGAAACGTTGCCACGCTGCATTGAGCTTGTTCGGGACGCTTTTTTCCGCGAGGGACAAACCGTTCGCTTTGGCGTCGTCGAAGATCGCTTGGAAAACTTGTGCTTGGTCGTCGGCACTGGGATCATACCCGTACTTCTCTGCTGCCATAACGAGTATCAGTGTTTCGAGGACGCGCTTGGTGCTCTCGCGCATCCGTTCGTCCGCAATGTCATCCTCAACGGTTGCAAGTCGATGGATGACAAAGCCTGCAGGGATGTCGATGCCCATTCGAGTGAACAACAATCTCAAGTCGCTCCTCGATATGCCTTTTCCGAGTTCGCCGAGCTCGATGGCTCTGTTCGCCTCAGCGAGACGCCTCCGATACTCGATCGCGAAAGGCGATTTCTTGAACTGCCTCAAGCTGCGGTCGTTGACACGTTGGGGTTCTCTGTCGAGGGACAGCGCCACGGTTTCGTCGGCCGACCACACCTTCCGACCGCGCCAGTACGCATAATCGGGCCGGGCAGATTCTTTTGAGAAGAACCTGCCTTGGTCGAGGAGGTGCTCGTAGAGGTTATCCAGTTTGGAGGAAGTAAGGGATTCGAGCCGCTTTTCCTCCTTCAGGAGCGGTTCGAGCATGTGCTTGAGTCGCCCACCGTCGGCTTGAGAGAGCTTTGTTTCGCCGTTCGGCCCCTCGCTGACATCTGACGGGATCCAGACCCCTTCAAGGCTGATGGGCTCGGCGGCCGTGTTCAGCCAATGCTCCGTAAATCGAGCGTCCGAGCCGTGCTGCTCGTCTGCGCCAGCTACGGCCCACAAAATGGCTTCGTGGTCTGGAAACTGCCTTTCGAGCAGAGCGGCTACCTTTTCATTGCGATTAGGAGGGACTGTCTCCCAACGGCCGCCGTGCCTCACACGAGTTCTATACTCGAGGATTCTCATTGTGCACCTCCAAGATCGGAGGTGCTCGAACGCAGACCGACTTCGATAAAGGCTCGCAGATCGGAGACACGGTACGCAACGGTGCCGCCGATGCGAATGAAGCAAGGGCCGCCGTCGCGCGTACGCCAATTCTGCAACGTCTTGGGCTTGACGCTCAAGAACATCGCAGCGAAGCGGGTGTTCAGCAGATCGGTGTCGTGAAACGAAGAGCGGTCCAGCTGTTCGCCGGGCTTAGTCGGTGAGAGAGCAGTCAGCAGATCAAAGCCGGGTGAGAAGAATCTCGGCACCGATAGAAGGCCACTGTAAAGATCGAGAAAAAGCTTGTCGCCGTAAGCGCGCATGTCGTCCATCCTGTTTGGGGGATGAACAGCGCGATCATTACGCGATCACACTGCCCATCCACACCGGGTTGACTTCGGTTTGGTTGAGACAGGTGAACCGCGTATGCGGTGGGGGCAGTTCCCCGTGGCCGTCGGCTAAGAGCCGGGTTCGTTACCTGCAGGGAAGCGGTTGGTTCCACTTTCGTTGAGGCTGCCGACAGCAAATGTGTACGGCTAGTACGTCCTGCAAGGGAGGCCCCGAAAAATCTTTGCAGTTCCCGGATTATCCCGATTCTCGCTGCGCAGCTGATTGCTATGCGATTGCTGGGTGACTGCGCTCGGCTGAGCGCACCACATTCAATGCGATGAAAAATTATATGTTTTCAAGGGGTTCGAATGGTGGGCGTGACAAGGATTGAACTTGTGACCCCTGCAATGTCAATGCAGTGCTCTCCCGCTGAGCTACACGCCCATCCGACGCCGCGCATACACCACTTTTGATCCGGCGCGTCAATAGCTGGAATGTGGAAAGACGGCTTCCGTTTGTCGCATCGGCGAAGTGCCTGCCGACGCAAGGCCCGATACGGGCCGGAGGCGGCTCACGCCGCCTGCAGCATCTTCTCGACCTCATTGACGAGATCGCGCAGGTGGAAGGGCTTCGACAGCACCTTGGCGTCCTTGGGCGCCTTGGAATCGGGATTGAGCGCGACCGCGGCAAAGCCGGTGATGAACATCACCTTGAGGTCGGGATCGATCTCGGTGGCGCGGCGGGCGAGCTCGATGCCGTCCATCTCCGGCATGACGATGTCGGTCAGGAGCAGGGAGAAGGGCTCCTCGCGCAGCCGCTCATAGGCGCTGGCGCCATTGTCGAAATCGCTTACCTGGTAGCCGGCGCGTTCCAGCGCCTTGACGAGGAAGCGGCGCATATCGTCATCGTCTTCCGCCAGCAGAATGCGTGCCATCATGTCCCGTCCGAATCACCCGCCCCAAGCCTGCCGCCGGGCAAGGCCGTTAACCATCCTGTATATGAGGATGCGTCGGTAAACATCAAGTGAATGAAGGGCATCCCGCATGCGGTTCGAGGCGGGGTTTAACACCTGAAATGCTGGACATGCCGAACGCAAGGTGGCAAGTTTTGCGTCATGATGCAGTGCTTCATCCTGGTTCGTACAAATTGAAGACGGCAGCCGAGGATTTTTCGGTCGTTCCACCCTTCGAAATCCGATCGGGCGCTGAGCAGCGCGTCCCTTTCCTGTTCAACTCACCGCATAGCGGCCGCCATTATCCGGAGCGGTTCCTGGCCATGGCGCGGCTCGACCGCAACGCCATCCGCCGGTCGGAGGACTGCTATGTCGAGGAGCTGTTCGGAGGCGCCGTGCCGCTCGGCGCGCCGCTGCTGGCGGCCAATTTTCCGCGCGCCTATCTCGACGTCAACCGCGAGCCCTGGGAGCTCGATCCGCGCATGTTCGCGGAGCCGGTGCCGTCCTTCTGCAACATCCGCTCCGCGCGTGTCGCCGGTGGGCTGGGCACCGTGCCGAAACTGGTCGGCGAGGGGCTCGACATCTATTCCGGTCGGCTGCCTCTGGCCGAGGCCGTCGCGCGCATCGAAGCGGTGTACAAGCCTTATCACGAGACGCTGAAGCGGCTCCTGACCAGGACGCATGCCAGGTTCGGCTATGCCGTGCTGATCGACTGCCATTCGATGCCGACCTCGATCCGCGTCGGCGACAATGGCGTTCGGCCCGATTTCATCATCGGCGACCGGTTCGGCATCTCGGCCTCGCCCGCGCTCACCGAGATGGCGATCAGTCTGCTCGTGGGCATGGGCTACACGGTCGCGCACAACAAGCCCTATGCCGGCGGGTTCATCACTGAGCATTACGGCAGGCCGGCGCGGCATCTGCATGCGCTGCAAATCGAGGTCAATCGCGGGCTTTACATGGACGAGCGGACGTTCCAGAAATCGGCCGGCTTCGACGCCTTGGCTTCCGACCTGACCCGTTTCTCGGCCGATCTGATGTCGATGCCCGACCATCATTTCGTCGATTTGCCGCTCGCGGCGGAATGACGGCGCGCCCGAGTTCTTTATAAAGGCAATTCTGGACCGAAAAACCGTTTCGCGCTTTCCTGGAATTGCTCGAAAAAAAGACCGCATCGTTTTCACGACACGGTCGAAGTCTAGGGAGGAAACGCCCAAGGAGGGCATGGACAGGAAAACCTGTCCGATAACAAAACTATTGTGCGGCGCACAAATGTCAATCGACAGCAGGTTTTTTTAATTCAATATGATGTGGAAATTCCGCTTCGGCGGTTCGTTGTGGCATTAGGGCAACAGAAAGCAGGCGGCTGACCGGTCTTCAGCGTGCCCGTCCTGCGAGAAAGAGCGGCTGGCAAGAGCCGCGATGGGGAGAGCGACTTGGATATCAGCACCGATTTCATGCGGCGCATAGCGCATGCCGCCGCTGCGGAAACCTTGCCGCGCTTCCGCAGCCAGGGGGCGGTCGCCAACAAGGAGGCAGGAAGCTTCGACCCGGTGACGGAGGCCGATCGCGAAGCCGAGCGCGCGATCCGCGCGCTGATCTCCGCCGAATACCCCGAGCACGGCATTCTCGGGGAAGAGCATGGCAGCCAGAACATCACCAACCGGCATGTCTGGGTGATCGACCCGATCGACGGGACACGCGCCTTCATTTCCGGCCTTCCGGTCTGGGGAACGCTGGTCGGGCTGACCGCCGACGGCGATGCGGTTGCCGGCATGATGTCGCAACCCTTCACCGGCGAGCTGTTCTATGCCAACGCGTCCGGCTCGCACTATGAAGGACCGGGCGGACCACGCAGGCTTTCGACCCGCAAGACGACCGACCTCGCGCAGGCGACGCTTTTCACGACCACGCCCGCCCTTTTCAAAGGCGAAGCGCGCAAGCGCTATGACCAGTTCGAGACGAAGGTCCAACTCGCCCGCTACGGAACCGACTGCTACGCCTTCGCCATGGTGGCCGCGGGCTGTGTCGACATCGTCGCCGATCCGGGCTTGAAGCCCTACGACATCGTTGCGCTGATTCCGATCATCGAGAAGGCCGGCGGCGTCGTCACCACTTTCGAAGGCGGCCCGGCGGAGAAGGGCGGCGATATACTGGCGACGGCGACGCCGGAGCTGCACGCCGCGGCGATGGCGGCGCTGCGCGGCTGACCCGTCCCAGCCGCGGCTTGGTTTCAATCGCGATCAGGGAGCGTCGCCGGTGCCGGGAATGAAGGCATCGAAGGCGGCGAGCAGCTGCTCGCGGTAGATGTCCTTCTCCTGCAGGATCTCATGCTCGGCGCCGTCGATCATCAACAGCGAGCCGACGCGCAGTTTCCTGGCATAGGCCTCCACGGCCTTGGTCGAGACCACCCGGTCGGCGCCGGCGGCCACGATCAGCATCGGCACCCGGACCCCTGCCATGAAATCCGGATCGCTGACGGCTTGCGCGGCCGCGGCCGCGGCTTTCAGCCAGCGGATGGTCGGTCCGCCCAGCGCGAGCTGCGGCCAGGCCTCGTAGATCCCAACATTGCGCCGGTAGCGCGCCGGGTCCGAGGTCACCTTGTTCACCTCGAAAGGCGGCGGCACTTTCGGCCGCGGACCGATCGCCGCGTAGAGCCGGCCGAGGCCGAGCGCGCAGAAGATCGCGCACACGCGCCGCACCGTGGCCATCGAGACCGGAAGGTCCGGCACCTCCAGAAAGGGCGCGAGCAGCACCATGCGCCGCACACGGTTGACCATTGACGGCGAAGCCAGCAGCGCAATCACGGCCCCCGTCGAGTGGGCGAGGATATAGTAGGGGCCGCGGCAGTCCGGGAGCACGATCTCCTCGAAGAATTGCTCGAGGTCGCGCGCATAGTCGCGGAAGTTGCGGACATAACCACGCTGGCGGTCGCGCAGCAGGCGGCTGGAATCGCCCTGGCCGCGCCAGTCGAGGATCGCGACGCCGAAGCCGCGATCCGCGAGGTCGCGGATGGTCTCGAAATATTTCTCGATGCATTCGTTGCGCCCGGTCAGCAGAACCACAGTGCCCAGCAGCGGGCGGGCGACGGCGGCAAAGACGCCGTAGCGGATCTTCTTGCCGTCGGGCGTGGTGAAGAAACCGCCCGCGGCGTTCCGCGGCGCGGGATTGTCCTCGGTCAGATGGAAAAATTCCGTCATTCGGCAAGTCGCTGGTTGTTCTTCGCCCGAGCGGGCAAGGCGTCGGCATGGTGATAGACGGCCAGGCGGCAAAAGCAAAGGCGCCGTGAGGATTGACGCAACCGCCTTGAAATGGGAAGGCCGGAAGTGCCTGCGGCGCACTTCCGGCCTCTGTCGATCCGGGAGGAAGGGACGTTGCACCCGGTTCGGCCTCGTCGCGGCACGGGGATGGAGGCGCCGCTTGTCTCTTTGTCTTGCCGCAATTCCGGCCGGAAGCGCTTGGCGCTTTTCCCGAATTGCCTGACTTGAACGAAGCCTAGCAAAGCCTGGCTGAACGGATGCCGAAGCCTGAGTTCATCCGCCGTTCATCAACATGGCGGTTTTGCGCCGATCAAAAAGCCTTGAAATGGCTTTCTCCGCTTCCCAAATGACGTTTGCGGCCGCCGTTTGTCGGGGTCGCTGGCCTATCCGGAACGCCTTTCGAGGGTTTCGTAAGGGGTCACACGCAAACCATGTTGCTCAACAGGAGAACACCTCATGCGTCACGTTGATTTTTCCCCGCTTTATCGTTCCACCGTCGGCTTCGACCGGCTGTTCACCATGCTCGACTCGCTCGGCCAGCCCGAGACCGCGCAGACCTATCCGCCCTATAATATCGAGCGCACCGGCGAGAACGCCTATCGCATCTCGATGGCTGTTGCGGGCTTCTCGGAAGACGAGATTTCGATCGAGGCCCACCGCAATGTGCTGACCGTTAAGGGCGAGCGCAAGGAAGAGGGCAATGGCGAGGGTTCGGAACTGCTCTATCGCGGGATTGCCTCGCGCGCTTTCGAGCGGCGCTTCCAGCTTGCCGATCATGTCGAGATCGAGGGCGCCACGCTGAAGAACGGCCTGCTCTTCATCGACCTCAAGCGCAACATTCCCGAGGAGCTGAAGCCGCGCAAGATCTCGATTACCCAGTCCTCGGACAAGGCCAAGCAGATCGAGGCGAAAGCGGCCGCGTAATCCGCGGTCTCCATCGCAGACACAGACAACGTCTCCCTCCCGAGACGGAAGCGGGGCCGCGCGGCGCCGCGGGTTTTTTTTGGAAAGGGCACCGGGCGGTACCCCGTTGGGGCCGGTTAAGGGGCGTTTGCGCGCCCACCG
>NZ_JARTVT010000016.1:16635-176474 GCF_029625685.1 Mesorhizobium sp. WSM4976
CCCCAAATATCTCTAAACCCCAGCCCTCGAAAACGCCCACCCATACCCCGCCAAACGGGGCCGCTAAACCCGCGGTCCCCACCCCACACACACACACCGCCCCCCCCCCCACCGGCACGCGGCGCCGCGCGGCGCCGCTTTTTATTGTGCCATCGGCAACGGGCCTTTCCGCCTTGGGGCACGTTAACGGCGCTTTGCCGCGACAACGGCCTCCACGTTCTGTCGGTGCACGATTTCGTATGGCGCAAAATATTCAACCGCCGTGGTTGAAAACATGCCGGCGCCGAAGGTCTTCAGATCCTGCTTGGCCAGGTCGGGGTCTTGCCGGCAGGCAAGCAGCCTTCGGACATAAGCCTCGGTCGCCGTGATGAAGCTTCTGTCGTAGCCGCCGGCTTCGATTGCCTCGAAGGAACCGTGATTGGGCAGGATCCGATCGAACACCCAACTGGCCATGCGCTCGAGGTCGATCAAGTGTTCCTCCAGATGCTCAGGCTCCGAGACATAAGTGATCGAATCCTCCAGCGTGTCGCCGGCCAGCAGCAAGCCGGCGTCGGGCATCAGCAGAACCGTGCCGTCATGGCTGTGGATTTCGACCTGACGCAGTTCGACGGGGATCGCCCCGACCGTCAGGCTGAGGCTGTCGTCGAACGTCCTGTCGGGCAGCACGAGCGGCCTGATCGGCGGATTGCCACTTTCGATCCCGGCGCGGCCGCGTCCAAGCGCCGATGCCGTGAGGCTGTTGGCGATGATCTCGCAATCCTTGAACACCTCATTGCCGGCGATATGGTCGTCATGCCAATGACTGAGCACAACGCGTATCGAAGTCACGCCCACCTCTTCGAGCGTGCGCCTGATGAAACGGGCATGCGCCAGGGAGATGTGCGTGTCATAGACAAGCGCCTGCGATCCATCGACGATCGCATAGGTGCAGATGCCGAGCGTATACGCCCCGTCGTCGAGCCAGTTCGGTTCGTCCGACCAAATACGAACCCCGTCGACGCGGCCGTCGTAGAAGCCCAACACATTTGGCGCTGGATGAACCAGCCGCATTGTTGAGCCGAGAGGCGGCCTGGTCATCGGCTTGCCCCCGACAGCAAGTTCAGGCCAGCAACTGGCCGAGGCGATCGATCTCCTCGGTCGTGGTCGCGAAGCTGGCGACGAAGCGGTGGATCGCCTCGTTGTCGCCGAGGTGGCCGTCGAATCCTGAAGGCACGCCCCATTCGTAGAATTTGGCGCCGGCCGCCTGCAGCTTCCCGGCGGTCTCGCGGTTGAGTATGGCGAATACCTCATTGGCCTGCGGCAGCCAGGCGAGCCTGCCTGCCGGTGCGTCCTCGATCGTCTCCGCCAGATGCGCGGCCATTTGATTGGCGCGACCGGCCATCCTCAGCCACAGATCGTCGGTGAAATAGGCTTCGAACTGGGCTGAGATGAACCGCGCCTTGGAGAAGGTCTGCCCGGCGCGCTGGCGCTGCAGGCGCAGGTCCTTGCCGACATCCGGATTGAGGATCACCACCGCGTCTGCCATCCAGCAGCCGTTCTTGGTAGCGCCGAAGGAGATGAGGTCGACGCCGCTCTTCCAGGTCATTTCGGCCGGGCTGACGCCCGTCGCCGCAATCGCATTGGCAAAGCGCGCGCCGTCCATGTGCAGTGGCAGCTTGTGGCGGCGGCTGATCTCGGCGATCGCTTTGACGTCGTCGACGCTGTAGACCGTGCCGACCTCTGTCGCTTGGGTGATGGTGACCGCCATCGGCTGACCGGCGGGAGCAAGATCCTGCGAATAGCGCCTGATAGCCCGGTCGAGCGCCTCGGGATCGATGCGCCCCAACGGCCCCGGGATCGGCGCCATGCGCGCGCCGCCGGTATAGAAACCCATCGCGCCGAACTCGTCGACATTCATATGCGCTTCGGAATGGCAAAGCGCGATGCCGCCGACACGGTTCACCGCGGCCATCGAAAGCGCGTTGGCCGCGGTGCCGGTCGCGACGAAGAAGACCTGCACCTCCCGCTCGAAAAGCTCGTTGAAGCGGCGATAGACGGCCCGGTCCAAATCGCCGTCGCCATAAGCGGTCGCGACGCCGTCGGCGTGGCGCGCCAGGTTGGCCGAAATGTCGGGATGGACGCCCGCCCAGTTGTCGGAAGCAAAGAACATCGAGAGGTCCGTTCGTGATTGGCAAAAGCGGCGGGACTTGACCGCTTCGGCGGGAGAAGCGCAAGGGCCAACCGCCGGCAAAGCGGTGAAGCCAGCGAGTCGTCTCGAAAGACCTGGACCAAAGCTTGCGTTTGCAGGGCTCGTCACGAAATTTTGTGTCGCGGCATACCTCAAGTTTTTTGTGAATCGGTCTTGTATAGGCTCTTGATTTCTGCCATAAAAAATTTAGGACAGTAGTGCTGTCTTATTTTGTCGCGCAAAACAGGCTGGACTGGCGTATCATAGCTGCCATTCCGGCCATTGTCGTGAGCGGCGGGTAGACGGCCTGGCTCTGGCCTGTACGATACCGGATGCGAACCGGGCGTATAGCCGTATGGTTCGATGGATTTCGCGAGACGTGCAGCAAGGATCAAGGGGAAGCCCTCTCGCTTCCCAAGGCAAGCCAGCGCCCTGAGACAATCAGGGCCAAGGTGAAGAACGGAGGACAGGACGATGACGGAACTGACGCCATCTGCGATCAACGGCCAGGCCGCGCAGACGAAAGCGGCAGCCGTTAAAAATACCGTCCGGACGCAAGCCCTCCGAACTTCCGGCGGTCCGGCCGCCCAGGGCCTCTATGATCCGCGCAACGAGCATGACGCCTGCGGCGTCGGCTTCATCGCCAACATGAAGGGCGTGAAGTCGCACGGGATCGTCGAGGACGGTCTGGCGATGCTGGAAAACCTCACCCATCGCGGCGCCGTCGGCGCCGATCCGCTGGTCGGCGACGGTGCCGGCGTGCTCGTGCAGATCCCGGATGCTTTCTTCCGTGAGGAAATGACGGCCAAGGGCATCGAACTGCCGCCGGCCGGCCAGTATGGCGTCGGCCATTGGTTCATGCCGCAGGACGCGGCGCTTCGCGCCCATATAGAAGAGATCATCGCTGAATCGGCGCAGTCGGAAGGGCTGCCGCTAATCGGCTTCCGCGACGTGCCGGTCGACAATTCGTCATTGTCGAAGGCGCCGGATATTGTGGCCTCGGAGCCGTTCCACCGGCAGGTGTTCATCGGCCGCACGGCCGACATCCCGGATGACGAGGAATATGAGGCGCGGCTCTATTTGCTGCGCAAGGTGATTTCGGGCCGCATCTATGCCGAGAACGACAATAAGGACATCGGCGCCTATTGCGTGTCGCTGTCGGCGCGCACCGTCGTCTACAAGGGCATGTTCCTGGCCTACCAGGTCGGCGCCTATTACAAGGACCTCAAGGATCCGCGCTTCGAAACGGCGCTGATCCTGGTCCACCAGCGCTTCTCGACCAACACCTTCCCGTCGTGGAAGCTGGCGCATCCCTACCGCATGGTCGCGCATAATGGCGAGATCAACACGGTGCGCGGCAACAACAACTGGATGGCGGCGCGTCAGGCCTCGGTCGATTCCGAGCTGTTCGGCAACAACATCTCGAAGCTGTGGCCGATCTCCTATGAGGGACAGTCGGACACGGCGTGCTTCGACAACGCGCTCGAGTTCCTGTTCCAGGGCGGCTATTCGCTCACCCACGCCATGATGATGCTGATCCCGGAAGCCTGGGCCGGCAACAAGCTCATGGACGCCGACCGTAAGGCTTTCTACGAGTACCATGCAGCGTTGATGGAGCCGTGGGACGGGCCGGCGGCGGTGGTGTTCACCGACGGCCGCCAGATCGGCGCCACGCTCGACCGCAACGGCCTGCGCCCGGCTCGCTACATCGTCACCGACGACGACCGCGTCATCATGGCGTCGGAAGCCGGCGCGCTGCCGGTGCCGGAGGAGAAGATCGTGCAGAAGTGGCGGCTGCAGCCCGGCCGCATGCTGCTTATCGATCTCGCCAAGGGCCGCATCGTCTCGGACGAGGAGATCAAGTCGGAGATCGCGACCAGGCATCCCTACAAGACCTGGCTCGCCAACACGCAGCTGATCCTCGAAGAGCTCAAGCCGGTCGAGCCGCGCGCGCTGCGCAAGGATGTCAGCCTGCTCGATCGCCAGCAGTCCTTCGGCTACACGCAGGAAGACACCAAGCTACTAATGGCGCCGATGGCGACCACCGGTCAGGAAGCGGTTGGCTCGATGGGCACCGACACGCCGATCTCGGCGATGTCGGACAAGTCGAAGCTGCTCTACACCTATTTCAAGCAGAACTTCGCCCAGGTCACCAACCCGCCGATCGACCCGATCCGCGAGGAGTTGGTGATGAGCCTGGTGTCCTTCATCGGGCCGCGGCCGAACATCTTCGACCTGGTCGGCACGTCGCGCCGCAAGCGGCTCGAAGTGCGCCAGCCGATCCTGACCAATGGCGATCTCGAGAAGATCCGTTCCATCGGCCACACCGAAGACCGTTTCGACACCAAGACGATCGACATCACCTACGGCTCGAACGAGGGCGCCGCGGGTATGCAAGGCGCCATCGACCGGCTTTGCGAGCGCGCGGAGGCGGCGGTCGCCGGCGGCTACAATATTATCATCCTGTCGGACCGCCAGGTCCAGCCCGACCGCATCGCCATTCCAGCCCTTCTGGCCACGGCGGCGGTGCACCACCACCTGATCCGCAAGGGGTTGCGCACGTCAGTGGGCCTCGTCGTTGAGTCCGGCGAGCCGCGCGAGGTGCATCATTTCTGCTGCCTCGCCGGCTATGGCGCCGAGGCGATCAACCCTTACCTTGCCTTCGACACGCTGCTCGACATGCACAAGCGCGGTGAACTGCCGGCTGAGGTGGACGAATACGAGGTGGTTTCGCGCTATATCAAGTCGATCGGCAAAGGCATCCTCAAGGTGATGTCCAAGATGGGCATCTCGACCTACCAGTCCTATTGCGGCGCGCAGATCTTCGACGCGATCGGGCTGAAGTCAGATTTCGTCGAGAAGTATTTCACCGGCACGGCGACGCTAATCGAAGGTGTCGGACTGGACGAGATTTCGACCGAGACGCTCAGCCGCCACTTGGACGCCTTCGGCAACGACCCAGTGCTGCGCAACACCCTGGAAGTCGGCGGCGAATACATGTTCCGCATGCGCGGCGAGGCGCATATGTGGTCGCCGGATGCGGTCGCTACCTTGCAGCATGCCGTGCGCCAGGGGTCCTGGGACACGTTCAAGGAGTATTCGGCGCAGATCGACAGCGCGACCGCGCGGGCACAAACCATCCGCGGCCTGTTCAAGATCAAGCTGGCCGACGAAACCGGCCGCAAGAAGGTCGCGCTCGAGGACGTCATGCCGGCGGCCGAGATCGTCAAGCGTTTCTCGACCGGGGCGATGTCTTTCGGCTCGATCTCCCGGGAAGCGCACACCACGCTGGCGCGCGCCATGAACCAGATCGGCGGCAAGTCGAACACCGGCGAGGGCGGCGAGGAGGCCGACCGATATCTGCCGCTGCCCGGCGGCGGCAAGAATCCGGAACGCTCGGCGATCAAGCAGGTCGCTTCAGGACGGTTCGGCGTGACGGCGGAGTATCTGGTTAATTCCGACGTCATGCAGATCAAGGTCGCGCAGGGCGCCAAGCCCGGCGAGGGCGGCCAGTTGCCTGGGCATAAGGTCGACGCCACTATCGCAAAGGTCAGGCATTCGACGCCCGGCGTCGGCCTGATCTCGCCGCCGCCGCATCATGACATCTATTCGATCGAGGATCTGGCGCAGCTTATCTACGACCTGAAGAACGTCAATCCGGCGGCCGACGTCTCCGTCAAGCTGGTGTCGGAAGTTGGCGTCGGCACGGTTGCGGCGGGCGTCGCCAAGGCGCGCGCCGACCACATCACCATCTCCGGCTATGACGGCGGCACCGGCGCTTCGCCGCTGACATCGCTCAAGCACGCCGGCAGCCCATGGGAAATGGGCCTTGCCGAGACGCATCAGACGCTGGTGCTCAACGGCCTGCGCAGCAGAGTCGCGCTGCAGGTCGATGGCGGCTTGCGCACCGGCCGCGACGTCATCATCGGTGCGCTGCTCGGCGCCGACGAGTTCGGCTTCTCGACCGCGCCGCTGATCGCGGCGGGCTGCATCATGATGCGGAAGTGTCACCTCAACACTTGCCCAGTCGGCGTGGCGACGCAGGACCCGGTGCTGCGCAAGCGCTTCAAGGGCACGCCCGAGCATGTCATCAACTTCTTCTTCTACGTGGCGGAAGAGGTGCGTGCACTGCTCGCCGAAATGGGCTTCACCAATCTCGACCAGATCATCGGCGACACCGATCTCCTGGAAAAGCGCGACGTGATCCAGCACTGGAAGGCGCGCGGGCTCGACTTCTCCAAGATGTTCTTCAAGCCCGACGCGTCGCATGAGGCGCTGCACTGGACCGAGCGGCAGAGGCATCCGATCGACGACGTGCTCGACCGTAAGCTGATCGAGCTGGCGAAGCCGGCGCTCGAATCCAAGCAGCCCGTCACCATCGAGCTGCCGATCCGCAATGTCGACCGCTCCGCCGGCGCGATGCTGTCGGGCGAAGTCGCCAAGCGCTTCAAGCACAAGGGCCTGCGCGAGGATACCATCCAGGTGAAGCTCACCGGCACGGCCGGCCAATCCTTCGGTGCGTTTCTCGCGCGCGGCGTCTCGTTCGAGCTGGTCGGCGCCGGCAACGACTATGTCGGCAAGGGCCTATCTGGCGGCCGCATCGTCATCCGCCCGCCGGAAGAAGCCAAGATCGTCGCGGCGGAATCGATCATCGTCGGCAACACGGTGCTGTATGGCGCCACCGAGGGCGAGGCCTATTTCGCCGGCGTCGCCGGCGAGCGTTTCGCCGTGCGCAATTCCGGCGTGGCCGCCGTCGTCGAAGGCGTCGGCGACCATGGCTGCGAATACATGACCGGCGGCATCGTCGTCGTGCTCGGCAAGACCGGGCGCAACTTCGCGGCCGGCATGTCGGGCGGCGTCGCCTATGTGCTGGACGAGAAGGGCGATTTCGCCGAACGCTGCAACATGGCGATGGTCGAGCTCGAGCCGGTCCCGGAGGAGGACGACCTGATGGAGAAACTGCTCCATCACGGCGGCGACCTCGACCACAAGGGCCGCGTCGACGTGTCGGGCGACATGACCAGCCATGACGAGGAGAGACTCTACCAGCTGATCTCGAACCACGTGCATTACACCGGCTCGGTGCGCGGCCGCGAGATCCTCGAAAACTGGCAGAACTTCCGGCCGAAATTCCGCAAGATCATGCCGGTGGAGTATCGCCGCGCCCTGATCGAGATGGAACGCATGCGCATGAGCGTGGCGGCCGAATAAGCATCGGGCATGGCCGGAAAGACGACTTCCGGCCGGCATCCTCACCAACAATCCTGACCCCGAGAGCATGGCCCCGAAACGTGGGAACTCGGCGAGGGTCATGCTCCAACAAGGTGCGGTTGCCATGGCGGCCTTATGGGGTTAACGGGTGCGCGATAAAAAGCGTGCCTTCGGACAGCAGGGACTGGACTATGGGCAAGGTAACAGGCTTTCTCGAGATCGACCGGCAGGTGCATAAGTACCAGCCGGCCTCGGACCGCATCCGGCATTTCCGCGAATTCACGCTGCCGATGTCGGACAAGGAGGTCGAGAAACAGGCCGCGCGCTGCATGGATTGCGGCATTCCGTATTGCCACGGACCGACGGGCTGCCCGATCCACAACCAGATCCCGGACTGGAACGACCTCGTCTACAATGGCGACTGGGACAGCGCGATCCGCAACCTGCATTCGACCAACAATTTCCCGGAGTTCACCGGCCGCATCTGCCCCGCGCCTTGCGAGGAAGCCTGCACGCTGAACCTCGAGGATATTCCGGTTGCCATCAAGACAGTCGAGCAGGCGATCGCCGACAAGGCTTATGAAACCGGCCACATCCGGCCCTATCCGCCGGAAAGGAAGACCGGCAAGCGTGTCGCCGTCATCGGCTCCGGCCCGGCCGGAATGGCGGCGGCGCAGCAGCTCGGCAGGGCCGGGCATGACGTGCATGTCTATGAGCGCGAAAGCCGCCCCGGCGGCCTCATGCGCTACGGCATCCCCGACTTCAAGATCGAGAAGCACTATATCGACCGGCGCATCGAGCAGATGCAGGGCGAGGGCGTGACCTTCCATTGCGGCGTCAATGTCGGCGTCGACATGAAGGTGGCCGACCTCATCGACGAATTCGATGCGGTGCTCTATTGCGGCGGCTCCGAAACGCCGCGTCCGGCTGGCATTCCGGGCAATGATCTCAGCGGCGTCTACGATGCCATGCCCTATCTGGTGCAGCAGAACCGCCGCGTCGGGGGCGAGCCGATCCAGTCTGTGGCTTGGCCTTCGCACCCGATCATCGCCGGCGGGCAGCATGTCGTGGTGGTCGGCGGCGGCGATACCGCGTCAGACTGCATCGGCACCGCCTTCCGCCAGGGTGCGGTGCGCGTCACGCAGCTCGACATCCGGCCGCAGCCGCCGGAGAAGGAAGACAAGCTCTCCGTATGGCCCTACTGGGCGACCAAGATGCGCACGTCCTCCTCGCAAGCCGAGGGCGCCGAGCGCGAATTCCAGGTGGCGACGCTCGAATTCATCGGCGAGGACGGCCAGTTGACCGGCGTGCGCTGCTGCGAGGTCGATGACAAGCGCAAGCCGATCCCCGGCACAGAGTTCGTCATCCGCGCCGACCTCGCCTTCATCGCCATCGGCTTTGCCGGGCCAGCGGGCGACAGCCTGATGAAGGAGCTGGACGGCAAGATCAAGGTCGTCACCGACAGCCGCCGCTCCCGGAATGTCGAGGCCAATGATCGCGATTACAGGACCAGCGTCGACAAGCTCTATGCCGCGGGCGACGTGCGCCGAGGCCAGTCGCTGGTGGTCTGGGCGATCCGCGAGGGCCGTCAGGCGGCGCGCTCGATCGACGAGGCGCTGATGGGATCGACGGTTCTGCCGCGCTAGAGCGTTTCACCGTTTCATAGAAGCGGGCGAACCGCTCTATCTCTTTGTTTTGACGCAATTCCTGACGGATAACCGCTCACACTTTTCCTGGAATTGCTCTAACGGCTGACGCCCGTCGTCGTGTCGGGTTGAGCGGCGGCGGTCGGCTTCGGCGGCCAGGAAAAATCGTCGGCGCGGCCGGGCGAGGCCGTAGGAGCCTTTCCTTCCAGGATCAGCTTTTCGCCGGGCAGGTTCGGGTCGGCCCTGGCCGGTTGCGTTGCGCCGAGCAGTTCGGTGCCGCCATCGAGAGATGGATCGCCGAGCAACATCGGTGCGGTGCGGTCGACGATGACGGGGGCGGCGGCCGGCTTGGTCGCCTCGACCGGAGCGCCCGCCGGCGCCGATACGGTCGTGACGCTTCCCGGCGCCGCCAGCCCGAGGATCTTTGCCAACGGCTTTTCCGTATAGAAGGCGAGCTTGCGCTTGCCAGCCTTGGTGACGTTGATGCCGTCGTCGGAACGCAGGCGCACCGGCTGGCCGTTGATGTCGGGGCCGGAGGTGACGAACGCGCCGTTCTCGTCGACGAACCCGTCCCAGACATCGACGAACTCGCCTCCATGATTTTGGGCGGCGGAGTGATAGATGTCGTTGAAAGCAAGCATGTCGGAGTTCATCTTCGACACACCGAAAGCCGGCATGCCGACCCACAGGAACGGCACCTTGGTCTCCTGAAGGGCCCTGCCGAGCGCATCGGTGCGGCGTTCATACTCCTTGGTCCAGTTCTCCGAGCGCGGCTGCTCGCGCACATCGCCGACCTTCATCTGCTGCCGGTCGTTAGAGCCCAGCATGACGATCACGGCGGCCGGTTTCTCAGTCTCGATCAGCGTCTTGATCTCAACCGGCCAGTTGTAGACGTCGTCGCGCACGAAGCCGGAGGAACCGTTGCTGCGAGCGACTATCCTGACGGCGGGATTGTCGGCAAAAGCGGCGTCCAGGCCTTCGGCCAGTCCGCCTGCCAGGAAATCGCCGACCACCAGGACGACGCGGGCGTCATTCGTCTTCTCGACGATCGGCGTCTCGGGCTGCGCCGGCGGGCGCGGCTTGGATTTCTTCTTCGGCTTTGGCCTTGGCTGGACTTCGACGGGTGGCTCGATGCGTTCGCTGCGGCGGGGGAACAGAAGGTCGCGCAGCGACCAGCCGCGGCTTTCCTCCTGCGCGAACGCAGGAGCGTGAAAGGCGCCTGCCGCGGTGACGACAAGCACGGCGAGGGCGAGAATCAGGATCGGCGCCCGGCGAATGCCCTGCCTGATGCGCGCGACCGAAACCAAACACGTCTCCATCCCTTGGCGCGCGGCACACGGCCGCGCACAGGTGCGAAGCGCTACAGCATCCTTGCCGTCTTTGAAAGGATGGCTGGCGCTTACGCCGGCTCTACTGCTTGCGGAGCCATTTGAGCACTTCCAGGCTCGGATAGCCATCCTGGGTCAGGCCAACCTTTGCCTGATAGGCCATGATGGCGGCCTTCGAGCCGTCACCGATCTTGCCGTCGAACTTGCCGTCATAATAGCCATGCTCGGAAAGACGTTTCTGCAGCTCCTGCCGCTCCTCGAAGGTGAGCTTGGTGAAGGGGCGCTGCCAGTCCTGCACCAGGCCGGTGCCGCCTGCGATCTCGTCGGCGAGAAGCCCGACGGCCAAAGCGTATTTGTCGGCATTGTTGTAGGCCTTGATGACCGAGAAGTTCCTGATCATCAGGAAGGCTGGGCCGCCCCGGCCGTCCGGCACCTTCAACGTCGCCTTGTCGGTCAGATTCCTGAACGGCTTGCCGCTGGCCCTGACGACGCCGAGCGCCTGCCACTGGGCGATCGTCTTTGCGCCGCCGGGCAGCTTGCCGGCCGGTATGGTGACCTCATAGCCCCAGGTCTTGCCGGCCTGCCAGCCATTCTTCATGAGCAGATTGGCGGAGGTCGCCAGCGCATCGGGGATCGAGTTCCAGATATCGCGCCTGCCGTTGCCGTCCATGTCGACCGCAAAGCGCTGATAGCTGGTCGGGATGAACTGGGTCTGGCCCATCGCGCCGGCCCAGGAGCCCATCAGATGGCTCTCGTCGATGTCGCCGGTCTGCAGGATCTTCAGCGCCGCGATCAACTGGGTGCGGGCATATTTCGCGCGCTTCGCGTCGCCATAGGCAAGCGTCGCCAGCGAGCGGACGACGTTGCGCATGATGTCGTCGCGCTTGAGGATCTCGCCATAGTTCGATTCCATCGACCAGATCGCCAGCAGGATGTTGCGATCGACGCCGAACCGCGCCTCGATGCGATCCAGCCACGGCTTCCATTTCCTCGCCATCGCGCGGCCATTGGCGACCGACTGGTCATGCACGCGGTTGTCGAAATAGTCCCAGGCGGGAGCGGTGAATTCCGGTTGGGTGCGGGCCTTTTCCAGCACGACCGGATCGGGCTCGATGCCTCTCATGGCCTGAT
The DNA here is from genome assembly GCF_029625685.1 of Mesorhizobium sp. WSM4976. Taxonomy (NCBI): domain Bacteria; kingdom Pseudomonadati; phylum Pseudomonadota; class Alphaproteobacteria; order Hyphomicrobiales; family Phyllobacteriaceae; genus Mesorhizobium; species Mesorhizobium sp. WSM4976. Next base: position 28,119 of record NZ_JARTVT010000016.1, read on the forward strand.
CGTAGACAGCGCCCGAAACGCCGCCTGCCACTGCGGTGGCGCGGAAGCCGGCGACCCACTGGCGGAACCCGGCATCGGCGAAAGCGGGTCCGGCGGGCATCAGCAGCGCCAGCGTGACGCCGGCGGCGGTCGCCAATGCCGTCAGGCGCTTCGCGGTGTTGCGAACGGACATCATTTCCTCCTTCGTCAAATCAGGAAGGATCATTCAACGCCGAACTGGGTTAGTATTTAGTTTACCATAGGTGTCGCCGGGAACGAAAAGAGGTGTCGCGGCTTTTAGCTGTCACATTCAACCTCGCCGTTCGGTATTCCAACATTCCGGCGTGAAAATGATTTCGTCGTGAAAATGTTCGGGGGGATTGCGGAGCGTGCCGCCGAGCGGATAATTGGCCAAAAAGCAGGGGTGTCAGCATGAAGCGCGTTCGCAAGGCAGTTTTCCCGGTCGCCGGCCTCGGCACGCGGTTCCTCCCGGCCACCAAGGCCATCCCCAAGGAAATGCTGACCGTTGTCGACAGGCCGGTCATCCAATATGTGGTCGACGAGGCGCGCGAGGCCGGCATCGAGCATTTCATCTTCGTGACCGGGCGCAACAAGGCGGTCATCGAGGACCATTTCGACGTCCAATTCGAGCTCTACGACACGCTCGCCCAGCGCGGCAAGGACGACCAACTCGCCCGCCTGCAGCGGCTGCAGCCGGCGCCGGGACAGACGAGCTTCACGCGCCAGCAGGTGCCTATGGGCCTCGGCCACGCCGTCTGGTGCGCTCGCGAGCTGGTCGGCGACGAGCCCTTCGCGCTGCTTCTGCCGGACATGATCATGCAGTCGGAAAAGAGCTGCTTGAAGGGTATGGTCGAGCTTTACGACGAGACCGGCAACAACATCATCGCCGTGCAGGAATGCGACCCCCTCGAAGCGCATAAATACGGCATTGTCGGCCGCGGCGAGGACACGCATAACGGCTTCCGCATCACCGGCATGGTGGAGAAGCCGAAGCAGGGCACAGCGCCCTCCAATCTTTACATCAACGGCCGCTACATCCTGCAGCCGGAAATCTTCGGCATCCTGGAAAGCCAGGAACGCGGCGCCGGCAACGAGATCCAGCTGACCGACGCGATGCTGAAGCTGGAGAAACAGCAGCCCTTCTACGGCTATCACTACAAGGGCCGCACTTTCGACTGCGGCTCGCCGGAGGGTTTCGTCGAGGCCAACGTCGCCTTCGCGCTGTGGCGCAGCGACATGAACGCAAGCATGGCCGGCGTCATCCGCACGCTGCTCGACGAGGTGCGGCCGGTGGAGCGCCGCGGCGCGGCGTTCTAGCCTAAGCCGATATTCAGGTGAGGCCGGGCCGCGAACGGCAGGTTCCCGCGCTTCCCGTGCTCACGTACCTTGAGCAGCTCTTCAGCGCTGGACCTTCAGGCCGAGATAGACGCTGTTGGCCGTGTAGTCGCGTCCAGGCAGGTTGCTGGTCAGTTTCTCCGTCCGCACCCTCGTGGTGAGGCCGGTATAGCGGTTCAGCCACCAGGTCAGCCCGGCCTCGGCGCTCAGGATCAGGTCGTGGCCGTCGGAGCCGGTATAGTCGCGCCAATCGAGGCCAAGTGCCGAGTTCGCGGTCAGGTTGGCGCGGATTTGCCGCTCGCCCGTCAGCCGGCCCGAATAAAGGATATCGCCGCTCTGACCCGCCGTCGTGGTGGTCTCGACATTGGTCTTGCCGGTGAGCCCGATGATGGTGCCGCGTTCTGGCGACCACTTGAGATCGGCATTGATGGATGGCCCGGCGATTGCCGGAAGGCGGCTGTCGTCGAGCGCCTCACGCAACCAGCCGACAGAGAATTCGCCCGACAGCTTCTCGCCCATGTCGAGCTCGACGCCGGCGCGCGCGCCAAGCCGCTTCGAGGAACGCTCAAAGCCATCTGTGTCGAGGCGCTGATCATAGACCCTGCGGCCGAGCTCGACTTCCGTGAAAGGCGTCAGTGCCGGCGAGACCTCATAGCCCGTGCGCAACGTGGCGGTGTAGAGCGTGTTGTTGCGATCCTTCTGCGATATGCTGGTGCCGTCGGTGAGTTCGGCGTCGCCATAGAAATCATGCGAGACTGCGCCGGTCAGCGCGTAACGCATCTTGCCGACACTCTTTTCGAGACCGAGGCTGCCGTCCAGGGTCTGGCGCAGCGGCTGTTGATTGACGCCGGCGATCGCGTCGGGCGAGGAAGCGGATTCCGGTGCCGCCTCGTAGCCTAGCTTGGCGATGGCGCGCAGCTCGTTGTCGAGATCGACATTGAGCTGACCGTCGATGCGGCCCTGCGCATCGTTGATCTTCTCGCCTGAGACCGTGTTGCGGAACAGGCCGTGGCCGGTGATCAGAGCCGAATTCTCGCGCCAGTCGGAGGTCGCCGTGAACCGCAGCGACGTCTCGGACAGAACGGCGGATTTGCCGGTGCTGCTGGAATCAGCATTGGACGTCGCGGTGAAGCCTTGCTCGAGCGTCGGCCGGAAGACAAAGGTGCCGATCCCGACGCCGGGAGCGGCGAAGGGATCGTCCTCCGGCTTGACCTTCTGGCCGTCGATCGATCCGGTGCGCTCCTGGCTTGGGTCGAGCTTCCGCTTGTCGACGCTGTCGATGGTGACGGCGCGGCGGTTGCTGCCGTCGTCGTCGGTCGGCGCAGCATCGGTCTGGTCACCGGTGACGGCGATTCCGGCGGTGGTGGTGCTATCGGTAGACGCGCCCGCTTTCTTCTTGGTCTTCTTCTTGTCGGCGGTCTTGGTGTTCGCCTTTGTGTCGGCCTTGGAGTCGTGAGCGCGTTGAGCCGCCGTCGATGGCCGGCGCGGTTTTGCCGGCTTCGTCGTATCGGCCAATGGATCGTCCGTTGTCTGCGGCTGATCGAAGATGCCGTTCGACGCGCCCGCCGTCTGGCGGTCATCGGGAACCGCGCCGAGGCTTGCCGGCTGATAGGTCGTCGGTGCCGTGTCCTGGGCGGCCGCGGCGGATGCGTTCTGATCCTGCGATCCTTGCGCCCGCAATTGCCTGGCTTTGCGGTGCTGGTCGGCGAGTATGGCCGAGTCGGAAACGTCGCCGCGCAGCTCGGTCTCCTGCGAAAATGCCGGCGCCGGACGCAGCAAGGCTAACGCGCTCGCCGTCAGTAGCAGTGCTGCGACGGCAATGCCCCTCCGACCGATTTTCGTTTCAGGCTGGCCCCCGGACATCGTCACCACTGCTTGCGCGGCGCGGTCGCGCCATACTTACCGAACCGTAAATGCGGATGGTTAACGGAGGGTTGAGAGAGCCGCCTCTGAGCCCCTCCATTCCGAGGCTCAAGGCAATTCTGTTGGACAGGAGCGCGCCAAAGCGCTAATCGCTTCGCCCATGCATGCGGGGTCCCCAGAAAGAAAGCGGCCGGACAGTCAGGCTGCGATCGAATCGGCGCTGAGAACAGTGTCGACGGAGCAGGCCGGCATGGCGGCCCTGGCCGCCGGGCTAGCAAACGGACTGGCCGAGCCCTTCGCGGCGGCCATCGACCTGATTTCACGGATCGACGGCCGCGTTATCGTCACCGGCGTCGGCAAGAGCGGCCATATCGGTTCCAAGATCGCCGCCACGCTGGCCTCGACAGGCACGCCAGCCTTTTTCGTCCATCCGGCCGAGGCCAATCACGGCGATCTCGGCATGATCGCTCGGGACGACGCCATCATTGCCATGTCCTGGTCGGGCGAGAGCAAGGAATTGATGGGCATCGTCGCCTATTCCAGGCGCTTTTCCATCCCGCTGATCGCCATCACGTCGGGCGAGAGCTCTGCGCTGGCGCGGGCCGCCGATGTCGTGCTGTTGCTGCCGCCCGTACCCGAGGCCTGTCCGCATGGGTTGGCGCCCACAACCTCCGCCCTGCTGCAACTCGTCATGGGCGATGCCTTGGCGATCGCGCTGCTCGAGGCGCGCGGCTTCACCCCGGACCATTTCCGTACCTTCCATCCGGGCGGCCAGCTCGGCGCCAATCTGACTCAGTTGCGCGAGATCATGCATGTCGGCGAAAGACTGCCGCTGGTGCCGTCGGGAACCGGCATGCGCGAAGCGATCCTGGAATTGTCGCGCAAGGGCTTCGGCTGCGTGGCGATCACCGCCCCCGACGGCGCGCTGGCCGGCATCATCACCGACGGAGACATCCGCCGCCACATCGCCAGCGACCTGCTTTCCATGAACGTCGATCAGGTGATGACGAAGAAGCCGAAGACCGCAAGCCCCGACACGCTGGTAGCGACGGCGTTGCAGACGATCAACACCTCCGCCATCACCAGCCTGATGGTGATCGAGGGCAAACGGCCGGTTGGTCTGGTGCATCTGCACGATCTGCTGCGCATAGGCGCCGCCTAAACAAACTCAGATCGCCTCGACGATCAGCTCCAGATCGGTGTCCGCCGCCCCGGTCACCCGTACCTGCGTGCCGACCGGCAGGTCGGGGCCGGAGACGCGCCACAGCGTGTCGCCGAGCCGGATGCGGCCGCGGCCGTTCTTGATCGGCTCCGTCAATGTCGCTGTCTTGCCGACCATCTGCGCGCCGCGGCGGTTGAGCAGAGGCTGGTCGACGCTGCCTTGGCGCGACACCGCTATCTGCCTGCCGACATAGGCCGAGACCACCGCCAGCATGAGGAAAGCCAGCACCTGCACCTGCCAGGTCCAGAAGGCCGCGTGCCAGATTGCCAGCGACACCGCCCCGATGATGAGGGCCGCAATGCCGATCCACAGCATGAACACGCCGGGCGCCACGACTTCCATCACCAGAAGCACGATGCCGAGAACCATCCAGTTCCACGGACCGAGTTCCGAAACGATGCGGTCGATCATTGATGTTCTCCTACCCCAGACGGCGTCACATCAGTTGTCGCTGGGCTTGACGACTGGCGGGCGGGATGCCTGCCGCTGCGTGCCGGAAGAGCCGTCGCCCTTGAAAACTTCGCGGGCGATCTCGCCGATGCCGCCCAGCGTGCCGATGAGGGATGACGCCTCAAGCGGCATCAGCACGATCTTGTTGTTGGGCGCAGAGCCGATCTTGGACAGCGCCTCGGTGTATTTCTGGGCGACGAAGTAATTGAGCGCCTGCACGTCGCCCTTGGCGATGGCTTCCGACACGACCTGGGTCGCCTTGGCTTCGGCTTCCGCCGAGCGCTCGCGCGCTTCAGCATCACGGAAGGCGGCTTCCCGCCGACCCTCGGCCTCGAGGATCTGCGATTGCTTCAAGCCCTCGGCGGCGAGGATCTGGGCGCGCTTGTTGCGCTCGGCCGTCATTTGGCGGCCCATCGATTCAATAAGATTGGCCGGTGGGTTGATGTCCTTGATCTCGACGCGTGTGATCTTGATGCCCCAGGGGTGCGCCGCCTCGTCGACGACGCGCAGCAGGCGCTCGTTGATGGCGTCGCGATTGGAAAGCAATTCGTCGAGATCCATCGAGCCCATGACGGTACGGATGTTGGTCATGGTGAGGTTGAGGATGGCGTTCTGCAGGCCTGAGACCTGGTAGGCTGCCTGTGCGGCGTTGAGGATCTGAAAGAAGGCGATGCCGTCGACGCCGACGATGGCGTTATCGCGCGTGATGATCTCCTGCGTCGGGACATCGAGCACCTGTTCCATCATGTTCATCTTGGCACCGATGCGCTCGAAGATGGGGTTGATGATGTTGAGGCCGGGGGTCAGTGTCTTGGTGTAACGGCCGAAGCGCTCCACCGTGTAATTGTAACCTTGCGGCACCGTCCTTATGCCCTTGAAAAGCAGAATGATGACCAGGAAAACAAGAACAATGATGGCAATATCGAAACCGCTAAAGCCCATTTCGTTTCTCCCTCAAAGGCGGCGACCTCACGGAATCACTTAAGTGTGTTTCCGTAACGTTACAATCGGGTGATCGCCAGAGCGGATGATTTCAGGCCGGATCGACCTGAGATCATCCGCTCTAGGTCAATAGGGGGGAGCATGATGTCGTCCGAAAACCGCTCACACTTTCCGGCATCATGCATTGATATTGGTTAGCGGCGAGTTTTGCGCAGCAGCTTCAAAGCCTGTCGGTGAAGCCGGTCACACCCAGCCGGAAAGCTCGCGCCGGACCAGCGCCTCGATGACCGCCATGCCCTCGGCGCTGTCGTTGAGGCAGGGGATATGGGCGAAGTTCTTGCCGCCGGCGTGATGGAAGGTTTCGGCCGCTTCGCGGCCGATCTCGTCCAGCGTCTCAATGCAGTCGACGGAAAAGCCCGGATTGACGACGGCGATGGATTTCACCCCGTCCTTCGCCAGCTTCTCGACCGTGACATCGGTATAGGGCTGCAGCCATTCCTGAGCGCCGAAGCGCGACTGGAAGGTGGTGATGAGCTTGTTCTCGTCCCAGCCAAGCCTTGCCCGCAGCAGCCTGGTCGTCTTCAGGCAATGGCAATGGTAGGGGTCACCCTTCTCGAAGTAAGGTTTCGGGATGCCGTGGTAGGATGCGATAACGACCTCCGGCTTGAAGTCCAAGGTCGCAAGATGCCGCTCGATCGAATGAGCGAGAGCCTCGATGTAGACCGGTTCATCGTAATAGGGCGGCACGCTGCGGATCGCCGGCGCGTTTCTGATCTTCATCAGCGCGCGGAACAGCTGGTCGTTGGCGGTCGCCGTGGTCGTTGCCGAATACTGCGGATATACCGGGAAGGACAGGATGCGGTCGCAACCCTGCTCGACCAGCTTTTGCGCGACACTTGCCGTTGAAGGATTGCCGTAGCGCATCGCCCAATCGACCACGACGTTCGATTGATCGGCGAGGGCAACGGCGAGCTTCTCTGCCTGGGAACGGGTGAAGGTGCGCAGTGGCGACTCGTTCTTCTCCCGGTTCCAGATCCTGGCATAGTTGGCGCCGGACTTTTTCGGCCGGGTGGTCAGAACGAGGCCGTAAAGGATCGGGTACCAGATGGCCTTGTTGAGCTCGATGACGCGCGGGTCGGAGAGGAATTCCCTAAGGTACCGCCACATCGGCGCGAATTCGATTCCGTCGGGTGTGCCGAGATTGATCAGCATGACGCCGATCTTACCCTGCTTCACCGCCGGGTGGCCGGCAGGCAGCAGACCAGCGGTCCTCGCAGTGTTGACATTGGTGGGGGTGGCAAGCGTCATCAACGGTCTCCGATAGCGGCGCGGAAACTAGCGATGCCCTGCCGGTTTTCAATGCCGCGTCTGGCCGCACCTTATCGTGTTTGGCACCGGAAACGGAACACCGCCCGTCTCCGGGCGATGTCATGAATTCCGGGTGTCCGCTTACTTCGCAGCCGGCGGAATGGTCAGCGTCGCGCCCAGCGGCAGGCGGCGGGGCTTGTAATCCTTGTTGGCCTCGGAGATGAGCTTCCACTTGGTAGCGTCGCCATAGGCTTTCCTGGCCAGGTCCCAATAAGTATCGCCGGCAGCGACGGTGTGGCTGGTTTCTGCCGGCTTGACTTCAGCAGGTTTGGCCGGCTCGGCGGCGGGAGCAGGGGTCGCCGGTGCGGTCTCGGCCGGCTTTGCTGCCTCGGCCGCAGGCGCCTGGGTGGCGGCCGGAGCGGTCTCGGCAGGCTTTGCCGGTTCCGCGGGCTTGGCCGGCTCGGCCGCCGCCGTCGTTGCCGCAATCTCGGTGATGCGGCCGTCGAGCTTCGGCGTGTAGGGCCGATGAGCGCCGAGATAGTCGGCCACCACCTGCTCCAGGCCGGGACCATAATCATAGGCGTCCGTGGCCTTCTCGGCGAAGACCTTGTACCCGTCGCCGCCCTGGCGGACATAGTTGTTGGTGGCGACCAGATACTGCTTGTCGGGATTGATCGGCGTCCAGGCGCCGTTCTCCATCACTTCGACCGATTTGACGCGGCCGGCATTGGGCGCGACCGACTTGTCGAAGGAATATTTCAGCCCGGCGACCTGCGGGAAGCGGCCGGCACCGTCCTCGACCTGGCTGAGGCCGCTTTCGAGGCCCGCGACCAGGTCCTTGCCCAAAATCTTGAAGGTGGCCAGCGTGTTCTGGAACGGCAGCACGGTCAGCACCTCGCCCATGGTCACCGTGCCCTGGTCGATCGACGCACGCAGGCCGCCGCCATTGGAGATGACGATTTCGACGCCCTGGCCCTTGGTGCGGTCTAGGATGGCGTCGGAGACGAGATTGCCCATCTCGCATTCGCGCGCGCGGCAATTCTCGCGGCTGCCGTCGATCGCCTTGGTGGTCTCGGCCACTTCCTTGTTCTTCAGCGCCTCGATTGGCGCGCCGAGTTCCTTGATGCGGGCAAGAACAGCGGGATCGGGCGTGATCGACTTGTCGAGAAAGATCGGGGCGCCGCTGGCTTCCTTGACGTTGCCGTTGTCGTCGAAAACGACCTTGAACTCGCCGAGATATTTCGAATAGGACGCCGCTTGCACTACCGGCACCTTGGAGCCGTCCGGATTATCGACCATGGTCGGGTAGGGGCCTTCGGCCTTCGGGTCGGTGTTGGACAGAAGCGTGTGGCTGTGGCCGCCGACCACCACGTCGATACCCGGGATCTTGGCGATCACGTCGCGTTCGCGCCTGTAGCCGATGTGGGTGACGGCGATAATCTTGTTGATGCCTTGCGCCTTGAGCTTCTCGACTTCGGCCGTGATCGATTTGACATCGTCGGCAATGGCGATGTTCGGACCGGGCGAGGCGAGTTCCGGCGTGTCGTTGGTGACGGCGCCGATGATGCCGATCTTCTGGCCGCCGACCTCGACAATGATCGAAGGCTTGAACTTGCCGGCGGCGCCGGACTTGTCGTTGGGCACGACATTGGCGCTGACGACCGGGAACTTAGCTTTGTCGAGGAAAGGCACAAGCGCTGTCTCGCCATCGTCGAATTCGTGGTTGCCGAGCGTTACCGCGTCGGGCTTGATCTGGTTGAGGAACTCCTCTTCCACTGCGCCCTTGTAGGTGGTGTAGAACAGCGAGCCCTGGAAACTGTCGCCGGCATTGAGCAAGAGCACGTTCTGCCCTTCGAGCTTCTTGCGCTCCTCAGCGATCGCGGTGATCAGCCGGCCGGCGCCGCCGATGCATTCGCCCTTGGTCTCCTCTTCGGCGGAACAGGTCGACTCGTATTTGTTGTTGCCTTCGATACGGCTGTGCCAGTCGTTGAAATGCAGAATGTTCAATGTATAGTCGGCAAAGGACACGCCGGCCGACAGGCCAAGCGTCGAAGCGGACAGGGCTAGGATGGCGGCAATCTTCTTCATCTTCGTCTCCCGGATAAGCTGACTTCGACGGTGCTTAACGCATTCGCTTGACCGGAAAATAACAGTCAGCGTCGGATCATGTTCACATCGGGTCCTGACCGATGCAAGCACAAATGGGGGAGATATTTGCCGGCACAAAAAAGGACGGCGGTTCGCGCCGCCGTCCTTTTGGATGGATGTCTGCGAGCCTCAGGCTCGACGCGTCAGCACGAAATTCTGGCCGCTGGCGCTAGTGCAGTTGAGCTGGCTGATCGAGACCATCAGGCAGTTGAAGCTGACTGGCGTCTGGCGGATCAGCGAGGTGCCGTGGATCTCGACCGAGGTCGGTCCAGTCATGGTGTAGCTGCCTTCCGATAGCTTCTGGCCGGTGTCGGTGGCAACAGTGGTGAAGTTGCCGGCCGCGAAGGTCGACAGGCCAGTGCCCTTGGCGTCGATCCAGTTGCCTTCGACGCCCTTCGGTGCGGCCGCGGCCGGTGGTCCCGACGGACCGGTGGTGGTGCAGGCGGCGGCCGCCAGAAGGCTTGCCGCGGCGCCCGCCGAAAGCAGTTTGCGCGCAATAGTCATATGTAGGTCCTCTCCTCGGTCCGCATCTTCTCAATCGCCCGATTTCCGGGCGATTGCAAGGTGGAGGCGGCGGTAGGCCTGACCGCTATCGGACCAGGATGTTGCGGAACTGCCACGGGTCGTCCTTGTCCAGGTCCTCGGGGAAGAGGCCCGGGCGATTGTCCAGAGGAGTCCAGTCGGTATAGTAGCCCCTGACTGGCCCGAGATAAGGCGACTGCACCTCGAGGCAGCGCCGGTAATCCATCTCGTCGGCTTCCACGATGCCAGCGGCCGGATTCTCGAGGGCCCAGACCATGCCGGCGAGCACCGCCGAGGTCACCTGCAGGCCCGTTGCGTTCTGGTAGGGGGCGAGCTTGCGCGCCTCGGCGAGCGACAGCTGCGAGCCGTACCAGTAGGCGTTCTTGTCGTGGCCGTAGAGCAGCACGCCGAGCTCGTCGATGCCGTCGACCAGTTCGTTCTCGTCGAGCACGTGGTGAACCGGCTGCGGCTTGCCGGCGGCGCCGAACATCTCGTCGAGCGACAGCATGGCGTCGTTGCAGGGATGGTAGGCGTAATGGCAGGTGGGGCGGTATTGGACCTTGCCCTTCTTCGAGCGCACGGTGAAGAAGTCGGCGATCGAGATCGACTCGTTATGCGTCACCAGGAGGCCGTATTGCGCGCCCGGCGTCGGGCACCAACTGCGCACGCGCGTGTTGGCGCCGGGCTGTTCCAGATAGATCGCCGCCTTGGAGCCGTGCTTGTGCCTCTTGCCGTTCTTCGGCATCCAGGTTTCATGCGTGCCCCAGCCGAGCTCGGCCGGCTGCAGGCCTTCCGAGATGAAGCCTTCGACCGACCAGGTGTTCCAGAACACGTTCATCGGCTTCGGCTTCTTGGTGCGCTGGGTGTCGCGCTCGGCGATGTGGATGCCCTTGACGCCGGCCTTCTTCATCAGCCTGGCCCAACCCTCGCGGTCTTCCTGCGCGGGCTCGGAAAACTCGAGCCCGAGGTCGGTGGCGAGGTTGACCAGCGCCTTCTTGACGAACCACGAGACCATGCCGGGATTGGCACCGCAGGTGGAGACCGCAGTCGGGCCGCCAGGCTTGTCCTGCTTTTCCTTGATCATCGCCTCGCGCAGCGCGTAGTTGGTGCGGCTGGCATTGTCGGCCTCGGCGTTGAAATAGAAGCCCAGCCACGGCTCCACGACGGTGTCGATGTAAAGCACGCCAAGCTTGCGGCACAATTTCATCAGGTCCACCGAGCCGGTGTCGACCGACAGGTTGACGCAAAAGCCCTGGCCGCCGCCATTAGTCAGAAGCGGCGTGAGCAGCTTCTTGTAATTCTTCTCAGTCACAGCGTCCTGCATGAAGGTGATGCCGCGCTCGTCGAGCAGCTTGCGGTCGGTGTCGAGAGGGTCGATGACCGTCATGCGCGACTTGTCGAACTTGAAATGGCGTTCGATCAGCGGCAGCGTTCCCCGCCCGATCGAGCCGAAGCCGATCATCACGACGGGACCGGTGATTTCACCGTAAACGGGCCAGTTTTCATTCGCCATTTTTTCGCACACTCCTTCAAACACGCGCAAAACCGGGCGCCTTTGGCCCGACGGCCAAGCGCTACACCACAGATCATTGTCATAAACCAGCGAAAAGCGCCAACCGCCGGCCCAGCCGTTCTGGGCGTGTGGTTAAGCCGATCCGGCCATGCGGCCGAGGAATGCAACCAGCCGGTCGCGGTCGGCGGTCAGGCCCTTGTAGTCGAGCTGTTGCTGGTCGAGGGCCAGGAGTTGCTCCGCGAAGGAGGCCGCCAGTGTTGCCCGGTCCGGATGGCCGGCGAGCACCTTAAGCGGGTCGAGATGGATGCGGATGGTGAAGAGGATGTCGCGCGAGGCGGGGAGCTTGCGCAACGTCTGGCGTTCGACGCGGATAAAGGCATGGGCGTTGACGTCGCCGTCCGGAAAGCGGCTCGGGCGGTTCGTGGCGCGGTCGATGCGCTCGACATTGGAAAGCGGATGATAGAGCGCATCATTGGCCTGGATCGACCAGTTGAAGCGCTCGACCGCCTGGCCTTGCAGCCCGTCGAACATGCGGTTGATGAGCTCGGCCGGCCGCGTGCCAGGTCCGAATCCAGGCACGGGTTCGTGGATCTCCTGCAGCGGCTTGCCGAATTTTTCCTGCAGCGACCAGGATGAAGGAAAGCATAGCGAGCCGGCGGCGAGCCGCCAGCCGCGCTCGTCGCGGCGCATCAGGATCAGGTCCTCTTGAACAAGCAGCGAGGCCTTTGCCAGCGGCGCCTCGCGTAAGACAGGAGGCAGTCTGTCGGCTGTCCCCTCGAACCCGACCGGCTCGACATCGGCTCCGTTGCGGCGGTGCGTGGCGGGATGCGCAGCCTCGAGATGCGCAACGAGCAGGTCGAGCACTTCGCGCTGAGCGTCACGGGTGCCGGCTTCCTCGACAAAGACCTTTTCCGGGATTTCCGCGTAGAGCCGCTGCTTTTCGACCAGATGGGGCAGCAGGAACTCGTCGACCTCGATCCAGCGGTCGAAATCGAGCGGCTTCAACCCAATGGTGAACAGCCTCGAGGACCCGTCATAGGGCGTATGGGTCGGTTGGCGGACAGTCATGCCTGTTGGGTTGTTATCCAGTTTTGCCTCCAGCCCGGTCAGCCAAGCCGCGCCGGGATCAGCCCGCGCAGCGAGTTGCCGACGAAGATCGCCTTCGCCGCCTTCAGATCGTCGAAGCTGTAGATCGCTTCCACGGCGTGGCCTTCGTCCAGAAGCGCGCCGCGCAATATTCCAGGCAAAAGGCCGCAGTCGAGGCGGGGCGTGGCGAGCGGGCCGTTGCCGAAATCGGCGAAGAGATTGGTGATCGTGCCCTCGCAGATCTCTCCGCGCTCGTTGGCTAAAAGCACTTCGTCGGCGCGCGTGGCGAGATATTCCGCGCGGGCATGCGTGTAGACCTGACGCAGGCTGGTCTTGTGACGCAGCAGCGTGTTGGCTGAATCGAGACGAATCCGCGCCAGCTCCAGCTGCCAGACCTTGTCGGCGGGCAGCGGTTCATAGGCTTGAGCGGCGGCAGTCGCCTCGCCGTTGCGCTGCAAGGCAAGGCGCACGCGCAACGCGGTTCCATGCCCGCTGACGGTGTTCGAAAGCACTTCGCCGAGCCGTTCGGGATCGCAGGCGAAGCCGAGCTCGGCAGCGGACGCATAAAGCCTCGCCAGGTGGCGCTCGAAGCGCAGAAATCCGGAACCCGGCTCCCAGCGCATGGTCTCGATCAGCTCGAAGCCGGAACCGTTCCCGTCGCGAAGCGCGCTTTCAACAGACACTCCCGATACTCCTCCTCGGCGGTGGAATCGAAGACGACGCCGCCACCGACATTGTAGACGGCCTCGCCGTCGGCAAAGAGCGAGATGGTGCGGATCGCCACCGAAAAACGCATCCTGCCGCCAGGCGCGATCCAGCCGATGGCGCCGCAATAGACGTCGCGCGGCGCGCTCTCCAGTTCGTGCAGGATCTCCATGGCGCGGATTTTTGGCGCGCCGGTGATCGAGCCGCAAGGGAAGAGCGCGGCGAAAACCTGGCGGATGCCGATGCCGGGCAACAGCCTTGCCCGCACGCGACTGACCATCTGATGAACGGTCGGATAGGACTCGATGCGGAAAAGTTCCGGCACCTCCAGCGTGCCGACCTCGCTGATCAGTGAGATGTCGTTGCGCAGCAAATCGACGATCATCCTGTTCTCAGCCTGGTTCTTCCCGTCGTTGCGCAGGAAGGCCTTCAGCCGCGCGTCCTCGGACTTGGTCGCGCCGCGCGGCGCGGTGCCCTTCATCGGATGCGTCTCGATCATGCCGTCGGCGTCGATCTCGAAAAACAGTTCGGGCGAGCGCGACAGGACGATCGGATCGCCGAGCGAGACCAGCGCGCCATATTTCACTGGCTGGCGTTCCGTCAGCGCGTCGAAGGCCGCGAGCGGATCGCCGGACCACTGCGCGCGGACCGAGAAGGTGAGGTTGCCCTGGTAGCAGTCCCCCTTGCGGATATGGTTGTGCAGACGCGCGAAGCGGCCGGCATAGTCCTCCGCGGACCACGCTGCCCTGGCATTTAAGATCGGGCCGTTGCTGGCGGACCCGGTCTTTTGCGGCACGGCCTGTTCGACGGGCGCATCGAAGACGCCGAGACAGATCAGCGGCGCGCGCCGGCCTTCGGGCAGCAGCGGCACCAGTTTCGGCTCGAGCAGGTAGCCGGCCTCGTAGGAGAAATAGCCCGCCAGCCATTTGCCGGCGTCGGAAGCAGCCTGGGCTCGCTCGAGCGCCGGTACGAACTCCTCCGCAGTGCGCGCGAGAATGATCTCGTGCTGCCGCTCGAACACCAGCTGACGCGCGCTCTCGTCATTGCGGAATATGGCTGCGGGCAGGGGCATGAGCCTCGGAAGCGGACAATTCAGTCGATCGCTCTATATGGGGGGCCGGCGAGGCGCAATCGAGAGAGCGGCGTCGGGCGGCGCAAAGGCGGCTGGCCCAAAACAAAGACGGCGCCGTGTGGGCGCCGCCTAGTACCACCAGACGGATATTCAGGTGTTGCTTGCGGTTCCAGCCGTCGGAAACTGCCTGGCGAACTCGGCCTCGTCGCCGGCGGCCAGCAATTTCGCCTGCTCGATCCATTTCTCGCGCGCGATGCGGCCGTCAAAATTGAGCACCTCCTCGATGCGTTTGACGTCAGCGTCGGTCCAGGCGGCGATCTGGGCGTAGGTGGTGACGCCCTGGCCCTTGAGCAGCTTTTCGTTGACCGGGCCGATGCCGATGAGGCGACGCAGACTGTCGGCTTTGCCGCGCGCGGCTTTCGGCGCGGCAGCTTTCTTGGCGGGAGCCGCCTTCTTCGGCGCGGCTGGCTTCGCCGCGGGCTTCGCTGCCGCAGTTTTCGTGGCCGCCGGCTTCTTCGCTGCGGCGGGCTTCGCGGGAGCGACCTTCGCCGCTGCTGATGTCGCGCTCGCCGGGGTCGACATCAGCGCCGCTGGCGCCGGCGTGGCGGCCTTGTCGGCGCCGGCCTTGGCGGCAGGCGCGTTACGCAGCCGGCTTTCGAGATCGGCACGGGCACGGCCGCAGGCATCGAGCTCGCCCTTCAGCCGATCGCTGTCGGCGCGCAGCGTGTCGCGCTCGCTTCGCGTGCGGTCGAGATCGCCACGCAGACTGTCGAGTTCGCCGCGCAGGCGGCCCCAGATGAACCAGCCAACCAGGATACCCACAACGAACGCCAGGAGCATGTAGAAGAAAGTGCTCATTTTCCTCTCCAGTCCGATCCGTCGGCAGCGGCTGGCAGGACGCGCTTCCGCCAAGGATCGTCAAAGGTTCCGTGTTCGGTGGAACCGCCGGCTTCAATCGAGCCATCGGCGTTCGGTCTTGTCCGGACCGACGGCCATCATCGCATTCGCCGTAGCGGAGCGGCAGGCATCTCTGGCCTGCGCAATGCGTCCGGCTGAGCTTGGGGTCGGACGCTATCATATGGCTTGTCGAAAGCCAGTTGAAAATGCGCCGGAGAGTTATTGAAGAACAGCTATTTAGGGCAAGAATAGAGTCTGGCTAATATGCGTCTTGGCTAAACTACAGCCGCGGATGCACTCTTCGTTGCTGATCACTTGTCCAGCGCTTCCAATTCGTCGATCAGCGAACCGATCACGCCAAGGCCGATCTGCCAGAAAGCGGGATCGGTGGCGTCGAGGCCGAAGGGCGCCAGTAGCTCGGAGTGATGCTTGGTGCCGCCGGCGCGCAGCATTTCGAAATACTTCTCCTGAAACCCACGCTCGGCATTCTGGTAGACGGCGTAAAGCGAGTTCACCAGACAGTCGCCGAAGGCATAGGCATAGACATAGAAGGGCGAATGGATGAAGTGCGGGATATAGGTCCAGAAGACCTCGTAGCCGTCGCGCAGCTTGATCGCCGGTCCCAGGCTTTCGGCCTGCACCTCGAGCCAGAACTCGCCAAGCCTGTCCGACGTCAGCTCGCCGTTCTTGCGCTCGGTATGCACCTTGCGTTCGAACTCATAGAAGGCGATCTGGCGCACGACCGTGTTGATCATGTCCTCGACCTTCTGAGCGAGCATGGCCTTGCGCTCGCGTCTGTCGCTGGTCTGCTCGAGCAGGGAGCGGAAGGTCAGCATCTCGCCGAAGACGGAGGCGGTCTCGGCCAGCGTCAGCGGCGTCGAGGCCATCAGCGCGCCCTGGCCGGCGGCCAGCACTTGATGCACGCCATGACCGAGCTCATGCGCCAGGGTCATCACGTCGCGCGGCTTCCCCATGTAGTTGAGCAGCACGTAAGGATGTGCCGACGGCACTGTCGGGTGGGCGAAGGCGCCGGGCGACTTGCCCGGCCGCACTGGCGCGTCGATCCATCTGCGATCGAAAAAGCCGCGCGCGATTTCGGCCATGTCGGGCGAGAAGCGCTGGTAGGCGGAAAGCACCGTGTCCCTGGCGTCGTCCCAACGGATCACCGCCTTCGGCGTCTCCGGCAGCGGCGCGTTGCGGTCCCAGTGGTTCATCACTTCCATGCCAAGCCAGCGCGCCTTCATCGCGTAATAGCGGTGCGACAGCCGCGGATACGCCTCGCGCACGGCCGCGGCCAGCGCGTCGACGACGTCGCGCTCGACCCGGTTGGCGAGGTGGCGCGAGTCGGCGATATCCTGGAAGCCGCGCCAGCGGTCGGAGATTTCCTTGTCCTTGGCCAAGGTGTTGGTGATGAGCGTGAAGGTGCGCAGGTTCTTACGGAAGGTGGTGGCGAGCGCCTCGGAGGCGCGGCGGCGAACTTCGCCATTGGCATCCTGCAACCGATTGAGCGCAGGCTCAAGCGTCAGCTCCTCGCCGTCGACGTCGAAGCGCAGGTCGGTCATCGTCTCGTCGAACAGACGGTTCCAGGCGCCGCGCCCGGTGACCGACTTTTCGTGGAACAATTGCTCGACGCGATCCTCGAGCTGGTAGGGTTTGTCCTTCCTGAGGTCGAGCACCCAGGGCCGGTAGTGGCCGAAGGCCTTGTCGGCGGCCAAAGCGCTCTCGATCGCCGCATCATCGATCAGGTTGAGCTCAAGCGCAAAGAACAGAAGATGGGCGCTCGCGTCCGTCATCTTTTCCTGGACGTCGCCATAGAGCTTGGCGCGCTGCGGGTCGGCTGTGTTGCCGGCATAGACGAGGCCGGCATAGGAGACGATGCGGCCGATCAGCTCCTCGAGCGCCTCATAGGCTTTCAGCGCCTCGCCCAGCCGGCCGGCGCCGTCGCGCCCGGCTTCCGCAGCCAGCGTGCCTTTCCAGCGAGTTTCGAACGCGATGGCGTCGCTGGCCGCTTTGGCGATATCGCGCTTCAACTCGGGCGCTTCCATGCCGGAATAGAGATCGGCGAGATTCCACTCCGGCAGATCGCCAAGCTCCGTCGCGCCCTGGCCAGATGCCGGCGCCGCAAGCCGCCGACCAAACATCATGCGCATCAACAACACCTTCTTTGAATCAGACGGGCCAGAATCAAGGGGAAAGCAAAGCCGGTCAAATCCTAAGGAATTCGTTCACCGGGTTTTTTGAAACCTTATTTAGAACCCTGTGCCAAGATGATCCATGGGGATTTTCTCGGGCGGAAAACTCAAACAGTCATGACAGGTTCCATACTCATAGTCGATGACGATCCGGTGCAGCGCAGGCTTGTCGAGGCGGCGCTGACCAAGTTCGGGCACACCGCGATCGTCACCGATAGCGGCGAGGGCGGCCTCGACGTGCTCGACGGGCCGAACGCGCGCGAGGTCTCGGTCGTCATTCTCGACCTTGTCATGCCTGGCCTCGGCGGCATCGGTGTGCTGAAGGCGATGCGCGAGCGCGGCATCAACATTCCCGTCATCGTGCAGACGGCCCAGGGCGGCATCGAGACGGTCGTTTCGGCGATGCGGCACGGCGCCTTCGACTTCGTCGTCAAGCCGGCGTCGCCCGACAGGCTGCAGACCGCCATCTCCAACGCGCTCAAGGTCGAGGCCGTCGAGGATGAGATGAAGCGCGCGTCGCGGCGGCGCGGCGGCGGCCATCTCACCTTCAAGGACATGATCACGCGCAGCCCGGCAATGGACCGGGTGATCCGCCTTGGACAGAAGGCGGCGGCCTCCAACATCCCGATCCTGATCGAGGGCGAGTCTGGCGTCGGCAAGGAACTGGTGGCGCGCGCCATCCAGGGCAGCGGCGATCGCCGTTCGAAGCCCTTTGTCACCGTCAATTGCGGCGCAATCCCGGATAATCTCGTCGAATCGATCCTGTTCGGCCACGAGAAGGGGTCCTTCACGGGCGCCACCGAGAAGCATACGGGCAAATTCGTCGAGGCGAATTCCGGCACGCTGTTCCTCGACGAAATCGGCGATCTGCCGCTCGACGTTCAGGTCAAGCTGCTGCGTGCCGTGCAGGAGGGCGAGGTCGATCCTGTCGGCGGCCGTTCGACCGTCAAGGTCGATATCCGCCTGATCTCGGCTACGCACCGCAACCTTCTGCAGCAGGTCAAGGACGGCAAGTTCCGCGAAGACCTGTTCTATCGACTGAACGTCTATCCGATCTTCGTGCCGCCGCTGCGCGACCGCCGCGACGACATCCCCTATCTCGTCCGGCATTTCATGGAAAAGGTCGCTCCGGCCGATCCGCGTCGCCGCCTTGCCGGCATATCGGCGCCAGCGCTTGCGATGCTGCAGGCCTACGACTGGCCGGGCAACATTCGCCAACTGGAAAATGCGGTCTTCCGCGCGTCGGTGCTTGCCGAGGGGGACGTGCTGACCGAGGAGGAGTTCCCGCAGATCCGGGCGCAGGTGGAAGGCACGGTCAATCTCGGAGCGGAACCGGCGTCCGCCACAACCGAAACGGTTGCGGAAGGGGCTGTGCGAGCGGATGAGACGGTTGGCCAGACAACAGGATCTGCCTTGTCGGACGGCGAAATCCCGTCCAGGCCGCAGCCCCGGTTCGGAACGCTGCGGGCGCTGGACGAGCGGGGCAATGTGCGGGCGCTGGCCGACGTCGAACTCGAGATGATCAAGCTCGCGATCGACCACTACAATGGCCAGATGAGCGAAGTCGCGCGCCGGTTGGGCATCGGCCGATCGACTCTCTACCGCAAGTTGAAAGAATATGGCATTGATCCCGAAGCTGGTCGAGTCGACCGGCTTGCCTCCTGACAGGCAAGCCTCGAACCAGCTCGCCCGCCTAAAAACCGAGTCAAATTGTCGCTTTTGACGTGAAAACGCAGGGTTTTCAGCGGCTAAGGTTGCTGAGGATCACGCATTAACGCTAACGGTAACAGATCGTGTTCTGACCGGGGCCGGATTCTTGATCTAAACCAGCGGTTTACCACGAAATGCTTGCATCATTTTTGACGGGATATCGCCACGGTGTTACCGCATTTCGGCTTCAATAAACGATGATTAACCATTAGGATCGATATTCGGATGTGAAAACCATGCATCCGTTTGGTCAAATCCGGGGACAAACGGCAGCCTGAAAGCCATTTGATTTGAACAAAATCGAACGACACACAAACGGGCGGCATTTTCACATGAGCGTCTGGCCGAGGTGGCTGACGTTTGTGATTTTGGCTGTCGGGTTCCTGTCCGCAGCAATGTCGGGCGCGAGGGCTGAGGTTCGTACGCTCAAGCTCTATCACCTGCACACGCACGAGAAGGCCGAGATCGTCTACAAGCGCAATGGCCGCTACGATCCGGAAGGCTTGCGCAAGATCAACATCATCCTGCGCGACTGGCGCCGCAACGAGCCGACCAAGATGGATCCGCGGCTGCTCGACCTCGTCTGGGAAGCTTATCGCGAAGCCGGCGCGACCGACTACATCCAGGTCGTCTGCGGCTATCGCTCGCCGTCGACCAACGCGATGCTGCGCTCGCGCAGCCGCGGCGTCGCCGAGAAGAGCCAGCACATGCTGGGCAAGGCGATGGACTTCTACATCCCCGGCGTGCCGCTGAAGAAGCTGCGCAACATCGGCCTCAAGATGCAGGGAGGCGGCGTCGGCTACTACCCGACCTCCGGCTCGCCTTTCGTCCATATGGATGTCGGCAATGTCCGCCACTGGCCGGGCATCAGCCGCCAGGAGCTGGTCAGCCTGTTCCCGAATGGCAAGACGCTGCATGTGCCGAGCGACGGGCGTCCGCTGCCCGGCTATGAGCAGGCGCTGGCCGCCTATCAGGCGCGCAAGGGCGCCGGCACGCCCAATATCGAGCTGGCCAGCGCAGGCGGCTCGACCAAGCGGTCCGGCGGATTGCTTGCCGCCTTGTTCGGCGGTGGCGCCGACGAGGCGGATGACGCGGCCGATGAAAGCGCTCCGGCGCCTCAGCAGAAAGCTGTGAAGCAGGTTCAGGTCGCGAGCGCCGCGCCGGCCCGCAACAGTAATCTTCCGGGTATCGCGATCGTTGCGCCGAAGGATGCCAAGCGCGCCAACCTCCCGCAGGTCGCGGATGAGAGCGCCGACGATCAGCAGCAACCGGAGCAAGATACGCCGGAGACGATCATCGCCGCGTTGCCGCCCAAGGAAGTTCCGCTGCCCGACTTCGCGCCGCGCCCGAAGGTTGATGTCGGCCAGCAGACGCCGCAGAACGTGCCGTTCGCCATGGCGGATGCCTCGACGACGACCGAGCAGGCGGTTTCGACGGCGAAGGCGCCCTTGCCGGATAAGGTTCCGTTCGGCGCAGCCAGCGCCGCCGAGGCGGCGAGCACCGATCCAGCGCAGGTGGCGGTCAACAACATCCCGCTTCCGACCTGGCGCCCCGACCGCTCGATGCCGGCCGAATTGGAGTCGAAGGACAAGAACATGCTTCTGGCGCTGGCCGAAACGGCTTCGCAGGACAAGAGCGCCACCGACGCGTTTTCCGTGCTGCCGACCGCGCGGCCGCAGCCCGGCAAGCAGGATGAGGTCAAGGCCGTTCTCGAACAGGCCAACGCGACCGTCGAGGCCGGCGGCGCGGGCGCCGAATACCAGCTTGCGTCGCTGACCGAACCCGAGCCGCGCTCGGCGTTCAACGACCCGTCAGGGGCCGATGCGGCCTCGCCACGCCAAGCCATCGCCGCCCTTCCGGCCGGCAGCGATCCCGCGAAGGCGATCGGCGCCGGCGTGAAGACGACGGCCAAGGAAGGCAGAGCCTCGTCCCGCGACCTCAAGCCCGGACCGAAGGCCATGGTGGTGGCGGCACCGCCGCAGGCCGCGCGCTGGGCGCTGGGCAGCGGCGTGAACATTGCTTCGGTTTCCGACCCGACGACGGCTCCGCGTTATGCCTATAACATCGTGCATACGCCGCCGAGCGAAGTGTACACCGCCGGCTTCCAAACGAATGGCGAGATGCAAGATGCCAGCCGTTTCAGCGGCAACGCGGTCAAGTTCCTGTCGGTCGCCCGTTTCCAGACGAAATAGCGATCCCGCCAGACACCGGACAAGCCGCGTTGGGGACAGCGCGGCTTTTGTTTTCGTCCCAGAAAGATGTTTGATCGCCCGGTCTTCCCGCTTCGTCTAATGGTAGGACAGCGCCCTTTGAAGGCGTGAATCGTGGTTCGAATCCATGAGCGGGAACCAGTCCTCGGTCGGCGTTGTTTGGCGTTGCGGTGGCTGCATCGGCTTAGAGGTCGGCGCCAGCAGGCCCGTCCTAAAGCGCGTCGCGATCCTTCGGATTCGCTCCATGCGCTTTAGGTTTTCGATTTTACGCATGTCTTTATCACGAAACCGGTTCCCACTTTCGGGAGACTTGCTTTAATGTTCAGTCGACTTGCAGCGCAACCGCTTCGCCCATGGCCAGAAGCCGGGCGGCGTCGCGCCCCGGAGGCAATCCGAACTGGCGCGCATATTCGCGGCTGAACTGGGAGGCGCTTTCGTAGCCGACGGTGAAAGCAACCTGCGCCGCGCCGCCCGGTTGGGCAATCAGCAGATGACGGGCTTCCAGCAGGCGAAGCTGCTTCTGATACTGGATCGGGCTCATCGCCGTCGCCGCCTTGAAGTGGCGATGAAACGAAGCATTACTCATATTGGCGAGTGCAGCCAGTTCCGTCACATCGATGGGCTCATTGTAATGCCCGCGTATCCACGCGGTGGCGCGGCGGATCTGCGACAGGCGGCCGTCGGAGCTTGCAAGGTGCCGCAGTTTTCCGCCTTGCGGGCCCTGCAAGAGCCTGAAGGCGATCTCGCGTTCGAGCATGGGCGCCAGCACCGGAATCTCTTCCGGCCGGTCGAGCAGCCGCAGCATCCGTCGCCAGGCGTCGAGCAGGTCATCATCGGCCGTGTTGGTGACGAAGTTGTCGCCGTCGATCGCCGGCCGATGGTCGATAAGCAGGCCGGCGATCAGCTCGATATCGATGGCGAAGGCTAGAGCCATGTAGGGACAGGATCTGCTGGCCTCGATCAACTGGCTGGTGGCGGGCGCCTCCACCGCATAGACGAAATAGCTGCCGGCGCTGTAGGCAAGGGTGCGGTTGCCGATCAGCACCGTTTTAGTTCCCTGCAGGACCAGAAGCGCGGTCGGCTGGCAGAGCTCTGGCAGCGGCGGCGTTGGAACCTCGCTGCGACCGATGGTGACGCGCGGGATCACTGTTTTCGTCCGACGCCCCCGCGCATGACGCCCGGCCATGGCGATCAATTCCTGCAGTATGTCACTCATCTTTCAAGCATCGCCGATCGGAGAGGGTCTCGCAACCAAGCGGCGCGAAGACGCGCACCCGGATGACGCGCTAGCGCGCACCTGGGTGACGCGCAAGCGCGCACCTGGGGGACGCGAAGACGCGCCCCTGAGAGGATTAGGCAAGAGGACGCGAGTATCGGGCGTGCGAAGCGGACCGGCTCACGTCATGTCTAGGTCTCCAAAAGGAGACATCGATATGACGACGCGAAAGACTGCATTGGTGACCGGCGCCAACAAGGGTATCGGCCTTGAGACCGCCCGGCGGCTTGCTGCAATAGGATTCAAGGTCTGGCTCGGCGCACGCGACGCCGGGCGGGGCGAGGCCGCGGCGCAGGCATTGCGTGATGAGGGGCTTGATGTCGAGTGGCTCGAGCTCGACGTCGCGAGCGACGACAGCGTGGCGGTCGCGACCAGGGACCTGACGGCGCGCGTGTCCGCTCTCGATGCGCTGGTCAACAATGCCGGCGTGGCCCTTGGATATGTCGACGCGCTCGACGCGGACGGCCGCTATGAACGGCCGCCGAGCCGCGAGAATATCGCGGATGTGAAAGCCATTTACGACGTCAACGTCTTCGGTCCGGTGCGGGTCACCCAGGCGTTCCTGCCGCTGCTCCTGGCATCGCTCCCTTCACGTATCGTCATGGTGAGCAGCTATCTCGGATCGCTGGCGCGCGCGTCCGGCAACAGCCAGTCGCCCAACGTCATGGGCTATGGCAGCTCGAAGACCGCGCTCAACGCCGTCACGCTTGCCTTCGCCAGGGAACTCGCGCCGCACGGCATCATGGTCAATGCCGCCGCTCCCGGCTACACCGCGACGGACCTCAACGCCCACAGAGGTGGCCGCACGGTGCAGCAGGCGGCCGAGATCATCGTGCGGCTGGCGACGTTGGAACCAGGCGGACCGACTGGAGGCTATTTCGATGAGAACGGCGCGCTGCCCTGGTGAAAGCGCCGACTACTTCTTGAGCTTGCTCGCCTCGCGCGCCAGCGCTTCGATCTCGTCCCACTTGCCGGCTTTGATGAGATCGTCGGGCGCCACCCAGGAGCCGCCGACGCAGGTGACGTTGGGCAGGCTCAGATAGTCCGCAGCGTTCTTGGCCGTTATGCCGCCGGTCGGGCAGAATATCACGTCGGCGAGCGGCGATGCGA
This sequence comes from Mesorhizobium sp. WSM4976, assembly GCF_029625685.1. NCBI lineage: Bacteria > Pseudomonadati > Pseudomonadota > Alphaproteobacteria > Hyphomicrobiales > Phyllobacteriaceae > Mesorhizobium > Mesorhizobium sp. WSM4976. The sequence goes on from NZ_JARTVT010000016.1 coordinate 51,680, forward strand.
AAGCCTTCAGCGAAGCGATGCCGCCGGACTGCTCGGCCGGGAAGAATTTCAGGAAGCGCAGGCCGGCCTCGCGCGCGGCCATGATCTCGCCGGGCGTGATGGCGCCGGGCAGCAGCGGCACGGGGCTCTCCTTGGCCGCTTCGAGGAGCTGGCTGGTGATGCCCGGGCTAACGATGAATTTCGAGCCGGCGGCGGCCGCTTCATCGAACTGCTTTGCGTCGAGGATGGTGCCCGCCCCGACGACCGCGTCCTCGAGCTCGGCCGCGACGCGCCGGATCGCTTCCAGCGCATCGGCGGTGCGCAAGGTAATCTCGATCGCCCGCAAACCGCCGCGCGACAAAGCGCGGGCGAGCGGTACGGCATCGGCGACACTGGCGATCTTGAGCACCGGGATGACGGGCTGACCATTGAGGAGCGACAGGAGCTTTTCGGTCTTGCTGGTCACGTGCTGGTCTCCATTTCGATCGTTTTAAACCGATTAGCAGAAGGAATATGCCAAGTCCACGAAGGGTGGCGTGTCGTGATGCCGCGTGGCCAGTTGCATGTTGGTTGCCTTGAAAGCGCTTTCAGCACGGTCTAGTGGCATAGCCATGACAATAGCTTCGGAAATCCAGCCAATCCGCGTCGCCGCACTCTACAAATTCGCGCGGCTCGACGGATACGAAGCTCTGCGCGCGGAACTCGCCGCCTTCTGTTGCGGGCGGGGCATCAAGGGCACGCTCCTTCTGGCGCATGAAGGCATCAACGGGACCGTCGCCGGCAGCGGGGAAGCGATCGCCGCGCTGATGGATCATCTCGAGGCCATCGAAGGCCTGACCGGGCTGGAAGTCAAATACAGCAGCGCCGGCGAGATGCCGTTCCACCGCATGAAGGTTCGGCTGAAGCGCGAGATCGTCACCATGGGAGTGGAGGATATCGATCCGGCAACCAGCGCCGGGACCTATGTCGCGCCGGCCGACTGGAACGCGCTGATCTTAGATGCCGACACCGTCGTCATCGACACGCGCAACGCCTATGAAGTCTCGCTCGGCACCTTCAAGGGAGCGGTCGATCCGAAGACCTCCAGCTTCCGCGAGTTTCCGGCTTGGGTCGAGCAACATCGTGAGGATCTTGAAGGCCGCAAGGTGGCGATGTTCTGCACCGGCGGCATTCGCTGCGAGAAGGCGACGGCCTATGTGAAGTCCCTCGGCCTCAAGAATGTCTTCCATCTCAAGGGCGGCATCCTGAAATATCTCGAAGAGGTGCCGGCCGAAGAGAGCCTCTGGCAGGGCGAATGTTTCGTCTTCGACGAGCGGGTGTCCGTCTCGCATGGACTGAGCGAGGGCGAGGCGGAGCTTTGCCGCGCCTGTCGGCATCCGCTGACGGTCGAGGACCGGCTGTCGCCGAAATATGCGATCGGCGTTTCATGCCCGCATTGCTTTGAAACGCGCTCCGATGCGGATCGCGAGCGCTACGCCGAACGCCATCGGCAGGTGGAACTGGCGCAAGCGCGCGGCGGCAAGCGCCATATCGGCAATTAGGGCGCCCTGCGTCCGAAAAGCCGCCGTCATTGTAATGTCAAGACGCGGGGCCTACCTCTTGCCGGTCCGAAACTTTGCCCGCGCGCATTCGGCCGGGCCAATCCTGGAGGCATTTGATGCTCGACCCCAAGAAGCTGCTCGACGACCTTCTCGGATCGCAAATTCCCGGCACGGGCTCGACCCTGCGCGATAAGGCGGGGCAGGCGGTGCAGATGGCGAAGGACAATCCGCTGGCTGCGGGCGCGCTGGCCGCCGTGCTGCTCGGCACAGGCGCTGGCCGGCAGGTGACGGGCACGGCCATCAGGCTCGGCGGCCTGGCGGCGATCGGCGGCCTCGCCTACAAGGCCTACCAGAATTACAAGGCCGGCAACGAGCCGGCGCAGGCTCCCGCATCCGGTGAGCCGGAGCTGCTCCCGCCGCCGGCCGATACCGCTTTCGATCCAGCGCAGGCGCCGCAGGGCGAGGCCGAGTTCACGCTGACGCTGGTCAGGGCGATGATCTCTGCGGCGAAGGCCGACGGCCATATCGACGAGGAAGAGCGCAAGAAGATCGCCGACAAGCTTAAGCTCGCCGGTATCGGCGCGGAAGCGGAAGAATTCCTGCTCGCCGAGCTTGATAGCCCGCTTGATGTCGACAAGCTGGTCGCCGGCGCCAAGACCGATGCCCAGAAGCTCGAGCTCTATACCGCCTCGCGACTTACAATCGATCCCGACACGCGCGCCGAGCGCGGCTATCTCGACCTGCTTGCCGGCCGGCTCGGCCTGCCGGATGCTCTGGTCGATCATGTCGAGGCGACCGTTTCGGCGGCCAAGGTGCCGGCAGGCGACGCGCCCAATTCGCCGTGGTGAACCAGTGTTGGTAAACGCCGCTGCGCACCGCCTTGCCGGTCGTTAATGCCTCGTTAACTCAGCAAGCGCATTATTCTAATCAGTCGGACCGGCTTTTCCTCCTCCCAAGCGCGGTTCAGATCGGGGCGGTCGCCAATGGCCGCCCTTTTTGTTGGTCCTTTTATCGCCAACAGCGGCTTGCCATGATCCCCGGCATTTGCGATGCCACGTCTTTCCGTCGATGACCGGGAGGACGGCGATGACAGCCATAGCAGAGAAGACCGCCATCGTGACCGGCGCCGGCACCGGCATCGGCAGGAGCGTCGCCACGGCATTGCTCCAGGCAGGCTGGAACACAGTGTTCTGCGGGCGCCGCAAGGCGGTGCTGGAAGAGGCGATCGCCGAGGCGGGGAAGACGCACGCCAAGGCATTGGCCGTCGCCTGCGACATCAGCAAGGCCGACCAGGTCGACGATATGTTCGAGACCGTGCTCGAAGCCTTCGGCCGCGTCGACCTGCTCTTCAACAATGCCGGCATGGGCTACAAGTCGACGCTGATCGACGAGATCCCGGTCGAGGTCTGGAACGATCTCGTTGGCGTCAATCTCACTGGATCGTTCCTGTGCGCCCGCGCGGCCTTCGGCGCGATGCGAAGACAGAAGCCGATGGGTGGCCGCATCATCAACAACGGCTCGGTGTCGGCCTATGCGCCGCGTCCGGGTTCCGTGCCCTATACGGCGACCAAGCACGCAATCACCGGGCTCACCAAGACGCTGGCGCTCGACGGTCGGCCCTTCGACATCGCCTGCGGCCAGATCGACATCGGCAACGCGCTGACGGAGATGGCGCAGCCGATGACGGTGGGCGTGCCGCAGGCCAATGGCTCGATCGCCGCCGAGGCGGTGATGGATGTGCAGCGCGTCGCCGACGCAGTGCTGCATATGGCGAGCCTGCCGCTCGACGCCAACGTGCTGTTCATGACGGTGATGGCGACGAAAATGCCTTTTGTTGGGCGCGGATGAGCCAGCGCGCCGAGCCTAACCGCTCACACTTTTCCTGGAATTAGTCGCCGAGCACCCGGCGGCGTTCCTCGAACTCGTTCTTGTCGATCTCGCCGCGCGCGAAGCGCTCCTTGAGAATGTCGAGAGGCGTCCGGCCCGGCGGCGTCTGATGGGGCGATACCGGACCCAGTCCCCATTGCCAGCGAGTGACGAAACCCACAAGGACGACGAAAAAGAGGATCATGAACAAGGGACCGAAAATCATCGCCCAACCTCCGCCCCACCACATCATCCCGGGACCATAGGCATATCTGTCGGCATCCGATGCCTGTGCCCACGCGGCCCTGGGGACAAGGGCTAAGACCACGCTGATTGCGACGGCCGCCGATTCAATCAAGCCTTTACGCATGGGAGCTGTCCTGACGTTTCCATGGATAATCCTACGACTCTGGGCAGCCCGGCACCTTGCGCTGGATCAAACATCTGCTTTCGCTCAGCGCGGTGACAATGTTTGCGAAGACCATGTCGGCGGATTCCAGCCGGCCGCAAGGATGCAATGATTGTGGCTCGGGGCGGGGCAACTCACCAGAGCGGAACTGAGGTTTCGCCGACCTTGCCGCGGGGAGTGGAGTTCACTTCTTCAGAAACGCCTCGATCCGCTCCAGCGCGCGCAGGATATTCTGCTCGGAATTGGCGTATGAAAGCCGGATATAGCCTTCGCCAAGCACGCCGAAATCGGGGCCGCCGATCAGCGCCACGCCGGCATCCTCCAACAATGCCGAGGCGAGCTTTTTGGCTTTCCAGCCGGTCTTCGACACGTTGGGGAAGGCATAGAAGGCGCCTTTTGGGGTGATGCAGGAAATGCCGGGAAGCGCGTTCAACCCCTCGACCACAATCTTGCGGCGGTTGTCGAAGGCACGCATCATCTTCTCGACATCGTCCTGCGGGCCGTCGATCGCGGCGATCCCGGCAAACTGGCTCGGCGCATTGACGCAGGACCAGCAGTTCACAGCCAGCTTGCGCACCTTGTCGTAGAGATGAGCGCCCTTGTCGCCGTTCGGCCAGATCGACCAGCCCATGCGCCAGCCGGTCATCGCCCAGGTCTTCGACCAGCCGTTGAGCACGATCAGCCGGTCGCGGATCTCCGGAAAGTTGAGCAGGGAGCAGTGCTTCTCGCCGTCATAGGTCATGACGTCGTAGATCTCGTCCGACATGATCGCGACCTCAGGATGCTTCTCCAGGCCCTTGACCAGCTTCTCGATCTCGGCGCGGGGTGTGACACCGCCGGTTGGATTGGCGGGCGAGTTGAGGATGAGCAGCCTGGTCTTCGGCGTGATCAGCGCCAGCGTCTCATCCGCCGAGAAGGCAAAGCCGTTCTCCTCGCGGATCGGCACGGGCACCGGCGCCGCGCCGGTGAACTCGATCATCGAGCGGTAGATCGGAAAGCCGGGGTCGGGGTAGAGGATCTCGGCGCCCGGTTCGCCGAACATCAGGATTGCGGCGAACATCGTCGGCTTGCCGCCGGGCAGGACCATCACGTTCTCGGGCGAGACCTCGACGCCGGTGGTGGTCAGCGTGCGGCGCACGACCGCCTCGCGAGTGGCCAAGAGGCCGTTGGCCGGCGTGTAGCCGTGGTGGCCGTCGCGCAGCGCCTTAATCGCCGCCTCGACGATGTGCTGCGGTGTCTTGAAGTCCGGCTGGCCGATGCCGAGATTGATGATGTCGCGGCCCTGATGGGCAAGCGCGGTGGCCCTCGCCAGCACCGCGAAGGCATTTTCCTCGCCGAGACGATCGAAGGCGGCGACCGTGTGGAGCATTTTTCCCGTCCCTGTGGTTCTTTCTGTGAGCGAGCGTTTTTGTGACCGTCCGCTGGGAAAAGTCAACGGATTGGAGTGCTCGGTGTCGGAAGATCTGAAGAATTGGCAGCCGCGCCCACGGCCGGAACGCAAGGCGGTCGAGGGTCGCACAGTCAGGCTCGAGCCGCTGAGCGCGGCAAAGCATGGCGACGGCCTTTACGAGGCCTCCTCGGTTTCCGATGCCGGCGGGCGTTTCGCCTGGCTGCCTGATTACCCGCCGGAAACCCGCGCCGCCTTCCAGCCCTGGCTCGACAAGGCGGAAGCCAGCGAGGATCCGCTGTTCTTCACCGTCATCGACAAGGCGAGCGGCAAGATCGCCGGGCGCCAGACGCTGATGCGCATCGACGCAAGCAACGGCGTCGGTGAAATCGGCAACATCTATTGGGGGCCGCTGATCTCACGCAAGCCGGCGGCGACCGAGGCGCAGTTCCTGTTTGCGAGATATCTTTTCGACGACCTCGGCTACCGGCGCTACGAGTGGAAATGCAACAACCGCAACGAACCCTCGAAACGCGCCGCCGAGCGCTTCGGTTTCAAGTTCGAAGGCATCTTCCGCCAGCATCTTGTGGTCAAGGGTGAAAACCGCGATACGGCGTGGTATTCGATCATCGACAAGGAATGGCCGGCCTTGCGCAAGGCCTACGAAGCCTGGCTCGATCCGGCGAATTTCGATGACGAAGGCGGCCAGAAGCGGCGCCTTGAGGATTTCCGCGCCGAATTCGGAGCGTGACAGGAGTTTGACGATGGCGCACGCTTCGCATGATCACGGTTCCGCCGGTCATAGCCACGGCGCCGGGCATGTGCACGGCTCGGCCGACAAGAGGCGGGTGCTGATCGCGGCCTGTCTGACTGGCGGCTTCATGGTCGTCGAGGCGCTCGGCGGTCTGCTCACCGGATCGCTGGCGTTGCTCGCGGATTCCGGCCATATGCTTGCCGACTCGATTGCGCTCGGCCTCGCCTGGTACGCCTTCCATCTCGCCGGGCGGCCCGCCACCGGCCGTCTCACCTATGGCTTCGCCCGGGTGAAGACGCTGGTCGCCTACACCAACGGCATCGCCATCTTCGCCATCGCGCTCTGGATCGTCTACGAAGCCTGGGGGCGGCTGATGAACCCGGCGCCCGTGCTCGGCGGGCCGATGCTGGCGGTTGCGGTGGCAGGTCTGCTGGTCAACATCGCCTCCTTCTTCGTGCTGCATGGCGGGGACCGCGGGAGCCTCAACATGTGGGGCGCCATCCTGCATGTGCTGGGCGACCTGCTTGGCTCCGCCGCGGCAATCGCGGCAGCCCTCATCATCCTGGCAACCAGTTGGACGCCGATCGATCCTATCCTCTCCGTCTTGGTGTCGCTGCTGATCCTGTCGACGGCATGGTCGCTGATGCGCGAGGCGGCGCACGTCCTGCTCGAAGGCGTGCCGTCAAGCCTCGACCGCGATGTGATCGCCAAGGACATCGAAGGTGCAGTCAAGGGCGTGCGCGAGGTGCATCATATGCATGTCTGGTCGCTCGACGGGACCTCCAACATGGCGACGCTGCATGCCTGCCTGAACGACGGCGTCGATGCGCATGCGGCGGTCAGCGCCATCAAGAAGCGGCTTGCCGCCAAGCACGGGATCGATCATGCCACGGTCGAACCGGAATTCGGGCAATGCGCCGATAGCCATGACATGCACGACCACCACCACGATCATGATCACGCGCATGGCGCGCCCGCCGATCGCCGGCACTATCACTGATCGCGATTATGCCTAACAGCCTCGAAGCCAGGAAAGCCTGCTGATGGATCGTGACACACGCAACGCGGCGATCGCCGCGGCTGTGATACTGCTCGTGTTCGGTCTCGCCGCCTATTTCCTACCGGCCATCATGCTGGCCGCAGGCAAGGTGTCGACGGTGCTGGCGGCCGTCATCGCGGTGGTCTTCATGGTGGGGCTGTTCGTCGTCCTATGGCTGCGCGGACGCAGCCAACGCAAGAAAGGTCTCTGAAGATGAGAATTCTGGTCACGGGTGCGGCCGGCATGGTGGGCCGCAAACTTACAGCGCGGCTGGCGAGGGACGGCGCCTTGCGCGGGCGCAAGATAACGGCGCTCGACCTGCATGACATCGTGCCGCCGCAGGCGCCGGCGCTCGCGGGCGTAGATGTCTCGATCCACACCGGCGATCTATCCGCGCCAGGCGCCATGGCGACCCTCGTGGCTGCGCGTCCGGAAGTGATCTTCCACCTGGCGGGCATTGTCTCGGGCGAGGCGGAAGCCAATTTCGATCTCGGCTACCGGGTCAATCTCGACGGCACGCGCGCTTTGTTCGACGCGGTGCGGCTGGCGGCGTTCGCGCCGCGCCTCGTGTTCACCTCGTCGATCGCCGTGTTCGGCGCGCCGTTTCCGGATGTCATTCCGGACGAATTCCATCCGACGCCGCTCACCTCATACGGCACGCAGAAGCAGATGAGCGAAGCGCTGCTCGCCGATTACACGCGGCGCGGTTTCTTCGACGGCATCGGTATCCGGTTGCCGACGATCTGCGTGCGCCCCGGCAAGCCGAACAAGGCGGCCTCCAGCTTCTTCTCCGGCATCATCCGCGAGCCGCTCGCCGGGCAGGAGGCGATCCTGCCTGTGCCGCGCTCGGTGCTGCACACCCATGCCAGCCCGCGTTCGGCTGTGAATTTCCTCATCCATGCGGCCGAAATCGATGGCGACAAGGTCGGACCGCGCCGCAACCTCACCATGCCCGGCGTCGCCGTCACCGTCGGCGAGCAGATCGAGGCGCTGGAGCGCATTGCCGGCACCGAGGTCGCGAAGCGAATCCGCGAGCAGCCCGACGAGACCATCTGGGCGATCGTCAAAGGGTGGCCGACGCGGTTCGAGGCAAGGCGGGCGCGGGAACTCGGCTTTGCGGCTGAAAAGAATTTCGACGAGATCATCCGTGCGCATATTGAGGACGAGCTCGGCGGCAAGATCGCCTGACGTCCGTCGATACTGGGTGATGCTGGCCTAACCCGAAGCTCAATATCGCTTGGGGGCACTGCTCACAATCAGGCGCCGCCCGACAGGCTGGCCGACAGCAGCAGCAGTCCGACCAGGAAGATGAAGCCGGCGCCGCCGATCTCGACGATGGAATGGATGCGTTTGCCGATGCGTCCTTCGCCGGCGAAATAGACCGCCCAGTTCTTGGCCAGCACGGCGATCGTCGCCAGCGCCGAGACGGTGATCGCTGTGCCGATCGACATCGCCAGCACCGACAGCAGCCCGCCCATCCACAATCCATTGAGAAGCGCGAAGCTCAGCACGATCAGCGCGCCGGAGCAGGGGCGGATGCCGACGGCGGCCACCGCCGACCAGGCCGTGCGCCAGTCGAAGCGGTCGCCCGACAGCATTGCCGGATCCGGCGCATGCGAATGGCCGCAGGTTTCGCATACTTCGCCCGGGCCGTGGTCGTGATGCTGATGTTCATGACTGTGGCTGTGCGCGGCATGGTCGTGATGATGGAGATCGTGCGCGCCGTGATCATGGCTATGTGTATGGTCGTGGTGCGCGTGCAGGGCATGCGAATGAGCGGCATGGGCATGCGTTGGATGCGCAAGCCCGTGAGAATGGCCGGCATTGGAATGCGCGTGGGCGTGCGAGTGGGAATGGCCGCTATGCGAATGGCCGGCATGCGCGGCCGAGAGGCTGTAGGCAGGGGCTCTTCCGAACAGGCGCAGCACCGAGGGGCCGAGCTTGCGCCAAAGCAGCCAGGCGCCGAACAAGGTGACCAGCACAAAGCTGGAGATTTCGAGGAACCAGGCGGCGTCGGTCATCGAAACGGTAGTGCCGCGCAGCACGAAATAGGCAAGCATCATGACGACCACCGCCGTCAGGCCCTGCAGCAGCGCCGAGACGAAGGAGAGCATGATGCCGCGCCTCAGCGCGACTTCATTGGCGACCATGTAGGATGAGATCACCGCCTTGCCGTGGCCGGGGCCGGCGGCATGGAAGATGCCATAGGCGAAGGACAGGCCGATCAGCAGCCAGAGCTTGCTGCCGTCCTGGCGCATCGCCTTCATGGCGGCCGCCAGCGAATGGTAGAATTCCTGCTGCCTGAGATTGATCCACATCAGGATATGGGCGAACGGACCCGTGGTGGTCGGCGCCATGCCGTCATTGGTGCCGATCCCGAGCGAGCTTTGCGCATGCGCGGCACCGGGCAAATGGGTGATCACCAGAGTGGCGACCAGCAAGCCAAGCGCCAGGCGGATATTCGCGGGATGCCCCACGAATATCCGCCTGGATTCCCTTGTCTGTCGCAGGTTCCGATCGCAAAACTGTGGGACACTTCTGCGGAACCTGCTTGCGCGTAACGACGGTTTCATCACCAAATCATCCTTCCGGCGCGCAGTCCAATTCGAGCTTGGTGGCGAAGATCTTGCTCATGTCGGTGCCTGTCGGGTCGTTGAAGAATGCGTCCGTCAGGGTCTTCTGGTTTTCCTTGATCGCCTCGTCCGGATCGGGACGAATGACCCTCTTGGTGCAGGTCGAGGGCAGGCCTTCGACGGTCATGTTGGCGTCGTCGGTGAAGTCGATCGCGGTGTAAAAGGTCGGATCGTAGACGCCGATATCGATCTTCCCGGCAAGCTTGATCGGCGTCTTGGGCTGCGACTCGAACAGGATGATCAGCTGGTCGTTGTCGAAATTCGCCATCAGATGCGGCGGCGGCACCATGGGCACGTCTTTGCCGTCCTGGGTGACGAGCTGGAAGTAGTTGAACTCGGCCAGCGAGGAGTGGACGGTGTCGGCCACTTCCTTGAGTTCTTTGTCGTCAAGTTTCAGATCGGAATTCTTATCGAACTCCATCATCACTGTACTCGAAAACAGGTCGTCGAAGCGCCAAAGGTGGCGCAGCGCCGTCACACTTTGGTGATCCTGGCTGAGGATGACGTCGAGCCGGGCCTCGGCAAAGACATGCGGGTGGACTTCAGCCTGCTCGACCGACGCCAATATGGCCGCAAGGGCCGAAGCCAGCATGGTTGCTTGCCGTTTCAAATGCATTCCGTGCCGCGATTCCATTGACTTCGAGGGCGAGCCCGAGAGTTAGCAGAAAGGGGGCGAAATTGGGACGCTTGCTCAGGCTCCCGTATCGCGCGTCTTGAACCATTGTACCAGGAAGTCGACGAACACCCTTACCTTGGCCGGTAGATAGCGGCGGTGCGGGTAGACGGCGAAGATGCCGGTGCCGGCCAGGATGCGGTCGTCGAGCGCGGTGACCAGCTTGCCGGACGCAACGTCGGGGGCGGCGATGAAATCGGGCAGCATGGCAAAGCCCAGGCCGGAGAGCGCGGCGGCTCTCGCCACGATCGGGCTGTTGACCTCGATAGGCCCGGAAACGGCGACGCTGATGGATTCCTCGCCTTCGCCCTTGAAGCGCCAGTTGGCCAGCGAGCGGCCGTTGGTGTCGACGATACAGGGCAGGTTGGCGAGATCCTGGGGCCTCGTCGGCGCGCCATGCTTGGCGATCAGCTCCGGCGACGCGCACAGCCTGACCGAGAACGGCGCCAGCCGCCTGGCGATCAGCGAGGAGTTCTCCAGCCGCGAGATGCGCACGGCAAGGTCGAAACCTTCCTCGACAAGGTCGACGAAGCGGTCATCGAGATGGATGTCGAGCACGATGTCGGGATGCTGCTTGGCGAAGTCGACCAGCGACTGACCGATCGGCGCATCCGCGAAGGTGCGGGCGGCAGACAGCTTGATCCTGCCGCGGACGTCGCCGGAAGACTGGCGCACCGCCTCGGCGAGGCTGTCGACCTCGCGCACGATCTCCGAGGCGCGCTGATAATAGGTGTGGCCGGCTTCGGTCAGCGAGAACTGGCGCGTGGTGCGGTTCAAGAGCAGCGCGCCGAGCTCGTCCTCCAGCTCGCGCACATATTTCGACAAAAGCGCCTTGGAGCGGCCGATCTTGCGCGCCGCCGCCGAAAAGCCTTCCGCCTCCACCACATCGATGAAGGCGCGCATGCGGGTCAATGTATCCATGGTCAGACCTTTCGTGCCGCGTCGAGAATCCTGCGGCCGAGCCGTATCAGGGCAACGTCGCTGCCGGAAGGCCCAAGCAACGACAGGCCGAAAGGTGCGCCGTCAATGGAGCCGATCGGCAAGGTGATCTGCGGAAAGCCCGAAAGACCCGAAAGGCATAAGAGATGCAGCGCCCTTTCGCGGTAGGTCTGGAACTGTTCCGGGGTGCTGGCGGCGAGTGGCGCTGCGCCGGGAACGGTGGGCAGGACGAGAAAGCCGTTATTGCCAAGCAGGGCGCCAAGCTCGGCCCGGAAAGCCAGCCGCCGCGCCGCTTCGGCGCCGGCACTTTTGGCATCTATGGTGCGGCCGAAGGCAAAACGCTCCTCGACGCCCGGGCTGAGGCGGCCGCCGGCCGAAATCCACGGGCCATGCTCACGCCAGGCCTCGAAGGCCTGCAGGCGGCGAAAGCACCAGTAAAGCTCGTCGGGGAATGAGGCGATGGTGTATTCGGTCTCCACGGGCTGGCCTATGACAGAGGCGGCCAGCGCCTTCATCCGCGCATATTGCGCGGCCTCCGCCGGACCCATGACGAAGGCGTCGAGCCTGCCGATCGACAGCGGGCGGTTGAGCGGGTGCTGATGCGGGTCGCGGCCCAGCAGCAGCTTGCCAACCGTCTCATAGGTCTCGATATCGTCGGCGAACCAGCCGAAAGTGTCGAAGCTCGATGCCAGCTTCATCGCGCCGTCGAGGGAAATGCGGCCATGGGTGGTGCGCAGCCCGATCAGGCCGCAGAAGCTCGCTGGGGCGCGGATAGAGCCGCCGGTGTCGGAGCCCGTGGCTATGTTCGCAAGCCCGCCGGCAACCGCGGCGGCCGAACCGGAGGAGGAGCCGCCGGTGACGCGCTCGGGTGCGGCCGGATTGATCGGGTGGGGGAAATGCGCGTTCTGGCCAAACAGCGAGAAGGCCAGCTCGTCGGTCTGGGTCTTACCGACGAATCGCGCGCCGGCATCGAGGATCGCCTGCACCGCTTCGGCCGTGCGCGAGGCGGCATGCGCCTCCTCGAATTTCTGCGGGTTACCGCAGCCGGTGCGGTAGCCGGCGACGTCGTAGATGTCCTTGACCGCAAGGCGCAGGCCGGCGAGCGGGCCCAATTCCGCATTCGCCACAGGCATTTGGCGCAGATCGAGGAAGGCGTTCAGCGGTCCTTGAGTTCCTGGCATCGTTCGATTTCCGGATACAGTGCGACAAACATTGTTCGATGCCGGAAATTTTACAACCTGGGCTCACGATTTTTATTGATTGTGAAACCCTTCGCTTCTATATCGCGCTTGCCCAAAGTCGCACGTGCCTGTGGGTGTCCGCCGATCCTCGAATGGTGAGGGCAATCGGTAAGGTAACTGGAGCCAACCCCTCCAGTCGGTCAGTGGCCAACCACAAGACCGAGGACACCTTGAAGCAACGACGGTGCGGGCCTTTCTGGTTCTCTTCCGGTTGTCCAAAGACCGGGGTTACTAAAGAGGCACACCTTCATTGCCGGCAGTGCGGACGGGGTTCTCCCATCCAAGCCAAGGCAGACAAAGCGAACCGAGGCCGGGCAAGGCCAAGGTTCATCGCCGCGAGACGGCATTTCATGGTTCCGGGGTCTCCACCGGCTGGTTCCATGGATTTGACGTCCCGCCTTTGTTTGACCGCGAGTTCGCGAGGCTGAGCGCCCGCGTTCCGCAGCCTTTGTGCGCGCCGAAAGGCGTTATGGAGAGACCCCGATGGCCACCCAGCGCATCCTTGACTTCCTCGCCACCCGACGTCCGAACGGTCCCTGCCTCGTCGTCGACCTCGATGTCGTGCGCGACAATTTCCGTGCCTTCGAAAAGGCGTTGCCCGATTCCAGGATCTACTATGCGGTGAAAGCAAACCCGGCGCCGGAGATCCTGCGCCTCCTTACTGCGATGGGATCGTCCTTCGACACCGCATCGGTTGTCGAGGTCGAGATGGCTATGGACGCGGGTGCGCCCGCGGAACGCATTTCGTTCGGCAACACCATCAAGAAGGAGCGTGACATCGCGCGCGCCTATCAGCTCGGCATCCGCCTCTACGCCGTGGACTGCGTCGAGGAGGTCGAGAAGATCGCCCGCGTCGCGCCCGGCTCGCGCGTGTTCTGCCGCGTGCTGACCGACGGCGAAGGCGCGGAATGGCCGCTGTCGCGCAAGTTCGGCTGCGTGCCGGCGATGGCCGTCGACGTGCTGCGCCATGCCAAGGGCCTCGGCCTCGAAGCCTACGGCGTGTCGTTCCATGTCGGCTCGCAGCAGACCGACCTGTCGGCCTGGGATCGCGCGCTGGGCGACGCCAAGAAGGTGTTCGCGACGCTCGCCGAGGAAGGCATCGTGCTCAAGATGGTCAATATGGGCGGCGGTTTCCCGACCCGTTACCTGAAGGACGTGCCCGCCGCGCAGGCCTACGGCCAGGCGATCTTCTCGGCGCTGCGCAAGCATTTCGGCAACGCGCTGCCCGAGACGATCATCGAGCCGGGCCGCGGCATGGTCGGCAATGCCGGGGTCATCAAGTCGGAAGTCGTGCTGATCTCCAAGAAGGCCGACAACGACAGCGTGCGCTGGGTGTTCCTCGACATCGGCAAGTTCGGCGGTCTCGCCGAGACGATGGACGAGGCGATTCGCTATCCGCTGGTCACCCGCCATGACGGTTCGGAGACCGCGCCTTGCGTGCTCGCCGGCCCGACCTGCGATTCGGCCGACGTGATGTACGAGAAGACGCCTTATCCGCTGCCCTTGTCGCTGACCATCGGCGACGAGGTGCTGATCGAAGGCACCGGAGCCTACACGACCACCTATTCGGCGGTCGCCTTCAACGGCTTCGAGCCCCTCCGATCCTACGTGATCTGAGCAGTTCGCAAGAAACCGCTCAGATCAACCCGGGTGGGTGCTGTCATCCGCCCGGGCTCGCTTGTGGAACAGATCTCCGCTCGTGAAGGATCGCGGACATGGAATACTTGACCAAATCGGCCATCGCGGCCACCGAAATTGCCCCCTCGTCCGGACCGTCGGCTGAGCTTTTCTCCGCGGGGGAGAAAGGCTCGACGGCAGTGCTTGCGCCCTCCCTTGCCCTCCGGGGACAGGCTGGCTCGCGCGGCGCGCCGGACGAGGGGGCCGCCCAGGCGCCGGCCTTCGTCATCGTGGGCGAGGGCGCCGGCGATGCTGCGGCGCGCGAAGCGCTGCTCGACCGCGCCATGGGGCCGAAGCGCAAGAAGAAGTCGTCCGAGAAGCTGCGGCGTGGCCGTCGGCCCTCGGAGGGCCTGGCCTTCGTGGCCCGCGATGCGTCGGGCATCGTCGTCGGCACGGTGCGGCTTTGGGATGTGATGCTGGGTGAGGGCGGCCCGGCGGCGCTTCTGCTTGGCCCGCTGGCGGTCGAGCCTGGCTTGAAGAGCGGAGGCATCGGCTCGGCGCTGATGCGGCACGCGGTTGCCGAGGCCGCGCGGCTTGGCCATGGCACGATCCTGCTCGTCGGCGATGCGCCCTATTACGAGCGGTTCGGCTTCTCGGCCGGTCGCACCGGAGCGCTTGCCATGCCCGGCCCCTATGAGCGGCACCGGCTTCTGGCGTTGGAACTAAAGGACGGCGCGCTGGATGTGGCGAGAGGCACGATCAAGGCCGCCGGCCGCAAGATCAAGGGGCAGGCGCCGGGCTTCGTCGCCTGATACCTTTGTTTTCACGCAATTCCGGACGGAAAATCGCCTCGACAAATAAACATAACGCCGCCCATGGCGCGGCGTTCTTGTCTTCACGAGGGATCAGCCGAGCAACTGGCTGAGCGCCATGGCGACCGTCATGTCGCCCTCGACCTTGAGCTTGCCTGCCATGAAGGCCATGGTCGGATTGAGGTCGCCGGCGATCAGCGAATCCAGATCGTCGAGCGACAGCTTCACGGTGCAGTCGGACGGCGCGTCGGTGGTCGAGACGGTCGCGCCGTCGATGACGATGACGCCATCACTACCGGTGTCGAACTTGACCGAATGCTCGAAACCTGCGCTTGCCACGCGCGACCTGATCTTGTCGGCAATCTCCTGAACGCCCATGGCGGTTCTCCTCGTTGGTTGCGTTGACGCGCACCGGCGCTTGGCCGCTGGGCGAGGTAGGCGCGCCGCGCCTGCGCGGTGGCCCTGTCACCGGCGCATATAGCTTCGAGTTGACGTAAACGTCAACGCGGTCACCGTGCGTCATGTCGCAACAGGGGTAAGCGCGGTTGAGGGATCCGTGCCGAGCCTGGGCGATCAATGCTCCGGCGCGGCCTTGAACGCCTTGGTCATTGCCGCCGCGGTTTCTCCGGCGCCCCTGCGACGGCGCAGCGCGTTGTCGCGGATATCATCCTTGGAGAGGAAGTTGACCTGGTCGATCAGCACGTCGTGCACCAGCTCGACGCCAATGCGGGTGTTGATGGTGTCGCGGATCGACTTGCGGAAGGCGTCGAGATCGATCGATTCCTTCTTCGTGAAATCGATCTGCGGATTGGAATAGAGGTAGGAATAGACTTGGTCGGTCATCAGCGCCTGCGCCGGGACCGACAGCTTCTTCATCTGTTCCGGCTCGACCGTGTAGACGAGCTTGGTGAGGAAATAGCCGTCGATCGTGCCATCGCGCAGCAGCGGCACCGAGATCATGTCGCTCTTGACGTAATCGAGGCCGCCCAGCATCGGCTTCGGCGGTTCGGGCGCGCCGCGTTGGCTGGCCGCCTGGAAGGAATAGAAGACGGCACCGAGCGTCACGGCGCAAATCCACAGCGCGGCGGCGATGAATTTTATCACCGGACCTGCCCTCGGGCCGCGATCGTTGTCATCAGGCCCTGGCCATTCCGAACTCGCCGACCGAATAGGTGCCGTCGGTATCGGCGCGCTGGATGGCATTCCTCAGAAGCGTGGCGACCTCGTTGACGGCGTTGAGATGGGCAAGGATCGCCGCTTCGTTCTTGGCCAGTTTCTGGCGCAGCCTGAGCAGGCCCTCGCGATGCTGCTCGAGAAATTCGATCTCGTTGGCGCCCTTGAGCGCCCGGTTCAGCTCGTAAAGATACCGGCTCTTGCGCGCGTTCGAGGATTTGAGGTCGTAGGCCGTTCCGCTGCGGATGCCGGCAGTCTCCTCGTCCACGACTTCCTCGATGCGGCCGATGATGGCGGCGAGGTTGCCGGGTCGTGCGGCGGCGGGCGCCTCCATTGCATTGGCACGCGCGGGAAGGTTGGAAAGGTCCGTCTGGTCGGCCATGTAGGTCCCTAGATCTTGATGTCCGTTTTTATGGTCGTTTCGTCGCCGGTCATCGACCGTGCGGCCTTGCGCTCAAGCTCCTCGACCATCGAGGTCGAAAGCCTGGTTTGCTGGTCGATCTCCGCTTTTTGCGGTCCGCCGGTGACCGGGCCGACCGGCACCTTCTGCTTGCCGTCGAGATAGTGGTCGGCAAGCATTGATCGGGCGATGCCGATGCCGCCATGCGCGGCCATGACGTCGGCCACCTTTTCGGCGAGCTGCGACTTCCACATGTCGCCGGCCAGACCCTTGCCGTAAACGCCCTCGGTGTCCTTGGGCATCATGTTCTGAATGAAGGTCGTCAGCACCATCGCCTCGAAGCGCTGGAACTTCTTCGCGGGATTGGCGGCTTCCGCCTTGTCGGCAGTCGCGCGCGAGAGCACGGAGCCGGCATCGACAGTCGCAGACGGATCGAGGGCGAATGGCGCCGAAGCGCCGTTCGCTCGTCTGGCGAGCGCCGCCCGCGCGGCCTCGACATCTGCCGGCTCCGCTGCGCGGGCAACGTCCATGACGATGTCGCTTGGTGGGGAAATGGCCAAGAAAATTCGCCCTTTGCCGGTTTTGTTATCTGCACAATGGCTGAACAAGCTTGTGGCAGGCTTGCGAAGGCTAGTCGTCGTCCCTTCGCCTCTGCGTGATGAGGTCGAGCCGCTCGCGGTCGGAGCGCTCGCGCTCGTCGCGGCGGCGCACGTCCTTGTAGGCACGCTCGACCATGTTGGTGCGCGCCATCGCAGTTGCGATCAGCGCGGCCTCCTGCCTGGCATCTTCCAGGTTCTGTTTCTGCCGGCCGAGCGCATCGTTGATGCGCTTGTGGTAGAGCGCAGGAAAGAGGCCGGCGAGCGATTTGTCGGTGTCGAAATGCTCGATCAGCTCCTTGGCCTCCGCTTCGGCTTTGACGGCGGCGGCGACGAAACCGGCATGGCGGGTCTCGTGCAGCGCCTTCAACTGCTCCTGCACCTTGACCAGTTTCTTCAGGCGGTCCTTGCGCGCGGTCATGGCTATCTCGCCAATGTGAGGTCGACGAAGCCGTCGACGAAGAGCGACAGCAGTGTCCCGACGGCGAAATAGAAGATGATCATGCCGCCGGCGATGACGAAGGGGAGGGATATGAAATAGACCGGGATCTGCGGCGTCAGCTTATTGACGAAGCCGATCGTCAGATTGACCAGGATGGCATAGGCGACGAAAGGGCTGCCGAGGCGAATGACCAGGAAGAAGGCGTCCGACACGGTGTCGGTGACGTCGACCAATGCTGCCTGCGGATTGAAGAACACGTTGACCGGGGCGACCTGATAAGAGGCGACCAGCGCCTTGACGATCTCGTGATCGAAATCGAAGACGAAGAGCAAAAGCAGCGCCGAGAACGAGATGATGGCGGCGAGTGCTGCCTGCGGCTCCGGCTCCTCGATCGCAGGGCCGCCCGAGCCGCCATAGCCGATCAGCGTGGCGATGGCCGAGCCCATGAAACGCAGCGCTTCCATATAGAGCCTGGTCATGGCGCCGATCAGCCCGCCGACCAGCAGCTCGGAGACGATCATCGGCGCCAGGACCTGCGGGCGCGGATCGACGAACGGATAGATGCGGTCCCACAGGAAAGCGAGCAGGCCGCCAGTGGCGGCGACCGACACGAACAGCCTGATCTGCAGCGGCACGCGGGCGCTCGACAGGCCCGGCATCAGCATGAAGCAGGCACCGATGCGGCAGAAGGCGAGGAAGGCGGCGATGACGACGCCTTGCGAGAGCGCGTTCACGAGATCGTTCCGAGCACCTTGATCTCGACGCCCTTGGCGATCTCGACATGGCTGAGCACCGGCAATGTCGTGAAAAGCCGCTCGATGATCATGCGCACATAGGGACGCGCGTCGGGCGCGGTGACGAGCACGAAGCGCTCGCCGGCCTCAAGATGCTTGCGGATCGCCTTGGTGGCGTCTTGGCCGAATTCCTCGAGCTGGCGCGGATCGATGTCGAACTCGCGCACCTCGCCCTTGGCATCGCGCTTGAGGCTCTGGTGGAAGGCGAGGTCCCAGCGGTTGCCGAGGCGCAGCACCTTGAGCATGCCGCCTTCGGAGAGGTCGCCGCAGATCTGCTGCGCCATGCGGATGCGCACATGCTCGACGATCTGCTCGGTGCGGCGTACATGCGGTGCGATCTCCGCGATGGCCTCGATGATCAGGTGCAGGTTGCGGATCGAGACGCGCTCCGCGAGCAGCAGCTTGAGCACCGCCTGCAGGCCGGGGTAGGAGATGTGCGAGGTGCAGATCTCGTCGGCGAGCTTGCGGTATTCCGGATCGAGCCGTTCCAACAGCGCCTTCATGTCCTTGTAGGAGAGAAGCTGCGGCAGGTTGTTGCGGATCACCTCGGAAAGATGCGTGAGCAGCACCGACATGTTGTCGGCGAAGGTGAAGTTCTCGCGCCTCAGGTCCTCGGCGAAGGTCTCCAGCACCGAATAGGCCCGCATGCCGAAGGCCGGCTCGCGGATCTCCTCGCCGGGGATTTCCGGGATGCCGCGCGTGCCGAGCAGGACCATGATCTCGCCGACGCGCATCTGGTATTCGGCGACCACCGTGCCGTGCACCTTGATCTGATAGCTCTTGGGCGGAATGGCGAAGTCGTCGGCGACGCGGACCTCCGGCACCACGAAGCCGTATTGCTGGGCAAATTTCTTGCGCATCTTCGACATGCGGAACACCAGTTCCTGGTGCGCCACCATCAGCCGGGTCGACAGCTGCTTGCCGATCAGGAGCTCGATCTCGGCGGTCACCAGCGAAGCCTTGACCGAGTTCTTCTCTTCTTCGACCTTGTTCGCCTTCTCCTGCGTCTTCAAGGCATCCGCGGCGGCGCGTTCGCGGCTTTGGCGCAGCGGAATGATATAGCCGAGACCGGCCATGCCGCCGGCGAGCGCGAAGAAGGGGAACAGCGGCAGGCCGGGCATAAGGCCGAGGATGACCAGCAGCGAAGCCGCGACATAAAGCGCGCGCGGATGCGCGCCGAGCTGGCCGAACACCGCTTGGTTGGCCGAGCCGCGCGTGCCGCCCTTGGAGACGAGCATGCCAGCGGCGAGAGAGACGATAAGCGCTGGGATCTGGGTGACGAGGCCGTCGCCGACCGACAGCTTGATGAAGACGTCGGCCGCCTGGCCGAGGCCCATGCCGTGGCGCAGATAGCCGATGGCGATACCGCCGACGATGTTGATGGCGGTGATGATCAGGCCGGCGATGGCGTCGCCGCGGACGAATTTCGAGGCGCCGTCCATCGAGCCGAAGAAGGAGGATTCCTCCTCCAGCTCGCGGCGGCGCAGCTGCGCCGTCTTGTCGTCGATCATGCCGGCGGAGAGGTCGGCGTCGATCGACATCTGCTTGCCGGGGATGGCGTCGAGGGTGAAGCGCGCGCCGACCTCGGCGATACGGGTGGCGCCCTTGGTGATGACGATGAAGTTCACCACGATCAGGATCATGAAGACGATGAGGCCGATGACGAAGTCGCTCGACATCACCAGCTTCGAGAAGCCGGAGATCACATAGCCGGCGGCATGCGTGCCCTCATTGCCGTGTGACAGGATCATGCGCGTGGTGGCGATGTTGAGCGACAGCCTGAGCATCGTGGCGATCAGCAGCACGGTCGGGAAGGACGAGAAATCGAGCGGCCGCTGGATCCACAGCGCCACCATCAGGATCAGCACCGACAGCGCGATCGAGAAGGCAAGCCCGATGTCGATGAGGAAGGCGGGAATCGGCAGGAACAGCACCGCCAGAATGACGACGATGCCGAGCGCGAAGAAGACGTCGCGGCCGTTCTTCGCCACCATGCCGGACGGTAGTGTTTCGCTGATCGCCATGTCGTCCCCAAATCAAGACCCGCCACGCACAGGACAGGCCCTCGACCGTAACCGTCCAAGCTTGCGCGAAGGTGGGAGAGCGGCTACGCCGCCTCGACCCGTCGGAACGCAAGGAAAATCGCATGCTGCTGATCATCGGCACGGTTCGGCTGCCGGCCGACAAGCTCGAACAGGCAAAGCCCGCAATGCAACGCATGATCCTGGCAAGCCGCGCCGAGTCGGGCTGCCTCGGCTATTCCTACGCGCAGGATGTACTGGACCTGGGCTTAATCCATGTTTCGGAAGCCTGGAGCGATCGCGCCGCGCTCGAAGCCCATTTCAAATCGGCGCACATCGCGGAATGGCGCGCGAGCTGGGCGGAACTCGGCATCGTCGATCGCAAGCTCACACTTTACGAAACGGCCGGCGGTGCACCGATCTGACCCTTCGAGACATTTACGCCTGCGGCGCGTCCGCGGTCGCGACGGCAACCAGCCAGCGCCGCACGGCGCGTTCCTCCTCGGCGGAGAGGCTGGCGGTCAGCTCGCCCTCAAGCCTGTAGACGCGTTCCCGGCATTTCTTCAGCAGGCCGCGGCCGCTGTCCGTGAGGTCGAGATGCTGGATGCGGCCGTGAACGGCATGCGGCCGGCGGACGAGGGAGCCGGCTTTTTCCAGATTGCCGACAATCACGCTCACCGTCTGTGGCGTCAGCACGGCCAGCCGGGCCAGGTCGGCATTGGACAGGCCGGGATAGGCCGAGATCATGGTAAGCGCCGCAAACTGGGCCTGCGTCACGCCATATTCATCGAGCGCCCGCTCTACCTTCAAGCGGTAGGTGCCGGCCGCCTGGCGCAGTAGATATCCGAGATAGCTTGGCTCGCCGCGTTTGCCTTCACCGGCGGACGGAATGGAGGGATTCCCCTTGCGCATAATATCAGAACTCTTATATGTTGTTCGTATACTGATATTATCTTATCGAGGAGCGAAAGACGATGGGCCATCGCATTTTTCTCGCGGGCGCCTCGGGCGCAATCGGCCGCCGGCTGGTGCCGCAGCTGGTGGCTGCCGGGCATCAGGTGACGGCGACGACGCGCCAGGCGGCAAGAGCCGAGGACCTTCGCGCGCTCGGCGCCGATCCGGTGGTGGTCGACGTGTTCGATGCCAACGCGCTGCGCGCGGCAGTCGTGGCAGCCAGGTCCGAGATCGTCATTCATCAGCTCACAGACCTGCCGGCAGGGCTCGATCCGTCTAAGATGGCTGAGGCAACCACCCGCAACGCCCGCATCCGTGACGAAGGAACCCGCAACCTCGTCGAGGCGGCCAAGGCGGCTAACGCCAAGCGGCTGATCGCACAGAGCATCGCCTGGGTCTATGCGCCTGGTTCAGAACCGCATGCCGAGACGGATCCGCTGGACAGCGGCGCCGAGGGCGGCCGAGCCGTCAGCGTCGGCGGCGTCATTGCGCTGGAGAAGCATGTGCTCGGCGCTTCGCCGGTCACTGGCATCGTCCTGCGCTACGGCCATCTCTACGGACCGGGCACCGGAGCGGAAAGCGCCGCGGAGCCGGCCGTCCATGTCGACGCCGCCGCTTACGCGGCTCTGCTTGCCGTCGAACGGGGTGAACAGGGCGTCCTCAATGTCGCCGAGCCGAACAGCCACGTCACGACCGACAAAGCCGTCAGCGAGCTTGGCTGGCGCGCCGGTTTCAGGCTATCGGGTGAGTGAGGCCATCATGACCGAAGACGTTTCTTCGCCAGGCCTCGTGTTGCTCGGCGTCGCCGCGACCACAGCGGGACTGCTTGGCATGGCCGCAGTCCAGGCCAACAGGGCAACCACCGTGACCGGCGGAATGGACCTGCATATCCACAAGATGGGGGCCAATGCCGGGGAAGGGGCGGCGGCGCGTCCGACCACCACGGTGAAGCGGCTGTCCTGCGAAAAAACTGCCGAATGTTCCCGGGCATTCGATCACCACGGCTTTGGTCGAATTCCCGCCCAATGCCTACACGCCGCGACATCGTCATCCCGGCTCGGTCACGGCCTTCGTCATGAAGGGAGCGCTGCGCTCTCAGATGGAGGGCAGCCTGGCGGTGACCTACACTCAGGGCCAGACCTGGTTCGAAGCGCCTGGCGCGATCCATGCTTTCGCCGAAAACGCCAGCGCTACCGAGCCGGCTGAGTTGCTGGCGATCTTTGTCGCGGAGGACGACTGTGGCCCGCTGACCATTCCGGTAGCTGAGTAAGTCTATCTCCTTGGTTGCGCTGCAAGTCTTGTTTAAGGCTAATTCGCGCAACGCCAAAATGGCGCCACAAGCGGTCGGCATTGCGATTGCCACGCATAGCGGCCGCGCGTATCACCCACGGCAGCTGTTTTCTTCCGCATACCGGCGAGCCGTTCCGTTGCCTGCCAGAAACGACCCACAAGTCTATGCCCGCCGACTTCGCGCGGTGCTGATCAGCTCGATCCCCGTGCTCGAGGCGCGCGGCATCGTGATCGTTCTGATGGCGGGCCTGGTCGGCGTGATCGCGGGGGCGCTTGTCACCGGTATGAGCGCGCTGGTGCAAGGCATGCACTTTCTGCTGTTCGACGTGCAGCCGGGCGGCCGGCTGTCGGCGATGTTCTCGCTGGCCGACCCTGTGCAGGCGATGTTTCCGGCGATCGGCGGCCTGCTGCTGGGCCTTTCCGTCATTTGGCTCAGAAAGCGCAAGTTCCGCACGCCGGTCGATCCGATCGAGGCCAACGCGCTCTATGGCGGGCGCATGTCGCTCACCGACACTTTCATCATCGTGGCGCAAACAATGATTTCGAGCGGTTTCGGCGCCTCGGTCGGATTGGAGGCCGGCTACACGCAGGTCGGCTCCGGCATGGCTTCCCGGCTTGCACGCGCCTTCCACCTGCGCCGCAATGACGTGCGCATCCTGGTCGGCTGTGGGGCCGCCGGTGCGATCGCCGCCGCCTTCGACGCGCCGCTGACCGGCGCCTTCTATGGTTTCGAGCTGGTCATCGGCATCTACTCCGTCGCCAATGTGGCGCCGGTGATGGCGGCCGCGATCTCTGCCTCCCTGACGGCGGAAATGTTCGGTGGCGTGCCGTTTCCGCTGGAACTGTCGGGTCTGCCGAATTTGACCGCGAGTGAGTATGTGCCATTCCTGCTGCTGGGGCTGCTTGGCGGGGCAGCTTCGATCGCGATCATGCATCTGGTGAGCATCGTCGAGTCGCTCTTCGTGCGGTTGTCGATCGACGCGTCGGTCAGGCCCTTCATCGGCGGCATCTTCGTCGGTCTGCTCGGGCTGGTCACGCCTCAAGTGCTCTCCAGCGGCCATGGCGCGCTGCATCGCGAGTTTGCCATGAATTACGCGCTGCCGGTGGTGGCGAGTGTCTTCGTGATGAAGCTGGCCGCCTCGGCCATCTCGCTCGGCTCGGGCTTCCGCGGCGGCCTGTTCTTCGCCTCGCTGTTTTTGGGAGCGTTGCTCGGCAAGGTCTTTGCCGGCGTCATGGCGCTGACAGCGCCGTCGGCCGGCATCGACCCAGCGGTCGCTGCTGTCGTCGGCATGACCTCGCTTGCGGTCGGCGTCGTCGGCGGTCCGCTGACCATGACGTTCCTGGCGCTGGAATCGACCCGAGACCTGACGCTGACCGGCGTGGTGCTGGCGGCCTCGATCATGTCGGCGATCCTGGTGCGCGAGACCTTCGGCTACTCCTTCTCGACCTGGCGCTTCCACCTGCGCGGCGAAACGATCCGCAGTGCGCATGATGTAGGCTGGATGCGCAGCCTCACCGTCGGCTCGATGATGCGCAAGGACGTCCGCACCATTCCCGCTTCGACCACCCTTGCCGAATTTCGCAAGGAGATCCCGCTCGGCTCGGCGCAGCGCGTCATCGCCGTCGAGCAGGCTGACCAGTATGTCGGCATGCTGCTGGTGCCGGAACTGCATAGCGATCGCTCCGATGACGATACCCCCGTGAGCGCGCTTGCCCAGTTCAAGGACGCAGTGCTGGTGCCCTCGATGAACGTCCAGACCGCGGCCGAGACCTTCCAGCGGACGGGCGCCGAGGAACTGGCGGTGGTCGAGGACTTCGACGAACGCATCGTTCTCGGCCTGCTCACCGAAAGCCATCTGATGCGCCGCTACGCCGAGGAACTCGACAAGGCGCGGCGCGATCTGGCCGGCGAAGGTTGACCCCGATCGACAGCCCGGCCAATTAGACGTCACTCCCGGAAGCCACCCCATGCAAGTCAAGCGCAACGGCGACATCTCGTTCTGGTATGCGGATCTGGACCATGTTCCAACGCCGCGTCCGCCTCTGCCTGGCGACATCGAGGTCGATGTGGCGATCGTCGGCGCGGGCTATACCGGGCTTTGGACCGCCTACTACCTGAAGAAGGCCAGGCCCTCGTTGCGCATCGTGCTCGTAGAGCGCGAGTTTGCCGGCTTCGGCGCATCGGGGCGCAATGGCGGCTGGCTGTCGGGCGGCTTCGGCTGGTCGCGCGAGAAATATCTGAAGACCTCGACACGCCAGGGGGTCACCGCCATGCAGAAGGCAATGGCCGGCTGCGTCGATGAGGTGATCCGGGTGGCGACCGAAGAGGGCATCGACGCCGATATCCGCCGTGTCGACAATCTGACGGTTGCCACCAATCCGGCGCAGCTGGAACGCGCGCGCGAGGAATGCGAGACGATCCGCTCCTGGGACGCCGAGCCCGAACGGATCGAACTGCTGGACCAGGCTGCGACGCGGGCGCGCATCAACATCAAAGATGTCATGGGCGGCTTCGTCATCCACGGCCAGGCGCGGGTGCAGCCGGCAAAGCTGGTGCGCGGGCTGGCGGCGGTGGTCGAGCGTCTCGGTGTTTCGATCTACGAGAAGACGACGGTCACCGCGATCGCCAAGGGCGTGGTGAGTACGGATCGCGGCACGGTGCGAGCCGAAACCATCATCCGTGCCACCGAAGGGTTCACGGCAGGCATTCCGGGGGAAGAGAGGACCTGGCTGGCGCTGAATAGCGCGCAGATCGTCACCGAACCGCTGTCGGAAGAGCTCTGGCGCAAGATCGGCTGGGAAGGGCATGAGCTGCTCGGCAATGCCGCGCATGCCTATTGCTATGCGCAGCGCACGCGCGAGGGGCGCATCACCATGGGCGGCCGCGGCGTGCCTTACCGCTACGGCTCGCGCACCGACGTCAACGGCCAGACGCAGCAGGCGACGATCGACCAGCTGCACTCGATCCTGACGACGCTCCTGCCGCAGACAATTGGGTGCCGCATCGACCATGCCTGGTGCGGCGTGCTCGGCGTGCCGCGCGACTGGTGCACGACGGTCGGCCTCGATCCCGCGACCCGCATCGGCTGGGCCGGCGGCTATGTCGGACTCGGCGTGTCGAGCTCAAACCTGTCGGGACGCACGCTGACTGATCTCGTGCTCGGCCACGACAGCGAACTCACGCGGCTGCCCTGGGTCAACCGCAAGGTGCGGCCATGGGAGCCGGAGCCGTTCCGCTGGCTCGGCGTGCATTCGATGTACCAGCTCTACCGCATCGCCGATCAGCGCGAAGCGGAAGGGCTCGGCCACACTTCAAGGCTGGCTGCCCTCGCCGACAGCATCACAGGCCATTGATCGGCCAGAAGATCAGTGATCGATCGGGCCCTTGGGCGAGACAAGCGTCGTGCCTGCCCTGGTCGGGCGCTCGATCATGCGGCGTACGCGCGGCGGGTTCTCGCCGCTGTGCAGCGCGCGGATGCGTTCGCCGACCACGGCATCGGCATGGGTGGCGCGCCGGTTGTGGCGAATATACTCGACCCAGGTCGGCGTGTGATAGTGCTCGATCCACACCGACGGATTTTCGAGATCCCGCGCGAGCGTCCAGTTGCGCGCCCCGTCACGGCGGCGGATGCGGCCGCGCTCGGCCATGGTCGCCAGAAATTCCGGCACGTCGTCTTCGCGGATGATGTACTCGATCATGATGGCGATCGGGCCGCTGCGCGGCTTGAGGTCGAGCAACAGCGTCGGTTCCTTGAAGCGGTTGAGCGGATCGAGATTGAGCACCATCTGCTTCGGCAATGGCAGGACGAAGCCGATGGCCGCGCCGGCCAGCATCGCGACGGCCGCCGCGATCAGCGCGGCTTCGGCGCCATGCGCGTCGGCGACGACGCCCCAGATCCAGCTGCCCAGCGCGATGCCGCCGAAGGTCGCCGTCTGGTAGATCGACAGCACGCGGCCGACCACCCAGCGCGGCGTCGACATCTGCACCGTGACGTTGAAGTGCGAGAGCGCGATCACCCAGCAGGCGCCGCCGATGAGCAGGCCCGCGGACGTTTGCCAGCCATTATGGCTGACGGCGGCGTTGAGGGCGCAAAGCGCGAAGCCGGCAAACGCCATGCGCACCATCACCTCGCTCGACAGCAACTGCCTTAGCCGCACGCTGATCAGCGCGCCGCCGACCGCGCCGATGCCGAAGGCGCCGAGCATGATGCCGTAGGTGAGCGCATCACCCTTGACGACGTCGCGCGCCACCAGCGGAAGAAGCGCCAGCACCGCGCCTGCGCTGAAGCCGAAGGCCGAACCGCGCACCAGCACCTTGGCGATGTTGGGCGACATGGCGACATAACGCAGGCCCGCGCCCATCGCGGCGCCCAGCGACTCGCGCGGCAGAGTCTGCTCGGGTAGCGCCGGCTTCCAGCGGGCGAGCACGAAGATCAGGCCGATATAGCTGATGGCATTGGCGGCAAAGGCGGCCGCGGCACCGGCGGCGGCGACGATGACGCCGCCGATCGCCGGGCCGACACTGCGGGTGATGTTGAAGCCCAGCGAATTGAGCGCGACCGCCGCCGGCACCTTGGCGCGCGGCACCATGTCGCCGACCGAAGCCTGCCATGACGGGCTGTTCAGCGCCGTGCCGCTGTCGATCAGGAAGGTGAAGGCAAGCAGCGTCCACGGCGTCACCCAGCCTTGCCAGGTGAACAAGGTCAGCAGCGCCGAGACGACCAGCATGAAGGTCTGTGCCACCAGCATCACCTTGCGGCGGTTGAAGCTGTCGGCGATGGCGCCGGCGACGAGCGCGAACAGCATGATCGGCAAGGTGGTCGAGGCCTGGACCAGCGCCACCTGATAGGACGAGGTGGCGATCGTGGTCATCATCCAGGCGGCACCCACGCCCTGGATCAGCCCGCCGAAATTCGACACAAGGCTGGCCGCCCAGACGGCTCGAAAGATTCCATGCCGGAACGGCGCCAGCGCGGAGACGCGTTCGCTTTCCGGCTCGTCGTCGATCATGGGCGCGCCTTCGTCCGCTGTAGAGGTTCGCCGCGCCCGGAGAGGGAGGCGACTCGCCAAGAGTGCGGCCCAACAACAGGAAGGCAAAGGCGAAAATGCGTCGGCGAAGCTTTAAGTCAAGCATCTTGCCGGTCTGGACCAACTCTTGGCTATTTGGATTTTTTCGCCTCGGCATCCAGGGCCTCGGTCAGGTCGCCTGTGGTTTCGCCATTCATGTAAAGCCTGAGCAGCATTTCCATGCCGACGAGACGCAGGCGCGACGTTTCCTGGCTCCTTGCCAGGTCGATAAGATCGTCCAGCTCGGAGGACGACCATTTCATAGCGTCGCGCAACAGGCCGCGGCGCAGCATCCCTTGAGTCCCGGCTGAAAAGCCGTCCGCCATGTCGAAGCCGATCTTGGCGGCGCGGATGTTCTCGTGCGGCAGATGGCGTTCGGCGACCCTTTTCAGCAGCCATTTGCCGATCCCGCCGCGGTATTTCTGCCTGCGCGGCAGATGAAGGGCGAAGTCGATGAGGCGGTTTTCGAGGAACGGCACCCTGAGTTCGACCGAAGCTGCCATGCTCAACCGGTCGTGCCGATGCAGCAGATCCTGCAGGTGTGAGTAGAGGTCGTAAAAGCAGCTAGCGAGGAAGGCGCGGTCATCCAAGGGTTCGACGCCCTCGAGCCTGTCGAACAGCTTTGTCTGCAGGAAATTTAGCTCGGGGGACAGGGCTCTGAGCGCCAAGGTACGATCCGAGGGGGAGCCGCGACCGATCGAGTTGCGAAACGGGGTGCGGCGTAGTTCGCCGAATTTGCGGTCTCGTCTGGCCTTCGAGCGGAACAGGCTCTGCAGCCAGGATTCGCGCCAGAGCTTCATGGTCGACGCCTGCCATTTGTAGCCGCCGAAAAGCTCGTCGGAGCCCTCGCCGGTGAGCAAAACCTTGACGCCGTCGGCGCGGCATTGCTCGGCAAGCGCCAGCAGCGCCGCGTGGCTGGCGTGCCAACCATCGGTCTCGAGATGCCAGATCGCGCGCGGCCAGAGCTCGAAGAACCGGTCCCTGTCGAAAGGCACCCGGCGCAGGCCGACACCGACGTGGCGGCCGGTCCGCTCGGCGTCCGGCGCTTCGCTGCGGCCGAGCTTCGGGTCGACGACGTAGCCGTGCAACTGGGGCCTGAAGCGCTTGGCGAGCGCGGTGATCAGGCCGGAATCGACGCCGCCGCTGCAGGCGGTGGCCAGGCTGGCATCGGCGATGCAATGCAGCTCGACACTCTCCTCCAGCAGCCGCTCGAGCGTCGCCATGTGCTCGGTGTCGGACGTGTTGTCTTCGGTGATGCGCGCCGTCTCGATCACGTCGAGGACATGCCAGAAGCGGCGCTTCTCGATGCCCCCGCCGGTGATCCTCCAGAGGCCGGCGGGCGGCAGCCGCTCTATGCCGTCAAAGACACTGTAGCTCGAATCGCGGCTCTGCCATGCCAGCCGCAATGTCAGCTCGCGCGTGTCGACACGGCGCGCAGAGCCGTGGCAGGCGAGGACCGCCTTGTCTTCGGAGGCAAACAGCACGCGCTCGCCGGTATCGGCGACCGACAACGGCTTGATGCCCAGCCTGTCACGGGCAAGCCACAAGGCCCCTTCGCGGGCATCGAAATAGGCGAATGAGAACATGCCGTCGAACAGCGGCACTGCTTTTCGCGGGCCCCAGTGATGCAGGGCCTGGAGCACCACTTCGGTGTCTGACACCGTGCGGAACGCCAAGCCTTCCGCCTCCAGCGTCTTGCGCAGCGCGCGAAAATTATAGACCTCGCCATTGTAGCACAGCACGCCGTCGCCGGAGGCGGTCAGCATCGGCTCGCCCGCTTCCGGCGATGGATCGATAATGGTCAGCCGTCGATGCCCGAGCGCCAGGCGGGCGTTGTTCCAGTTGCCGTGGTCGTCGGGACCGCGATGCGCCAATGCCTGCATCATGCGGGCCACATCGGAAAGATCGCCGCTGCCGATCGGATCGCGCCTTCGCCAGACGCCGGCTATTCCGCACATGGCCTGCCGGCCGTTCTTGCCTGATGCATCGCTTCCTGAATCGCCTGAGACGTCGGCCGGCGCCGTCGCGCCTACAGTCTAGCTGCAAGAAACGCCGCCGCAAGCGATCCGGCAACTTGCGAACAGGCCGCCAGACGCTGGCCGCGACCTCGCGTCAGAAGCCGTGCTCGATGCGCTCGAAGATGACGTTGGTGAAGGCCGAGATCTGGCTGCCGATGAACGGGCCGGTCAGCGCCACCACCAGCATGATGGCGACGATCTTCGGCACGAAGGTCAGCGTGATTTCCTGGATCTGGGTCAGCGCCTGGATGAGCGCGATGCCGATGCCGACGACCATCGCCACCAGCACCACGGGAGCGGAAGCGGTAAGCACCGTCCACACTGCGTATTGGAGGATATCGAGGGCGTCGGCCTCGTTCATAGCTGCCCTCTGCGGTACCTGCTCAGGCGGCCGGCTTGATCGACACGCCCGCGCCGACGGGAACCTGGGTGCCGTCCTGCAGAACCGCGATCAGGCCGCTGCTGGAGAGCGTCACCGACGCCACCGTGCCCGTGGTCTTGCCGTCGGCCGAAGTGATCGAGCGGCCGATCAGCGCGTCGGCCTGCGAGAGCGCCGAGGATTGCATGATCTGGTCGAGCTTGGTGTTGGTCTGCACCGACTGCTCGACCTGGGAGAAGGTGGCGAGCTGCGCGACATATTGCGTGGAATCCATCGGCTTGGTCGGATCCTGATTCTTCATCTCGGCGATCAAGAGCTTCAGGAACGACTGGTAGTCCACCGCCGTCTTCGAGGTCTGCTGGCTGGCCTTGTTGGCGCCAACCGGGATCGTTGTCGTCATGTCGACAGCCATCTTATGCTCCTACAGCCAGTGCGCGCGGCTCTTCTGGAATGTCGTCATTGTCTTCGAGCGCCTTGCGCTCGAGCGGATAGAGCGCGCGGATCGCCTTCAGCGCCTCATAGATCTCGTCCTCGCCAACCATGCGGTCGATCTGCTTCAAGCTGTTGCAGATGTCCTGGTTGTCGAAGCTCGCGATCAGCATCGGCAGCGAGCGGCGGAACATGTCGCGCGCCTCCGCGGCGCCAGCGGGGTTGATCAGCATGATCTGCACGACGAAATAAAGCTGCCTGAGTGGCGTCGAGGCCTGGTCGGCCTGGATGACATGGCTTTCGAGCAGGAACTGCACATCGTTCATCAGCTCGATCGTGACCTTGCGGTCGACGCGGATGACCGCCCCGTTGATATAGATCTTCTCGTTGGGCTTCAGCGAGATCTTAAGCGTGTTGGTCATTGGATGCCGTCTCGGATAATCTGGGAGACCTCGATCAATCCTTCGAAATTGTTGGTGCGGCCCTGGCGGATGTCCTCCGTCTCGCGCAGCAGCCACAGCCCGATGGAGATCAGGTTGGCGCGCAGCTCCTTGGGGAGCGCGTTGTCGCTCGAGCCGAGATCCTCGACGAAAGTGGTCCAGACGCGATTGGTGAAATGCAGCGCCTCGACCGCCTCCATGGAGTCGGTGCCGACCGCGGCCGCCGCCGCCAGCATGTCGATCGAGCGGGTGAGCAGCTGCCGCTCCCGGTCCTTGGCATCGGCGACGGAGTCGGTCTGGATGTCGGCGTAGGAGAATTGATACATCGTCGGCGCTCTGGCGTTCCGGTTTACGTGTTCAAGTCAGATATTTGAGCAGGCTGAGCTGCTGCAGACGGGCGGTCAAGGCAAAGGATGTCTCGATATGCTGCGTCAGGTCGGCGACGCGGGTCGCCGCTTCCGCCGGGTTCACGCCTTCGAGATCGACAATATGCTTCTCGAAGAGGTCGACCTGGGTCTTCATGCGGTCGCTGGCATCGGACACGCGCTGCTGCGCAATGCCGGTTTCGGCCCGTATCTGCGTAATGCCGCCGATGGCTTCGCCGACCAGTGCCTGCGCGCGACTGACGACAGCATTCTGCGCGGCCTCGCTGATGCTGCCGGTCATCATGCTGCTGACCATGGCGGCCGCCATTGCTAGCTTGCGGATGCCTTGATCGTTGGCGCTGACCGAGGTCTGGGTGGTCTCGTTGAGCGAAATTCGGCTGGTGATCTGCTCGTCGGTGGCGCTCGACCAGTTGGCCTGCCAGCCGGAACCCAGGAATTGCGGCTCGACCTGCGTGGTGATGAAGTTGTCCATCTGCGCGGCGGTGATGTTGGCCGCAGCCGGATCGGTCTGAGTGAAGCCGAAATAGCTGGTGAAAGCGGCGTTGAACGCAGCCTTTGCCGGCGAGCCGGCGGCGTTGAAGTCGTCGATTGGCTTGACGTCGGTGTTGGTGCCGGCAAACAGATATTCGCCGTTGACGCTCGTGTTCAGGATGCCGGTCATCTGCTGCAGCGCCGAGGCGCCGGCGGTCTGCAGGATGCTGGTCGAGGAGTCGCCCGACACGCCGCTGGTCAGGGCGGACAGGAAGCTCTGCGCGCTGTCGGCGATCTGGCCGAGCGAATTCTGGGTCGATGTCAGGCGCGCGGTGACGAGCGCGTTGGAATCGACAATGCCGTTCAGCCGGTCGAGGTCGCGCTGAAAGGTGACGGCCTGGGTCGTGCGGCTGCCAAGCGCCAGGCCGATATCGGCGACCGTGCCGGTCTGAGATTCCTTCGTCGCCTTGATGAGGTCGGCCTGCATCTTCGCCTGCTGGTAGCGCAGCGCGTTGGATATGGCGGCCGAGGAAACGCCTGTCGCTTTCATGAATTATCCCACCGCCGCCAACAGGGAATCCAGCATGTCGCCTACCGTTTTCATCATATGCGCCGATGCCTGATAGGTGTGCTCGAGGTCGAGAAGCAGGGACATCTCCTGGTCGACATTGACCCCGGTGTCATTCGACAGCGCCTCGGCCGTGCGTGCGGCCAGCGCCTGTTTGCTGTCGGCATTGGTCGAGGCCTGCTGGCGCACGCCTTCGAACCACCCGATGGCGTTGGCCGCATAGTCGGAGACGCCAGAGCTGACGGCAATGCCGGTGGAAGTATCGAAGGCCATGGGCTGATCCAGCTTGTTGCCGTAACCGATCAGCAGGTCCGCATAGGATGCGCCGCCGCTGGTGTTGGCGACATAGGCCACGCCATTGGCGCCGCCGTCGCGCAGCAGCGCGGGATTGCCGCCGGCGCTCGGATCGAAGGCGGCGTTGACGCTGATCGACCCGGCGAGGCCGTCGACCAGGGTGCCGGCCGCCGGAATCGCCGGCGCGCCGGACCATGTGAACAGGCCGGTCGCATTGGGCTGCGACGGCGCAGTCTCGGCAAACGCCGTGATCAGGCCACGCGCGATTTCGTCGAGCTGGCTCTGCATGGTCGAGGCGACACCGTCGCGCAGCTTCAACAGGCCCGCCAGCTTGCCGTCGGCGGTGGTGTTGTCGCCGGTGCCCGCGGAAACCGGCACGTTGTCGATGTAGATCGTGTTGCCGGGCGTGCCGGCCGAATAGCCGGACGATGGCGTGAAGGTCACCGAGCGCGGCACGGTCTCGAACAACGTCGAGCCGTCCTTGGTGGTGATGACCATGTCGTTGTCGCCGCGCGTGAATGTCGAGACCGGGACATATTCCGATATCTTCTTCAAAAGCGCGTCGCGCTGGTCGAGCGCGTCGGATACATCGGTGCCCGAGCGGGTGCCGGAGATGACGGCCTTGTTGGCGTCCTGGAACTGGCTGAGCAGCGAGTTGAGGTCGTTGACGGCCGTGGCGATCTGGCTGTCCGCCTGGGTGCGGAAATCCTGGATCGCCTTGGTGCCGCTGTTCAGCGAATTCACCACCTGCTTGGCGGCGTCGACGACGCCGGTGCCGAGGTTCTGGTTCGACGGCGTGGTGGCGTAGAGCTGCAGGGCTTTCTGCAGGTTGGCGATTGCCGTCGAGGGCGATGACCCATTGTCGACCCCGTTGACCGACAGATCGAGCTGATCCATGCCGTCGTAGAGCGCGCTCTGGCCGCTCCATGCCGACAGTGCCGAAAGGTTCTGCCGGAACAGAAGGTCATTCGCGGTACGCTGGATTTCCACCATTCTGGCGCCGGGCGCCGTGCTGGTCACCACGGCGATGCGACGGGTATAGTCCGGGTTCGACGCATCGGCCACATTGCGCGATACGACGCTGGTCTGCTTGGACGTGGCCAGAAGCGCCGACTGGGCAATGCTTAGTGCGGAGGAAAGCGACATGCTGATCTTTCACGGGGCGGCGCCCGTCGTTTATCTCTTCAGGTTGACGAGGACGTCCATCAGGTCCGAGCCGGTCTGGAAGACCTTGGAATTGGCGGTGTAGCTGCGCTGCGCCGCGATCATGTTGGTCAATTCCTCGGCGATATCGACGTTGGAATTTTCAAGCGCTCCGGAGACGATGGAGCCGAGCTTGCCCTCGTTGGCAAATCCGATATGGACCGCGCCGGAATCGGTGCTCTGCACATAGACGTTGCCGGGCATGGCGGTGAGGTTGTCGGGGCTCTGAACGTCGGCAAGCGGGATCTTGTAAAGCGCCTTGGTCGAGCCGTCCGCGAACTGCGCGTAGATGACGCCGTCCTGGCCGATCTGCACCTTCTGGATGGAGCTCGGCGCGTTGCCGTTGACCTTGGCATCGGCGACGGTGAAGCCGGTGCCGAGCTGGGTCAGCTTGGAGAGATCGAGGTTGAGGGTCTGGCCGCCCGGAACGGTGAAGGAGACGCCCGAGGTCGCGCCGGTGAGCTTGCCGGTGGTGGTGTCGAAGGTGAGGTTGGCCGTACCCAGCGCGCCGCCCGTATAGGGGAATGAGGTGCCCGGCGTCGCCTTCGACTGATCAAAGACCGAGACCTCCCAGGTGCCGGCGCCGGTGTTGGTGAAGTAGACGTCGAGCAGCTTCTTGTTGCCGAGATTGTCGTAGGCGACCAGCGAGGTTTTCGACGTGTATTGGGCGGTCGCGCTGTTGGTGGAGGGCAGGCTGCCGGCCGCGACCGGAGTAGCGCCGGCCGGCAGGTTGCCGCTGAAGATTCCGTCCGTGCTCGGCGTCGCCGTCATCTCCTGGTCGGAAATCTGTACCGGCACGAGCCCTTCGAAGCCGTTGGCGGTCGCTGCAGGGTCGCCATTGGCGTAGCTGTAGGCCATGAGCTGGTAGCCTGCGGCGTTGACCAATCGGCCCTGCGCGTCCGGGACGAAGGACCCGGCGCGGGTCAGGTAAGGCGTGCCGCTGGCATCCTGCACCACGAAGAAGCCGTCGCCGTTGACGGCAAGATCCGACACCGAGGTGGTGTAGGTCATGACGCCCTGCGTGCTGATGGCGGAGCGGATCGCAGTCGTCACGCCGCCGGAATTATAGGCGCCGCCGGTGCCGGGCATGATCAGTGACGAGAACTCGGCCGAGGAGCGCTTGTAGCCGGTGGTGTCGGAGTTGGCGATGTTGTCAGCCACCGTGGACAATCGGTTGGCCTGCGCGTTCATACCGGAAACGCCGGTCCGCATCATTCCATAGAGGCTCATCGATTGATCTCCGCAGTGCCTGGGTAGGAGGCCATAAAACTATGCCTCGTGTCTTGCGCGAGGCTGGCGCGGGATGTGCCTTGTGCGTGATGGCGTTTCGTTGAATCGCCATCGCGCCCCAAACTCTTTGCTGGAGCATGATCTTTGTCCGAAAACCGTTTTCCACTTTTTGCTTTCGCTGACCTTCGGTTCGGGATCATGCTCTAGGGCGTCCATCAAAACACCAGCCGGTAGCCGAGAAACCGCTTGGAATCGATCGGGTCGTGGCCGAGCTTCTCGCGCAGCTTCTTGCGCAGCTTCGAGATGTGGCTCTCCACCACGTTCTCCTCGACCTCGTCGTCGAAGATGCCGTAGATGGCGTTGAAGACCTGCGTCTTGGTCACGCGCCGGCCGCGGTTGCTGGCCAGATATTCCAGGATGCGCCGCTCGCGCCGCGGCAGCGGCAGCGGCTCGCCGTCGATCTCCGGATCGCGGCCATCCATGAAGATGCGCATCGAGCCGACCTCGGTGTAGGCGGCCTCTTCGGAGCCTCGGCGTCGGATGGCGGTGATGCGGGCAAGGATCTCGCGGATATGGACAGGCTTGCGGACGACGTCGTCGACGCCGCTTTCGAACAGCCGCAGCGTATGTTCGAGCGAATGGTGTTCGCTGAGCGCGATGACCGGCGCGCCGGTCCGGTCGCGGATCTGGCGCGGCGATATCGCGCCTTCGCGGCAGTCGCCGATAAGAAAGGCCCTGACGGATCTGAGATCGGTGTCGGCGGCGGAGCTTACCCACTCGCCGAATTCGCCTGGCGCGAAGCCGGCCGTGGCCACCCCTTCGCGATCGAAAAGTGACGAGTACCCCTCTGTCACGAGCTCTCGCTCGTCAACGATCACGATCATCGGCCCGCCCTCCGAATCAATTCACTTGCCCCGTACGGAAAGGGGTAGCCGGGTCGACGAATCCTGAAAAACCATCATTTCTTGTAGCTATTTTCTTGGGAGTTTTTTTGGGAGCCGTAATAAAAGCGATTGCGCAGGTGTGTAGGTGCCAGCTGTTCGCGAATGAATATTTGCGCCGGCGTGCAGGCCTGCGGGGCCCATCGGTACTCAGGAGAAAGCAACTATTGATTGCAGAATGCGCTGGCGTTCGGCGTCCACTTGCCGAAGCCGGTG
Organism: Mesorhizobium sp. WSM4976; assembly: GCF_029625685.1. NCBI lineage: Bacteria > Pseudomonadati > Pseudomonadota > Alphaproteobacteria > Hyphomicrobiales > Phyllobacteriaceae > Mesorhizobium > Mesorhizobium sp. WSM4976. The sequence continues at coordinate 87,882 of NZ_JARTVT010000016.1, forward strand.
GCGACCATGTTGGCGATGACGCGGCAGACATAGACCTTCTGCGCCGGGTCGTTGTCAGGGCCGGCATGGTAGCGGGCGACGGCCATCGACCAGGTCATGTGCCGGGCGTGCAAGGCTGCCAGGAAGCGTGCGGCATAGTCGACATTCTGATGCGGGTCGAGCATGTCCCCGACGCTGCGGAAATGATCGCCATGATAGTACTGGTTGATCTGCATGCAGCCGAGGTCAATCAAGGTCTTGCCTTCGCGGCGGGCATTCTCGAAGGTGGAGAGCGCTTCATCCCGACTGCGCGGGAAAACTGCTTTTCCCTCTATATTCAACGCATTAGGCTGAAGGCTGCCTTTCTTTCCTGTCTCTGTCAAGCCGACCGCATAGAGAATGCCAGCCGGCACGCCGTACCGATCCGCGGCGCGCAGGATCTCCGGCTCGCACGGATTTGTGGCGGCGTTGGCAGCGCCTGCCGCTAAGCTAGATATACATATCGTCGCCAGCGCCCTCGCGAAGAGGCGAAGCCGGGCGAGCGAATTCCTGTGCGCCATTGCTGTCCTTCCTTCCCGGTTGCCGGTCGCCGCCCGCGCCGTTGCCTCCCGAGTTCCCAGGCTGGAACGAGGGCTGGTCGCGACCTGTCGACATGGGCATGGCGCTGTTGGCGTCGACGCGGCTCGCCGCATGTGTTGCTATCGAAGGTTGCAGAATAGTGACCTTGTCGACATCGAAGCCGAGGCTGCGCATCGACTTCACAATGGCGTCGCTGTCGGTGGTGAGACGGCGATATGCCTCGTGGGTTTCGGGCTTCATCTCAATCGAAAGTTGCTCGCCCGAGAGCCGCAGGCTGGCGGTGACCGATCCGAGCTCCGAAGGGTGGAGCTCGATCTTCAGCACATGTGTCGGAACAGCAACAGAATTGGTCCTCTGGGAGCCTGCCGAGGCGCTTGCGAAAGCCTGCTGAACGCCGTTGTCGGAGACAAGCGCCTCAACCAGCGCCGATGCGGTCTGGCCGATCGGGTTTTGCGCCGGGGCCGGGAAGCTTTGCTGGCTGACGATGTCTATGCGCTCGGCAGAAGAAGACGGCTTGGTCGCGGTCTGCTGTGCGGCCGGCTGCGATTGTTGCGACGCCTTGGACGTCGAAGCCGGTCGCCAGCCGTGCGGGGGCACAGGGCTATCGGCCCGCGGTTCGTTCCCTTGCGTCGGCAAGATCTTGGTTTCGCTGCGGTCGGGCATGTCGAGAGCCATATCCGCTTTCACCGGCTTCTGCCCGAAGTCTGGCCCGAACTCTTTCGTCGCCGTCGAACGAGCGGACCGCGACAGCGGCTCGGCGGAATTGCCGGCCATCGCGCGCTTGCCCGCGCGCAGTTGCAGCTCCAGCGCTTCGTGCTCGCCGGCGCCGTCTCCACCGGCAGCCGAGTCGTTCCCGCCAGCGCCCGGCGATTGCGCGAAGTGCTTCATGTCGCTCAACGCCATCAGCAACGGCAAGCGGTCCTGCAGCGGTCCGGAATCGATCGCTTGCGCCGTGGCACCTTTGTCGGTCGTCGGCTTCGCTTCATCGGCGCGGGCGGCGTTGGGCCTCGTGGACTTTGCCGCGGCTTTCTGCGCGCCGGTTTTGCCTTGCGTATCTTGGTCCGGCTCCTGCTTGCCGTTGTCGGCCGGCGAGCGCTTTGCGAGACGCGCGTCCGGCAATACCGGCCCGGCCGAGTGCCTGTCCTGCGGCCGATCAGGCTTCTCGGCCCCCTGCACAATCTCGCCGAAACTCTGATCCTTGTCCTTGCCGCCGGCGGCGTGCTGCCGGGGCTGGGTCGAAGCGAAGCCCAGCAGGGTCTGGTTGACGCTGGTCATTTAGGGGCCGCTCCGAGGAGTTGGTCGATCTGGTCGAGTTGGCGGCGCGCGCTGGCTACCGCCGCGTCGATGGGGTCTTGCGCATTCGAAGTCCCCGGCGCGGAGGCCTGAACCACGGGCGCGGCGTCAGCTTGCATCGGAGCGCCGGCCGGCGTTTCGGCCGTTGTTCGCGCCAGTGGCTGGGCAGACGGGGGCGAAGCTGCGGGTGGAGTGTCCTTCACCGGATCGCCCGACGCCACTGGCGGATTGCTTGCCGGTACCGGCGGACCGCTTGACGCGACCGCTGGCTGATCGGGCATCGCCCCTTCCACCGGAGGCAGATCCGCATTGGCCGGATCGGCCGAGGCCTCGACCGCTTCCTTCGCCCCGTCTCCCTTTGATGCGGCCGGCGCGGCTTCCGCCTTGGCGGGTGTCTTTACTGGCGCCACCACTTCGCCCGCCACGGCCTGGGCGGCGTCAAGCAGATCACGGTCGTTTTGCGAAAGCTTGCCGCGATCGATCTTTCCAAGCTTGGAGCGCACCTCGTCGACGCTGGCCGATGTCATTGTGGAAAGGCTGGAATAGAGCTGGGTGCGCGGGTCGTCCTGGCTGCTGCCGTTGCGGTCCAGTTCCGCCTTAGCCGCGGCAAAAGCCGAGAGCTCCGTCATCCCGTCGATCGCGGCGCGGCGCGCGATGCGCAGATAGATCACCTTCTCGCGCTCGGGATCCATCATCGAGGTGATGTCGGCGATCTTGTCCTGGCTAATGGCCATATGTAGCGTGATGACGCCGGAAACAAACGCGTCCGCGAACTGGCTGGCATAGGGTGAGTAGAGATACGACGCGACATATTGGGTCGAAGCCAGCGCGAAACGGGCGGCGTCGCCCTGCGCGGCTGCGATGCCCACGGAGCGGCGAAGCGCGGCCTCCTCGACCAGCGTGCCGGGGCTGAGCAGGCGCGCCTCGTCCAGCAGGGCGAGCCCCTGAGCAGGATCATCGGCCGCGAGCAGCGAACCCTTGACCAGCGCCAGAAAGGCGCCGATGTCGGCGGGCACGCTCATCGGATCGATCGGCTTGAGCATGTCGATCGCCTCGGCCGGCCGGCCGTTCAGATAGGCGACCACGCCCTTGGCTATGGCGAGGCTTTGCGGATCGGTCATCGCGCGCGAAGCCGCCGTCGCGACCGTCACCGGATTGCCGCCGCTCATGCCGTAGACCAGCAAGGCGCGGAAATTCTTCGGCTCCTTGAAATCCTCGGCATTGGCGTCGCGCATCCGGGCGTCGATCATTTCGAGGAGCTTCGCCTGCATTGGCAGCGCGGCATGATCGCCGCCGGCAATGCGGTCCTGGATCAGCTGCAGCGAACGCACCAGCTGATAGGGCTGCAGCGCGTCCTGCGCGAAGGCCGCCGATGTCGCCCCCGTTGCAAGCAATAGCAGCGCGATCGCGCCGCCGATGACGCTCCTGCCTTTCATCCGCCGGCCGTCATCAGGATTTCGATGCGGCGGTTCACGGCCGCCATCGGATCGGAGGCGATCTTGGGCTGCCGGTCGGCGAAGCCCGCGACCTCGGTGATGCGGCTTTCGTCGAGGCCGCCGCGCACCAGCATGTAGTAGGCCGCATGGGCACGCGCGGTGGACAGCCGCCAGTTGTCGTAGGTGTCGCTGTGGAACGGCCGCGCGTCCGTGTGGCCGCTGATGGTGATGGTGCCCTTCTTCTCGTTGATGATGCGGCCGATCTTTTCCATCGCCAGCACCAGCTCGCGGCGGGGCATGGCCGAGCCGATCTCGAACATGCCGAAATCGAGCTGATCGGTGATCGAAATGACAACGCCCTTGTCGGTGGCCTCGACCGAGACGCCGTCGGCGAGCTTTTCGCCCGGCAGGAATGCCTTGGCGAGCTCCTTCTTGATGTCCGCGGCTTGCTGGAGGGCGGCTTTACTCGGCGCCTTGTCGCCCTTGTCGGCTGCTTGGCCCTGTTCGGTTCTTTCCGCCTTCGCCGCACCGACCTTGACGTCGCCGGACATGGCCTCGCGCTTGTCAGCGCCGGCTTTCCCGCCTTGTGCTTTCTCGGTCTTATTGCCTTCACCCGACGGCTTCTCGGCCTCGGACTGCGCGACTTCTTGCCCGCTCCTGGTGTCTGCCTTCTCCTGGGTTGCCAGCGGCTCCAGCGGTGCAGCCGTGAGCGGAGGCGCGCCAGGAACGGCCTTCGCCTTCGGCGCCGTGACCGTTGCGACCTTCTCGCCCGGCTTGGCCGGGTCGCCCTCGATCTTGGCGCGTTCGGCGGTGGCCTCGGCGCCAGGCGCTGCCACCTGCTGCGACCAGAAATCAGGCGCGAAGGGGTCGCGATAGGATTCGCCGCCGGAGGCGCCGGTCGCCGGGCCGGCCGTCTGGGCGCCGCCTTCGCCCTTGGCGCTGACGTTCTGCAGCACCCCCGTATCGGCGGCGATCTCCGCCAGCACCGCATAGGGATCCGCAAACAGCTTTTCATCGGACAGCTGGGCATCCTGCGCGCCGTCCTTCGTCTGCCGGCGTTCGGACGAGCCGGCGCCGCCCTTGCCGTCCTCGCCCGCCTTGGTAGCGCCCTGCTGCGGATTGTCCGCGGTCAATCCCACCTTGCTCGGGCCGTCGCCGAGGTCTTCGAGGCCCTTGCGGCTGGAATTGCGGTCGATCAGCTCGACCGGATTGAAATAGCTGGCGACGGCTGCCTTGGTCTGCTCGTTGGCGGCGTTGATCAGCCACATGACGAGGAAGAAGCACATCATCGCCGTCATGAAGTCGGCGAAGGCGATCTTCCACACACCACCATGGTGATCATCGTCATGGCCGTTGTGATTGCGCTTGACGATGATGATCTCGTGCCGGGGTTCGGCATGATCTATGGCGCTCATGACAGAACCTCGGACAAGGACGCAGACCACTCGGCGATACGCGTCTCGAACACCGTTTCGTCGATGCTGACGGTCAGGTCGAAGCCCGGCGCCTCGGTGAAGTCGAGATTGGCGGCGCGCGATCCAAGCGCCGCCTTCAGGGGCTCGAACAGCGAAAGCGGTCCCCGAACACCGATCCGGACGGCTTCGTTGTCGGCGACGGCGGCGCCGATGGCGCGTGAAAGGGCCTGCAGCGAACGTTCCTGCAGGTCGTCGTTGAGAAGGCCGCCGATGATGCGGGCAACAGTCGAGCCGGCAAGCTCGGCAACGCGCTGCTCCATAGCCTCGATCCGCGCGGCTATAGCAGCGCCGAGGTCGCCGCCGAAGCTTTCAAGAAAGGCTCTCGCGGCATCGTCGCTGGCCTGTCGCTCGGCTTCGAGCGCGGCCTGATGGGCGACCGCAAGCCGTGACTCGAGCGCGGCCTCGGCATCGGCCACCGCCTCGGCGATCAGTACGCCGATGTCGGCCTGTGGCGCGGGCGGGGCCGGAGCGGCCGGCATATGTGCGGCGTCGCGCAGGGTCGCCGCCTGGTCGGTACGCGGGGCCAGGGAGCCGAAATCGGGTAGGAGATCGAAGAGAGCTGCCGAGGCCATAGCCTAACCCACGGCTTCCGGAGCGGCAGCCCATTTGCGCAGAATCTGCGCGGTGCGCTCCTCATTGAGGTCGACCATGCGGGCAAGCCGCTCCTGCGGCGCCGGCCGGATCTTCTGGCGCAGATCATCGAGCGGGGTTGCGCCGGCGCGCGCGCCGGGCAGGGGGCCGGCCGGGGTCTCGGCGGTGATCGCGGCGACCGGCGCGTCGGGCGTCGGCAGCGAGCGTTGCACATCGTCGAAGCTCGGGCCGGCGATGGCCGCGGGCTTTGCCGATGCCGTCAGCGCGGCGGCCATCGGCTTCAGGCCGAAGAAGGCAACCAGGAAAACGACGACAATGAAGGCACCGGCATTGATGAGCGTGCCGGTATAGGTGCCGATCGAGGCGAGGATGCCCGGCTGTTCGATCGGCTCACCGTCGAGGCCGTTGATGAACTCGACCGCCGACACATCGATGACGTCGCCGCGCTTGTCGTCGAAGCCGGTCGCCGAGGCCACCATCTTCTGGATATCGGCGACGCGCTTGGCGATCTGCTCCGGCGTGGCGTCCTTGCCGAGGATGGTCTTCAGCCGATCCTGGTTGACGACGACCGCGATCGACATCTTGTTGACCGTGTAGCCGTTGGAGACGGTTGCGATCTTCTTCGAGTTGATCTCGTAATTGGTGATCTCCTCCTTGCGATCGTTCTGCGAGGATGATTGCGGCCCCTCGGTGGTGCTCGTCTGCGTCTCGGGCAGGTTCTGCTCAACGCTGGCCGGGGCCGAGGTTTGTTTCTGGTTGCTGGCCTCGTTGGTCTTCACCGACTGCACCGAACGCTCGACGCGCGAGTTCGGATCGAAGATCGTCTCCTCGGTCTGGCGTGTGTCGGTGTTGACATCGGCCTTGACACTGGCGCGGAAATTGTCTGGGCCAAGATAAGGGGTGAGCGCGCGGCGGATGTTGTCGCCGATCTGCGCCTCCACCGTTTGTTCGACGCCCAGCGTGCGTGCGGCGCTGGTGTTGGAAGGATCGTCGCCGGTGGCCAGCAGATTGCCGTTGGAATCGAGCACGGTGACCTTGTCGGCCGAGAGGCCGGGAACCGCCGCCGCCACCAGATGACGGATCGACATGGCGCTCTTCTCGGCATCGTTGCCGGCGTAGCGGATCACCACCGAAGCGGAAGGCTGCTGCTCGTCGCGACGGAAATTGGCGCGCTCGGACATGACGATATGGACGCGCGCCGCCTTGACGCCGGAAATGGACTGGATAGTGCGCGCGATCTCACCTTCCAGCGCGCGCACACGGGTGATCTGCTGCATAAAGGAGGTCAGGCCGAGCGAGCCGACATTGTCAAACAGCTCGTAGCCGGCATTGGCGCTGGTCGGCAGGCCTTTCTCGGCAAGCAGCATGCGCGCCTGCGCGGTGGTGCCGGCAGGCACCAGCACCGAGGTGCCGTCCGAGCCGACATCGAAGCCGATGCCGGCATCAGCCAGCACCAGGCCGATCTGGTTCACGTCGGAACGATCGAGGCCGACATAGAGGGTCTCATAGGCCGGGCGATTGAGGTAGACAGAGCCGATGCCGATGACGGCCATGACCAGGGCCGCGATGCCGCCCATGAGCGCCAGACGCCTCACGCCGAAGCTCTTGAAATTCGCGATGATGCTCTGGATCTGTTCCGGCACGATTCAACGGCTCCCAGCACGACTGTCGCCGGAAGACTAGACCGTGAAGCTTGTGCGAGGATGATAGGGCACGCTGCCGAGGAACCAGAGAATTACCGAACCGGCGGGTTTTTCGGACCAACAAAAAAGGCCGCGCCCGAAGCGCGGCCTTTCGTTGATCGGGGTGGGTTGGCTTAGCCGTTCTTGAACAGCGACAGGATCGACTGCGAGGAGCTGTTGGCGATAGACAGGGACTGGATGCCGAGCTGCTGCTGGACCTGCAGCGCCTGCAGGCGGGTCGATTCCTTGTTCATGTCGGCATCGACGAGCTGGCCCACGCCGCGATCGATGGAGTCCATCAGGCTCTGCGTGAAGGTCTTCTGCAGGTCGATGGAGCTTTTGGCGGCCCCGAGCACGGTGGCGGCGTCAGTAAGCTGACTCATCACGTGGTCGATCTTGGTGACCATCTGCGTGATGATGTCGTCGGTCACGCCAGCTGCCGTGATGTCGAGATTGAACGCGGAGACATTGTCGATCTTGACGGGCGTGCCCGACACCGCGGCCTGGCCGGCGGTGTTGGCGGCGATGTCGGTGGCGCCGCCGGCGATCGCGGCCGCGTAGGCGGTATCGTACGCCGACTGGTCCGCGGCGGTCGAATAGATCGAGGTCTGACGATCGAGAATGCCCTGATTCTTGACGGCCGTGGAGAGGCCGGAATCGAACAGCTTGGTGCTCTCGACATTGATGTCGATGGTGCCGAGCGAGATGGCGCCGGACGAAGAGCGGTTGAACGAAGAGACGATCTTGGCGTCCGGCTGGACGCCGTCATTGGGGGCTGCCACCTGTGTGGACGTCACCGAAAGATAATTCGAGCCGGAGAAGGTGGCGGCGTCGGCGAAGGATTTCATCTGCGCTTGCAGCGAGGTGATTTCGGTCTGCGTCTTGGCTTTGTTGGCATCCGACTGGCCGACAGCCGACAGAAGCTTGGTCTTGATCTGGCCGATCGTCGAAAGGACGTTGTTCATGCCGGTATAGGCGGTGTCGACCTTCGAGGCGCCGAGGCCGAGCGCGTCCTGCACGGTCGACAGCGCCGAGTTGTCGGAGCGCATCGTGGTGGCGATCGACCAGTACGCGGCGTTGTCGGAGGCCTCGGAGACGCGGTAACCCGTCGAGATCCGGGCTTGCGTCTGCTGGAGCGATTTGTTGGTGGCGTTGAGGCTTTGAAGTGCAGTCAACGCCGCGGCGTTCGTCATGATGCTTGCCAAGAAACTCGCTCCTTCTCAAAAGCCGGCATGCCACAGGCCAGGCTTGACCTGCCATTGATCGCGATCGTGCCAGATTAGGCCGATACGGCAATCTAAGTCATTGGTTAACCATACCTAGCGCGATATGGTTAATGGCCTGTTAAAAACCGGCTTCGGAGGAATTAGGAAACGAGGGTTGCGCGAGCCTTGAGCAAACGCAAATCGGGCCGCGCGTTTTGCGCGGCCCGATGCCTTGTCCTGGTCAGTATAAAGCGATCAGCCGCGGAAGAGCGACAGGATCGACTGCGACGAGCCGTTGGCGATCGACAGCGCCTGGACGCCAAGCTGCTGCTGCACCTGCAGGGCCTGGAGGCGGGTCGATTCCTTGTTCATGTCGGCATCGACGAGCTGGCCGACGCCGCGATCGATGGAGTCCATCAGGCTCGAGGTGAAGGTCTTCTGCAGGTCGATCGAGCTCTTGGCGGCGCCGAGCTTGGTCGCGGCGGTCGTCATGTCCTTCAGAGCCGAGTCGACGACCTTCATCATGTCGGCGATCTGGGTATCGCTGGCAGCGGTGGTGCCGGAGAAGATCGTCATCGTGGCGACCGAATAGGTGTCGCCCGCCGCGGCTGCCGCACCAAGGGTCGGGTTTTGCGCGGTAGCGGTGACAGCGCCGGTCGCACCGACGCGGTCGGCGTCGAGGATGCCCTTCGACACGCCCGCCGCGGTGCCGGCCTCATACAGCTTGATGCTGTCCACGTTGACGTCGATCGTCGAGATCGAAACCGCGCCCGAAGCGTCGCGGTTGAAGGCCGAGACTATCTTGACGTCGGCGGCGCTCGTGGCGGTGGCGCCGCTGTTGACCGACAGCATGTTGGTGCCGGAGAAGGTGGCGCCGTCGGCATAGGCCTTCAGCTGGTCTTGAAGCGCCTTGATTTCAACCTGGGTCTTTTCCTTGGAAGCATCCGTCTGGCCGTAGGACGCGGTCAGCTTCTGCTGGATCTGGTTGATGGTCTTGATCGCGCTGTCCATGCCGGTGTAGGCGGTGTCGACCTTCGAGGCGCCGAGGCCGAGAGCATCCGAAACGGTGGACATGGCCTGGTTGTCGGAGCGCATCGTGGTGGCGATCGACCAGTAAGCGGCGTTGTCGGAAGCCTGCGAGACGCGGTAACCGGTGGAGATGCGGGTCTGGGTGGTCTGGAGCTGGTTCTGGGTGTTGTTGAGGCTCTGCAGCGCGGTCAACGCAGCGCTGTTGGTCATGATACTGGCCATGGTACTCGTACCCTATTTTTTACACGGATTTTTTTGACATACCGGCATGTCCGGTATGACGGTGCGGCATCATGCCAATGATCTGTGAAATCCGATCACCCGCCATCTGCGAGCAATATGCGGGCCAGTCCCTACCAAAGAGCTAAATCGCAGGGTTAATCGAAAATATATTGCCTAAAATTGGAGCGGGTATCCGGCGCCGGCATCTGCGACTTCAGGTGAAGGATCGCACCAGGCTGCCGACCAGAAGGTTCCAGCCGTCGATCAGCACGAAGAACAGAATCTTGAACGGCAGCGACACCACCGTCGGCGGCAGCATCATCATGCCCATGGCCATGGTCACGGTGGCGACGATGAGGTCGATGACGAGGAACGGCAGGACGATGAGAAAGCCGATCTCGAAGCCGCGGCGGATTTCTGAGATCATGAAGGCCGGCACCAGGATGCGCAGGTCGACGGTCTCGCGCGAGACAGTCTGGCCGCGCTCGCGGGCGAGGTCGGCGAAAAGGTCGAAGTCCTTGTCGCGCACATTGTGCAACATGAAGTCGCGAAACGGGCCGGAAATCTTCTCGAACGCCTCGCCTTGTGTGATCTGGTTGTCCATCAGCGGCTTCACGCCGGTGTTCCAGGCCTGGTCGAAGGTCGGCGCCATGACGTAGAAGGTCATGAACAGCGACAGCGAGATCAGGATCAGGTTTGCGGGCGTCGACTGCAGGCCGATGCCGGCCCGCAGGATCGAGAAGGCGATGACGAAGCGGGTGAAGCTCGTCACCATGATGAGCAGGCCCGGCGCCACCGAAAGCACGGTCAGCAGGCCGAACATCTGGATCAGGTAGCCAACGGTCGTGCCGTCGGCCTTGCCGATACCGCCGAGATCGAGCTGCTGGGCCGCGGCGACGGAGGTGGTGACGACGATGAGCGCCGTGGCTATGAGCAACTTTCTCATTCGAGCAGCATCGTCCTGACGAGAATCTGTTTGACGTGGCCGCCGCTGCGCAGCGCCGCGCGCTCATCGAGATCGGCCTTGAGATGCTGGTAGCCGCTGGCGCCTTCGATCTGATGCAGCTTGATCGTGCGCACGAAGGCGAGCAAATCCTGATGGATCTGCTCGGTCACTTCCGGCGCCTGCGGGGCGTCATAGAGCACCGATGCCTCCAGCCGGATCCAGACGTCCGATGGCGAGGCGAGATTGGTGGTAATCGGCGCCAGCTGAACCAGCGTCGGTCCGGCGCCCGCCTTGCCTGCTTCGCCGGGCTTTTCCGCTTTGCCGGCGTTCTCTGGCGCCGCGGGTACCGGCGCCGGCGTTTCACCCTGCTTGAGATAGCCCCCAGAAACCCAGCCCATGCCGATGGCAGCGCCCGTCATGACCAGGAGCATGGCGAGCTGGATCACCAGGGACGGTCCCTTCTTGGGCTGGACCTGCTCGACATTGGCCACGGCAGCGCTCTCCCGGCTCTAGAAAGGAAGAACCTGATCGAGGACCTGCTGGCCATAGGCCGGCTGTTGGACCTCGCTCACGCGGCCACGGCCGCCATAGGAGATGCGCGCCTCGGCGATGCGCTCGTAGGGGATGGTGTTCTCGGCGCCGATGTCGGACGGACGAACCATGCCGGCGATGGTCAGCACGCGAAGCTCGTAATTGACGCGGACCTCCTGCGAGCCCCTGATCAGCAGATTGCCGTTGGGCAGCACCTCCGTCACTACGGCGGCGACGTTGAGCTCGATGTCCTCCGAACGCTTGATCTCGCCGTCGGCATTGGTCTCGGTGCTGGAGCTCAAACCGGCGTCGCCCTTGCCGCTGGTACTCTTGCCGTCCCATCCGAGTGTGACGTCATAGCCGAGCTTGCGCGCGGCGGTGCGGCTGCGATCGTTCTGGTTCTTGAAATTGGCCCTGTCGTTGAGCTTGATGTTGACGGTTAGGATGTCGCCGGCGCGCAGCGCGCGCGGATCGGTGAAGAGTCGGCTCTGGCGGTCGTCCCACAGCGAAAATTTCCTCGGCCGCGGCGCTGGCGGCTCAGGATAGCTGTAAGGACCGGAGGCACCGATACCGGAACCGACGGGTGACATAGCAGGCTCCCGGCCGATCTCCTTGAAATTGGTGCCGCAGCCGGACAACCCCGCAACCGCGACGAGGACAAAGAACTTCAACTTCATGACGGGTCAACCCTTCGCGCCGCGCTGGCCATGATGCCGGTGAGCGTCGCCGCCGCCTTCTGGTCCATTTCATTCAGGATGACGCCGGCCTTGCGCGTATCGAGCTTCATCAAGATGGCCGCCGCGAGCTCGGCATTGACCATCGCCAGCCGCTCGGCGGCGGCGTCCGGCTTCATGCCGGCATAGATCTTGACGACGCCATCCTCGGCGCGCGCCAGGAACACTTCGCGGCGCTTCAGCCACTCTTCATATTCGGCTTTCTTTGCCTCCAGCGCTTTCATGCGCTCGTCGATACGGGCCTGCAGCTGCTTCAATTCCTCCGTCTGCAGGGCGTAGCGGCGGTCGCGTGCGGCATCCGCGATGTTGGAGCAGAAGCGCTGCACCTCGCTTTCGTCAGGCGCTCGTCCGCCTGCAAGTCCGGTTGGCAGGGCCAACGCCGTCTCCTGCGCGAGCTGGGCCGGCTGAGCCGGCGCCTGACCGCCGGGCAATACCTGGCGCACTTCATCCGCGCGGACCGCGCCGCCCGCCAACGCGACGATCGCGCCAACGGCGAGGAGTCCGGTCACGGGGTGAAGCGTTGGGCGACGATGGAGTGTTGGGGAGAGGAGCGCGATCATCGATGTGCCTATTGGAGAACCAGGTCGGCCTGCAGGGCGCCGGCCGACTTGATGCCTTGCAGGATGGCAATGATGCCGTCGGGTTTCACGCCGAGACGGTTGAGGCCGGAGACAAGCGTTTCGAGATCGGGGCCGTCGAGCACGGCGACGCGCGCATTGGGCCGGCTCGCATCGATAGCTGTGGACGGTTCTACCGCGGTCTCACCCCTGGAGAAGGGTTCGGGCTGAACGACCCTAGGCGCTTCGGTGATGCGTACGGTAAGCGTGCCGTGGCTGATCGCCACGCGCGAGATTCTGACATTGTTGCCGATGACGATGGTTCCGGTGCGCTCGTCGATGACGACGCGGGCAGGGGCATCCGACTCGACGACGAGGTTCTCGATCTCGGCATAGAAGCGCGCGGTGGAGACATTGCTCGGCCGCTTGATCTGCACCGTTCGGGCATCGCGCTCGGCGGCGACCCGCATGCCGAAGCGCTGCGAGGTGTAGTCGTTGACGGCATCGGCGATGCGGATGGCGGTCGAGAAATCGGGGTTGCGCAATTGCAGCGTCAGCACGCCCTGGTCGTCGAACTCGGCCGGCACCGCGCGCTCGACAATGGCGCCGTTGGGCACGCGGCCGGCGGTCGGCACGCCCTGAGTGAGTTCCTCGGCCTGACCCTTGGCGGTGAAGCCGCCGACAATCACGGAACCCTGGCCAACGGCGTAGATCTCGCCATCGGCCGCCTTCAGCGGCGTCATCACCAGAGTGCCGCCGGCAAGCGACGTGGCGTCGCCCATTGAGGACACGTCGATGTCGATGCGGGCGCCCGACTGGACGAAGGGCGGCATGTTGGCGGTGACGATGACGGCGGCCACGTTCTTGGCGCGCGCGCTGCCGCCTTCGGTGGCGATCCCGAGATTTTCCAGCATGGCGCGGATCGACTGTTCGGTGAACGGCGAATTGCGCAGGCTGTCGCCGGTGCCGGCAAGGCCGATGACCAGGCCGTAGCCGACGAGCTGGTTGTCGCGCGCGCTTTGCAGCTGTGCGATGTCCTTGATGCGCGCGGCGACCTGGCCGGGCGGCAGGGTGCTTGGTCCGGTGGAAACGCGGAACATGCGCTGGGTCGTCGCCGGATCATATTCCGGATCGTCGTAAACGCCGCCATTTTTCTGCGCCAGCTCGCGCTTGGCCTTGGGCGTCAGGCCATCCGCCAATGCCGGCTGAATGCCGATGGCAGCCGCGAGCAGAAGGACAAAGGCGCGCATCATGAGGCGCCGACCTGGATGGTGCCGTCGGCCATCACCGTGCCGGTGATGATCTTGCCGCTGTCGATGTTGCGGATCTTGATCTGGTCGCCGGCAGCGCCTGGCTGCAGCGTGACGCAGGCGGCCGAAATGGTCAGCGCGCCGGCGGTGAAATAGACCTGCACGGAAGCGCCCTGTTCGACCAGCCAGGCGTCGCGGATAGCGGTGACCGGGATATAGCGGCCGGGCAGAAGCGTGCGCTTGGCGACCTTGCCCTGGAGCTCCTCAGAGCGCGTCGCCATGCCGTCCGGCTTATGCTTGCCGGGTATGAGCGTCACCTGCTTGAGCGAGGCGGGCTCGATGGTCTCACCGGGATAGATGACCCGGTTGGGGATCAGCACGGCCTCGCCGACCGCCTGAGCGGCGGCGATCTGATTCGCCGACTGGCCGGTGGTGTCCTGCGCGAATGCCGGCGCGCCGGCGGCCACCAGGACGGTGGCCAGCATGGCGCAGCGGAGTGCGGGGAAGATCGGCCCGGCCATCATCCGTTACCTGATGTTCTTGGAGACCACCGAGGCCATGTCGTCTGCGGCCTGGATGACCTTGGAGTTCATTTCATAGGCGCGCTGCGCCGAGATCAGCTCGGTAATTTCCTTGACCGGATCGACATTGGAGGATTCGAGGTAACCCTGCTGGATCGTGGCGAAGCCCGGATCGCCTGGCACGCCGACATTGGCCGGACCCGAGGCGGCCGTTTCCTGGAAGAGATTGTCGCCGAGCGGCGCGAGGCCCGCCTCGTTGGCGAAATTGGCGATCTGAAGCTGGCCAAGCAGCTGGAGATTGGTCTGGCCCTGGAGACGGGCAAAGACCTGGCCGGTCTTGTTGACGATCACTTCGACGGCGTCGGTCGGCACGGTGATGGCCGGAATGACCTCGGCGCCGTCGACGGTCACCAGTTGCCCGGTGGCGTTGGTGTTGAAGGCGCCGGCGCGCGAGTAGAGCGTGCCACCGTCGGCGCCCTGGATCTGGAACCAGCCCCTGCCAGTCAGGGCCAGGTCGAAGCTGTTGCCGGTGCTGGCCAGCTCGCCCTGGGTGTGAACGTTGCGCACCGCCGTCGTCTTGACGCCAAGACCGATCGAAACGCCTTCCGGCACCAGCGAGGTGTTGGAACGGTTGGGCACGCCTTGCGTGCGGTCGACCTGGTAGAGCAGGTCGGAGAATTCGGCCCGCGCCCGCTTGTAGCCGGTGGTGTTGATGTTGGCGATGTTGTTGGCGATGACTTCCAGGTTGGTCTGCTGGGCATTCATGCCGGTGGCGGCGATGGCGAGTGCTTTCATGACGCGGTTCCTAGATACTCATGCGACTGATTTCGAGGTAAGCCGAGACGACCTTGTCGCGGATGGCAATGGTCGTCTGCAGCGCCTGCTGGGCGCTCAACACCGCATCGACAACCTGACGGGTGTCGGCGTCGCCCTTGAGCGCCTGTATCGACAGCTGCTCGGCACCCTGCAGCGTGTTGACGGTCTTCGTCGCGGCCTGGCTGAGGACGTCCGCGAAGCTGCTGCCGATGCTTTCGCTGGCCTGCGTTCCGACGCCGCCTTGCAAGAGGTTTGGTGACGCCGACTCAGCTCCGTCGACGGCCGTCTTGAATTGTATTGCCCCGATACCGCCGATCATTACTGGTTCCTCATCAGGTCGATGGTCATGGAAATCAGATCGCGAGCCTGCTTGATGACCTGCAGGTTGGCTTCATAGGAGCGGTTCGCCTCGCTCATGTCGGCCATTTCGACCAATGTGTTGACGTTGGGCATCTTGACGTACCCTTTGGCGTCGGCGGCTTCGTTGCCGGGTTGGAATTCGATCGGGAAATCCGAAGGATCGCGATTGATGCCGCTCACTTCCACCAGCGAGCCGCCGGTCGCGCGGTCGACCTCGGACTGGAAGGTAATCGTCTTGCGGCGATAGGGATCGGCGCCGGGCGTGCTGCCGGTCGACTGGGCGTTGGCGAGGTTTTCCGAGACCACGCGCAGGCGCTCCGACTGAGCACCGAGGCCGGATGCCGCGACTTTGAGGGCTGCTGTGAGGGCATCCATGGTCAGCTCTTCACCACCATGGTCATCATCGAATGGAAGGCCTTCACGATCGCCGTGTTGAGTTCGAAGGAGCGGCGAACCTCGCCGGCCTTCATCAGCTCCTGCTCGAGAACGACGGTGTTCTTCGACGGCATGATCGCGCCGTCAGGATCCTCCGGCTTGACGTTGAAGCCGGCATTGGTGGTCTCAGTGCCAAGATGGCCCGTCTGAGTTGCAGCCAGGGTCACCGCGGTGCGGTCGAGGACCTTTTCGAACGGCTCGACATCGTTGGCCGTATAGCCCGGCGTGTTGGCATTGGCGATGTTGGAGGCAATCGCCGACTGGCGCACGGCCAGCCATTGCGACTGGCGCGTGGCAAGATCGAAAAGATTTACGGGCTCCATGGGAATCTCCCGGACAAGTACGCGCAAGACTAGGCGGCCAGTCTTGCGCGGACCTTGCGCGGGGGCTGGGCGGTACGGCCCGGCTAGGTTACTTCGAGAGCTGGATCACCTTGTCTGTGCTGGTGACGATCACCCACTTGCCGCCGCGCTGCTCGATTGAGGCGACGCGACTCGAATCCGGCAGGACGGAGCCGCGCTGAACGACCCACAGACCCGTGTCGTCCTCGATCATGGCGCGGCCGTTGGCGACATGAACCATCTTGAATTCGGAGGCGACGGCCGGGAAGGGCTGGTCGGCGGGCGGCGGGGCGGGGTCGTCCTGCACGGTTCCGGTCGCGAACAAGTCGATATCGGGATTGGGAACGTCCTTGGCCGTCAGCGGTCCGCTGCGTTGAGCCACAACGCCGCCGCCCTCGCGACCGGAATTGCTGCCGCTGCCGCCGAACTTGATGGCCTGGACGCCGAACTGCTCCTGGTTGAAGAAGATGTACCAGGGAAACAGCGCGCAGATCAGGCCGAGCGTGATGCCCAGCGCGGCGATGACGAAGTCGCTGCGTCGGTCGGCGCTCCTGTCAGCCAGACGGGGGAACTGGACCTTCGGCGGGTCCGGCCACTCGGTCCGGGGGAAAAGCCCCTCGAGCAACGAATCGCGGCTGGCCTCTGCCGGGTCGGCGGTCTTGGCCGGCGATGTCCTCCGTGGATGAGGCCTGTCGGCTCTGCTTAGGAGCGCCGTTGCCTTCTCTGTCCTGGAGCGCGCGGCCTTGTCCCTGGCAATACTCGCCTTTTCAGCCTCGGCCCTTTCCGCCGCCTCGGCCTCTGCGAGCATGTCGCGCAACATGCGCTCCGTGTACTGGAGCTCAGTCTCCTTGATCGCCATTCAGCTTCCCCTTGAGATGGCGGGCGAGATCGGCAAACGGATCGACGGATGCGCGGTCCCTCGGCGATTGCGTGAGTGCCTCATAAATCAGCGGCACTTGGCGCACCGCATTGTCGAGCTCGGTATCGGCGCCGCTTTGGTAAGCGCCCAAAAGACGGATGTCGCGCGTATCCTCGAAGCGCGCGATCATCGATTTCAGCCTCGTCACCAGCACGCGCTGTTCCGGGCTCCAGGCCTTGTCGGCAAGGCGCGAGATGGACGACAGCGGATTGACCGGCGGGTAGCGGCCCTGCTCGGCAAGGGCGCGGTCGAGCACGACATGGCCGTCGAGGATGCCGCGCACCGAGTCGGCGACCGGGTCGTTGTGGTCGTCGCCGTCGACCAGCACGGAAATGATGGCGGTGATCGAGCCTTTTCCCTCGGCGCCGGGGCCGGCACGTTCGAGCAGCTTTGGCAGGTCGGTGAAGACCGAGGCCGGATAGCCGCGCGCGACAGGCGGCTCGCCGGTTCCCGTCGCAACCTCACGCAACGCATGCGCGAAGCGGGTGATGGAATCCAGCACCAGGAGCACGCGATGGCCCTGATCGCGGAAATGCTCGGCGACGCACATGGCCGTATCGGGCGCGCGGCGCCGCATCATGGCGCTTTCGTCGCTGGTGGCGACGACGGCGACGGTCTTGGCCATGCTCTCGGCGCCGATCGTGTCCTCGAGGAACTCGCGCACCTCGCGGCCGCGCTCGCCGATCAGCGCCACGACCACCGTATCGAAGGCCTCGGCGCCGGCGAGCATGGCAAGCAGCGTCGACTTGCCGACGCCGGAACCGGCGAAGATGCCGAGCCGCTGGCCGAAGCAGAGCGGGGTGAAGATATCGATCACCCTGACGCCGGTGAGAAAGCCGGTGCCGACGCGCTGGCGCGACAAGGCACCCGGCGCCGCTCCATGCGTGACATCGGCATTCGGCCGGATCAGCGCAGGTCTCCCGTCAATGGGCCGGGTCAAGGCGTCGATGGCGCGCCCGCGCCAGGAGACATGCGGCGTGACCGCAAGCGGGCCGCGGCGAAAGACGGCGTCGCCGATACCGGCATCGGCGCTGCGCTCGAAAGGCGCGATCACGACCTCGTCACTGCTGATCTTGACGATCTCGCCGCGTCGCGCGCCGGCCTTGCCGCGCTGCTCCACGATGTCGCCGAGCCTGGCGATTCCGGACAGGCCGCGGACCTTGTAATGCGTGGGCGATATCTCGACGACGCGGCCGCCGCGCGACAGCAGCGCCTGCGGATCGTCGAATCGGCGCCACACGCGTTCGAGCGCGGCCAGCCGGTCCGTCCTTCCAGAATCGGCCGGGCTCTCGGAAGCGCGCAACAGGGACGAGCCGGTCGTCATGCCGTCACTTCGAGCCGAGCGTCTTGATCGCGTCATCGGTGGAGGAATCGGTCTGCCGCATCAGCGCCGCCGTGTTCTCGAAGGCGCGCTGGACCTGGATAAGCCGGGTCATTTCCAGCACCGGATTGACGTTCGACTCTTCCAGAAATCCTTGCGCAATGCCGACGTCGGAGCGATCGGTGACTGGTTCGGGCGTGCGCGCCGGAACGATGCCTGAATTGCCATAGCGGACGAAATTCTCGCCGGGATCGAAATTGTAGAGGCCGATGGCGCCCACCAACAGGTCGTTCTGCCTGAGCGAGCCGTCCGCGCCTGCCTTGGGCGGTCCGTTGCGCGGATCGAGCTGGATCGGGGCGCCGCCGCTGTCCAGCACCGGATAGCCTTCGATCGACATCAGCTCGCCGTTCTCGTTCATGGAGAAACGGCCATCGCGCGTCATCACGGTGCCGGCGGGCGTGTCGATGGCGAACCAGGCGTCGCCCTGGACGGCGAAATCGAACGGGTTGCCGGTTTCAGTCAGCGCCCCATGCGCGCCGGAAAGATAGGTCTTGCCGGAGGAGGCGAACGAAACCGACTTTGGCCCTGTGCCGGAGACGACGTCCTCGAACTTCACGCCGGTGGCGCGAAAGCCGATGGTCGAGGCATTGGCGACATTGTCGGCGATGGTGTCGAGACGGCGCTCGAGCGCGATCTGGGAGGAAAGGGCGACGTAAAGACTGTCCTGCATGATCGTCTCAGAACTTCAATTGCTGCATGGCCATCATCAGATCGGTGGAGATGCCGATGGCGGTCGGCTGAGCGAAGAGCACGCTCACCGACGTCACGGCCGTCGAGGTCGGGTTGGCGATCTCGTACATGCTGGTGAAGCGGGTCAGGAACTTGCCGAGCTTCTCTGGGTCGGTGAAATCCTTGATGTCGAGCTTCTGCCCGAACAGCTGCGCCTGCTTGTCGATATCGGCGGTGGCGAAGGAATCAGGCAGACCGAGCGCGGTACGCACCACGCTGGCTAATGCGGTGTCGGCCAGCACGTCGTACCAGCTGGTGATGTCGGGCGCCTTGCGCTGGAAATAGAGCGCCAGCCGGACACCCTCGTTGGTCTGGCCGGCATTCTCTTCCAACGTCTGGCGCAGATACATGTCGACGGTCGGCTGCTGCGCCGCAACGCGAGTGGTGGTCGTGTCGCCGTACTGCGCGAAGTTGAAAGCGGCGGCGAGTCCGGCATAGGCCTTGTTGGTTTGCTGGTTCGCGACGCTGTTGGGATCCTTCACGCCGCCTTGCAGGACGGACTTGATCAGGTCCTTGTCCTCGGTGGCCGAATCCAGCCCGAACGCGGCCAGCGCGTAAGTGTAGAGCCGATTGTTCGACATCAGATCGTCGATCGACTTCACCTTGGTGATGTTGGCGAGATAGTAGGTCGTCTCGCCTTTCACATAGTCCGAGTTCGGATCGAGGCCGGCGATCTCGGCTTGTGTAGCGTAGTTCGCTGTAACCTGCTGCTGTGTCGGGTTGTAGACCGTCGCATTGGCGCCATCGGACGCGAAGTTGAAGGCCGCGACGAACTGGGCGTAGCGCTTGTCGGTCAGTTTGTTGGCGAAGCTGTCGGCGTCGGAGACGCCTTCCTTCAACGCCTTGACCATGAAGGCCTTGGCGTAGTCCATGTCCTCCAGCCCGTAAGCCTTCATGGCGTATTTGAACAGGCGGTCGTTGTTTACGAAATCGTCGATCGTTGTAACCTTGCCGATATTGGCAAGGTAATATTGCGTATCGCGATCAACCGTCGGCTGTTGCTCGACCTGGGTGATCGATTTGCTGATGTCTTTGGCGATCAACTGATAGCTGGTGTAGGTATTGAGCAAGGACACGCCTCCGGCCGAAGCTATCTCCGGACAATAACGCCACTTCCTTGCGCGAAGCTGAATCGCGTCTGCTGCTCTCGATTCAAGCCTCACACAAGGCACGGGGACTATCCCTGATCCACGACGTGACATGCGGAAGGACCTGTCGTGGGCATTCTGATCGGACTTGTGGTGACGCTCGGCTGCGTTCTCGGTGGCTTCATGGCCATGGGCGGCCATCTGCACGTGCTGTTGCAGCCCTGGGAAGCCGTGGTCATCTGCGGCGCTGCGCTCGGCACCTTCCTGGTCGCCAATCCGATGAAGACGGTCAAGGACACGGGCAAGGGCATTCTCGAAGCCTTCAAGCAGGCGGTGCCGAAGGAGCGCGATTATCTTGAGACGCTCGGCGTCCTGCACAGCCTGATGCGCGAGCTGCGATCGAAGTCGCGGAGCGAGGTCGAGGCGCATATCGACAATCCGGAGGAGTCCGCCATCTTCCAGGCTTTCCCGACCGTGCTCAAGAATCGTGACCTGACGAATTTCATCTGCGACTATTGCCGCATCATCATCATCGGCAATGCCCGCTCGCACGAGATCGAGGCACTGATGGATGAAGAGATCCAGACGATCCGCAGCGACAAGCTGAAGGCCTATCATGCGATGGTGGCGGTCGGCGACGGCCTACCGGCGCTGGGCATCGTGGCCGCCGTGCTCGGCGTGGTGAAGGCCATGGGCGCGCTGGACCAGTCGCCGGAGATCCTTGGCGGCCTGATCGGCGCCGCGCTCGTCGGAACCTTTCTCGGCATCTTCCTGTCCTATGCGGTGGTCGGCCCGGTCGCCACCAAGATCAAGACGGTGCGCGAAAAGAAGAACCGCCTCTACATCATCGTCAAGCAGACGCTGCTTGCGTATATGAACGGCGCCTTGCCGCAGGTGGCGATCGAGTTCGGCCGCAAGACCATCTCCTCCTATGAGCGTCCGACGATCGACGCGGTCGAGCAAAGCACCATGAACGCCGGCGCCGCCGAGAAGAAGGCGGCCTGAGCATGCAGCATCCGAGACAGGGCCGACTGCCGCCATGACCAGCCCGGCCAGTCCGTCAGAAACGCGGGCCTTGATCATCGAGCGGCTCGTCGGCGACAGCGGCGAGGCGGCACAGGTGGTCGGCGCCGGCCGTGGCATGGCCGAGCGGGCGGTGCCGGTGCTGCAAAAGGCGCTCACCGCGGAACTCGGCGCGCCGGTGACCGTCGATCTGCAAGCGGTGGAGGTCGGCCGCGTTCCCGAGGCGCGTTCGCGCGCCGGCGATGCCTTCGCGCTGACCATCGTTTCCTCGCCGTCCTCGGCTGATGCCATGACGCTGGTGATGGATGCGCAGGCGGTCGCCGTCATGGTAAGCGCTTTGTTCGGCGGCGATCCCGACCAGCCGGTCGCGCCGATCGAGCGCGACCTGTCGCAGATCGAAGCCGATGTCGCCACCGCCGTGTTCCAGCAGGTTGCGATGGCTCTCAACGGATCCGGCAAACGCTCGCTCGACCTGCGCCTGCCGGTGCCGAGGGCCATGGCCGGCAACGAGGCGAGGCGGCGCGTGTTGCGCGACGGCGCCGCCGTGCGCATCGTCTTTGGCCTTTCCACGCCGTCCGACAGCGGCATGCTCACGGTGATGATCCCGCAGCGCCTGCTGCTCATCTCGCGTGACGGCGAAGCCGCCGCGGGCAAGGATGGCGAGGCCACAGAGTTCGACTGGCGGGCCCGCTTCTCCGAAGAGGTGATGCGCTCGACCGTCCGGCTCGATGCGACCATGCCGCTCGCCAGGCTGACGCTCGGCGACCTTGCCGCGTTCGCGCCCGGCCAGGTGATCGAATTCGAGGAGAAGGCGCAGCTCAACGCCAGACTCAGCGCCCGCGACAAGACATTGTTCGTCTGCGAGTTCGGCAAGCTCGGACAGAACTACACCGTCCGCATCCGCCATCCACATGATGCCGGGCAGGATTTCATCGACGGACTGATGCCGGGCTGACGCCAGACCCGGGATTTATGGAGACGACAGATGGCACAAACCAAGGCGGAAGCCGAACCCGACCAGCCCGACGAACAGCTCGACCGAGCCATCGAGGAACTGCGCGGCGTGCTGCGGGAGGAGGAAAAGCGCCCGGGCGACGCCTTTCAGTCGGGCCCCAATTCCTCGATCATCATGACCATTCCGGTCGACGTGCAGATCATCCTCGGCAGCACGGAGATGCCGGTCTCGGAACTGATGGCGCTGCAGAAGGGCTCCACGGTCGCGCTCAACCGCCGCATAGGCGAGCCCGTCGACGTGGTCGTCAACGGCCGCAACATCGCGCGTGGGGAGATCACGGTGCTGGAAAGCGATCCGACGCGCTTCGGCATCAGGCTCACCGAGATCATCGCCGCGGCGAAGAGCGCCTGACAATGGTCGGCGGGCGAACCAATCGGCAGCGAGGGCAACACGCATGACGACGGCGTTGGCGCTTACACGTCCGCAAAAGGCGGCAGCCATACTGGTGGCCATGGGCAAGCCCGCGGCCAGCCGGCTGCTCAAATTCTTCAAACAGGACGAACTGAAGGCGCTGATCGAGGGCGCGCGTCTCTTACGCACCATCCCGCAGGCCGATCTGGAGCGCATCGTGGCCGAGTTCGAGGCCGAGTTCACGGAGGGCGCGGGCCTGCTGGATTCGGCCGACCGGATGGATACGATCCTCAACGAATCGCTGTCGCCCGAAGAGATGAGCGCCATAATGGGCGAGAAGAAGTTCGAGCCGGTCGAGGAAGGGCCCGCGCCGATCTGGCCGGACCTCGAAAAGCTCGAACCGGCGCGGCTGGGCGCTTTCCTTGCAGGCGAGCATCCGCAGACGTCTGCGATGGTGCTTTCGAAGCTTGCGCCGCAGGCCGCCGCCAATGTTCTGCTCACCGTGGAAAAGCCGATGCGCAGCCAGATCATCAAGCGCATGGTGACGATGGCCAACATCCCGGACGTGGCATCCCGGATCGTCGAGAACCAGCTGCGCGCGAGCGTTCTGTCTCAGAAAGCCAGCAGGGACACCACGGCCGGGCAGGAACGCGTCGCGAGCATGCTCAACGAGATCGCGAAGCCGGAACTGGACGACCTAATGCAGGACCTGGAGGAAGCCGGCACGCCCGATCTCGCCGGCGTCAGGTCGCGGCTGTTCGCCTTCGACGATCTGCCGCTGCTGCCGCAGAAAGCCCGGGTTCTGCTGTTCGATGGGCTGTCGACCGAGCTCGTCACGCTGGCGCTTCGTGGCGCGTCGCCGGAACTGGCCGAATCGGCGCTGTCGGCGATCGGCGCGCGCTCGCGCCGCATGATCGAATCCGAGCTTGGACAAGGATCGGAAGGCATTGCGCTTGCCGACATAATGGCGGCCCGCAAGAGCATATCGAGCGCGGCCATCCGGTTGTCGCGCGAAGGGGCTTTCGAGCTGCCTTCGACGCAGACCGCCACCGCCGAAGCCGCCTGACGACACGGTCAGAGCCCCATGGCTGACGCGGTCGACAAGGATTCCAAAACCGAGGAAGCCACAGAAAAGAAGATCCGCGACACGATCGAACAGGGCAAGCTGCCCCATTCGCGCGAGACCGCGATCTTCGCGTCCTTCCTTGCCATCCTGGTTTTCGCGGTGTTCTACGCCAAGGACGCGATCGTCGATCTCGGCATGTTCCTTTCGACCTTCCTGGAAAAGCCGGAAGCCTGGCCGATGAGCACAGCGACCGACGTCATCTCGCTCTACCGGCAGGTGATGAGGGAGATCGGTCGCGCCGTCGTCAGCCTGCTGGTGCTCCTGACGATTGCCGGCATCGGCGCCTCGATCTTCCAGAACTTGCCGCAGATCGTCGGTGAACGCATCAGGCCGCAGCTGTCGCGCATCTCGATCGCAAAGGGCTGGAGCCGGATGTTCGGCGTGCAGGGCTGGGTCGAATTCCTGAAGTCGCTGGCCAAGCTTGGCTTCGCGATCGCGGTGCTGAGCTTCACGCTTTCGCAAGATCATCGCAAGCTGCTCGCCGGCATGATCACCAACCCAGTCTCGTTCGGGCTGGTGATACGCGGCATCTTCGTCGACATATTGGTGGCGATCGTTTTCGTCATGGGCCTGATCGCGGTGGTCGACATCGTCTGGTCGCGTTTCCACTGGCGGCGCGACCTGCGCATGACCAAGCAGGAAGTCAAAGACGAGCTGAAGCAGTCGGAAGGCGATCCGATCGTCAAGTCGCGGTTGCGCTCGCTGGCGCGCGACCGGGCACGCAAACGCATGATGGCGGCGGTGCCGCGCGCGACGCTGGTGATCGCCAACCCGACGCACTATTCGATCGCGCTGAAATATGTGCGTGGGGAGGATTCCGCCCCCATGGTGCTCGCCAAGGGGCAGGATCTGGTGGCGCTCAAGATCCGCGAGATCGCCAGGGAGAACAGCATCCCGATCTTCGAGGACGTGGCGCTTGCGCGCTCCATGTACAAGCAAGTTTCGGTTGATAGCGTGATCCCGTCGCAATTCTACCAGGCGGTCGCCGAGTTGGTGCGGATCGTCTACTCGAAGAAGGCCGCCCGCAAGGCAACCCAATGAACGGACGCCGCTAATCCATGGACCGGCAACCACACGCCAATTCCCGCGAGCTGATCGTCGCCAGCGCCATCGAGCCTGTTGTGGGCGAGTTGAGGCTCATCGACGTTGCCGACTATATCGCCTTCATCCGGCTCGAGCATTTCGCCTGCCTGTCTGATCTGGTGGATTCGGCCGCCGAGCTTTACTTCCGGCCTGGCACGCTGCGGCTCGGCCATGGCGGCGAGGCGCATGTCGACTGGAGCGGCAGTCCGCGCATCGTGCTTGATCTCGAACTCCGGCCGCGCGGAGTGACGGTCTATTTCCAATTGACGCTGACCGAGCGCGAGCCTTCCGTGGTGGTCAACTACGTGTCGTTCGAGAAGCCTGGAGAGACGCCCGAGCACAACACCGGGTTGCTCGAGGACGCCGTAGAGGAGGCCCGCATCCGCAGGACCGAGCCGCTGGCATTTCCGTAATGATTTGACTGCGCGCTAGGCTGACTTGCCGCAAAGCATTCGAAACGCCGTGTCTTGCCCTTATTCGATCAGGCCGAGCCGCAAGGCCTTGGCGACCGCCTGGTTGCGGTTGACCGCGTTGAGCTTCTGCGTCGACTGGGTGAGGTACTGGTTGGCGGTGTGCACCGAGAGCTTGAGAAGCTTGGCGATCTCTTCGCTGGTGTTGCCGTTGGCGGTTAGCTTCAGGCATTCGAGCTCGCGCTTGGAGATCGAGCGCGTCCTGCCGGTGTCGCCGGGGCGGATGCGGGCGACCGCCGCGAAGAGCGCGAAGGAGCGCGCGTGGATCTCGCAAAGCGTGTCGTCGGACAATGTGATCTCAGAGCCCAGGAATACGACCAGACCGCATTGACCGCGGTCCGCATGCACTGGAAGGGCGATGCCGTTGGTGCCCGGCGCCAGCGGCGCGGTCGGCTCTGCCCAGGCGAGCGACTGGAGGACCCGCCGCGATCCGGCGATGCCGTCGTCGGCCCACCAACGCGGCGCGGTCGAGATGCGGCTGTGGCGCACGACATCCTCGCCATTGGCGCCGGAGATGAATTTGGTCGCGACCGCGGTGCTCGGATAGTCGGAATCGAAGCACGCGACGAGGCGAGCGCGTTCGGCCGACGGGCTGACGAAATAGAGCCCGAAGCCCGATGCGTTGATGTCGACCGCGATCCAGCGGCAACGGCGCACGGCATCCGGAATGGTGGCCGCATGATGCGTCTCCGAGCCCAGCGAGAAGGCGCCGAAAGGATTGCGCTGATCGTTGAAAAGGGCGGCGGCCGCCTCTCTGGCCTGTGCGCGTTTCAAATGATGCCGCTCCTGATGGCCGTCGCGATCGCCATCGCGCGGTTCGAGGCCGCGAACTTCTGGATGGCGTGCGTGATGTAGCTGTTGACGGTGTTGGACGAGACGCCGAGGATGACGGCCACCTCGTCGGTGGTCTTGCCTTCCGAAACCCAGAACAGGCATTCGCGTTCGCGGTCCGACAACGGATCCTGCATGGACGCCGCCGCGATCAGCTGCGGAATGCTGGAAAGCGCATAGCAGCATTTGAGCTGCGCCTTCATCAGGGCCGTCAGGTCGATCTTGCCAGCCTCGCCGGCCGAGAACAGCACGAACAGGCGCTGCCGCCCGACATTGAGCCGCAGCGAATAGATTTCGGCATGGCCGAGCACGTCGAGCAGTCGGGCCTCCTCGCCAGTCAGCAATGCGCCGGCGTCGGGGGCGTGCGCCGCCACCAACGGCTTCGGGCGCACGCCCGGCGCCACGGTCAAGGGGCCTAGCGCCAGGTTGGCAATCAGCCTTTTGCCGATCAGCTCTATGGCATCGAAGATCCAGTTCGAGGAGACGATGCGGGCGTCGTTGCGGTCCTGGTCATGCACAATGGCGACCAGCATGTAGCTGTCGGCGCCGATATCGGCGGCAAGTTGCATGAAGAAACCGGTGAGATCGCCGCGGGACGTCAGGCGCGAGCCTGAAGCATCGGGTTGGAGAAGCGCGGCGGAACTGCTCATTTTAATTCTTGGGTTCTTGCCGGAATCGATCCTTGTGCCCGGTGCTGGCGAAGCCAACGGCCGGACCCGAAACACGTCACGTTTACGAAGACACACTCACGGGCGCGAACGGCGCCCAATCGCGCCGAATCCTTCTAGGGAACGCGAAACCGTCCGCGTCTGGTGCCGGCCTGGCGCCGGAACTTGAGACTTTGGGTGGTCGCCGCGCCCCCCGTGGACCGGCTGATTCGGGTCTAATCTACCCGCAGATGAATCCGACATCAAACGCGATTTGACAAAATCGAATCCGATAGACTCGCATTGCGACTCAGTAGCCGGTTTTCGCGTTGCTTGGCGGTGATTCCAAAGCCGAATGAGCCGATGATTTCCCGGCCGGGGTCGCAAAAAAAGACGCCCCCGGTTGCATTCGGGGACGTCTGCCTTTCGGTCGAAATGCGCTTTAGCGATCCTCGAAACCCGTCAGCACGCCGACGGCGTTAATGCCGATCTCTTCGACCGCATAGCCGCCTTCCATGACGAAGAGCGTCGGCAGACCCAGCTTGGCGATGCGGCGGCCGATTTTGGGATAATCCTCGCTCTTCAGCTTGAACTGGCTGATCGGGTCCTTCTCGAAGGTGTCGACGCCGAGCGACACGATGACGATGTCGGGCGCGTAGGCCGCCAGCTTGGCGCAGGCATCCTCCAGCGATGCGCTCCAGCCGTCCCAGTTTGTACCGAAGGGCATTGGATAATTGATGTTGAAACCTTCGCCTTCGCCTTCGCCGCGTTCGTCGGCGTGGCCGAGGAAGAACGGATATTCAACCATCGGATCGCCATGCAGATTGAGGACCTGGATGTCGCCGCGGCGATAGAAGATCTCCTGCGTGCCGTTGCCGTGGTGGTAGTCGACATCGAGGATCGACACGCGCCTGGCGCCCTGGTCGCGGAACCACTGCGCCACGACGGCGGCGTTGTTGATGAAGCAATAGCCGCCCATGAAGGCAGCACCCGCATGGTGGCCGGGCGGGCGGCAAAGCGCGAAGGCGGTGCGCTCGCCGCTCTTGACGAGGGCCGCCGCCGTCAGCGCAACATCGTAGGACGACTTGATCGCTGCCCAGGTGCCTTCTACGAAAGTGGCGCCGGCATCGAAGGAATAGTAGCCGAGCAAGGCGTCGATGCGCTTCGGCGGAACGTCGCCGCGCAGGCCGCGCGTCGGCCAGGTGAAGCCCATGGCCGAGCCCGTGAAACCGGCGGCTATCCATTCCGGCCAGACCGTCGGCAGGAAATCGATGTAGTGAGCATCATGCACGCGCTTGGCGGCGGCGAGGTCGTGCTCGACCGGTGCGATGATCGGCCCGAGCTTCTCGCTCTCCACCCGCGCCTTGATGAATTCGGCCCGCGACGGTTTCTCGAAGCCGGGCACGATGGCCGATGTGACCAGTTCCATCTGGCCGGAATGACCGGCGTGAAGTGGCGAAAAGACAGTTTTCATGGAATTCCCCTGGAAAGTGCGAAGTCGGTTGGAGCTGCGAATTCAGTCGAGGTTGAGATAGGGGGTCACGAGAGCCAGCCACATGGCTTCCACATCGTCCTCGATGAGGTCGAATGTCTTGCGATCCCGTTTCAGTCCGACAAGCCTGCAGGCGTGCCCGACCTCCATCATCACCAGGCCCAGCCGCTTGGCGGTCTTTTCCTCAAGCGCCGGGTTCACATGCTGCAGCCAGGCTGCGTAGAGGGCGATGATCTCCTTGTCGTATCCGTCCTGGATCGGCCTGAGGTCGGCGTTGCCGGAGATCGCCTCGATCACCGGCATCAGGGTCGCGTTGTCGAGATAGATCCGGGACGTGTCGATGAAGAGCTTGCGCACTTCTCGGCGAAACTCTTCGCGGTTGGTGGGTGGGGCGACTTTGATGCGCTTGGCGATCACCTCGGGAAAGGACGACAGCCAGCGCCTGCCGAGCTCGAGAAGGATGGCTTCCTTGTTGGGGAAATATTGGTAGACCGAACCGACAGAAAGGCCTGCGCGCTGCGCGATGGCGAGCGTCGTCGGGGTCTTGGTTCCTTGCTCGCGAGTCAGGATCAGCGCCGCGTCCAGAATCCTGTCGACCACCTTGCTCGACCGTTGCTGCCGCGGCTGCTTGCGCGGTTCGAGCGCTATCTTGGTCTTGCGGTCGAGACTGCGCTTCACTGCTCGTTGCCCCCGTTCCCCGCTCGGCCCCACCATCGGCGCGCGGTGCAGTCCACTATACATGCCAAATTCCGGCTGTTGACAAACGCGAATAAACAGTCGCATTCTTTATCCACGCTGTCTTCAACGATAACAAGGGGAATTTGGAAGACGGCGCATCGGCATCGACTTTTCGTCCACGGCGTCGCCCCGGCGGAGCGGCCGCCTTTGAGGCGGTGTGGTGTTGTCGGTCCCTCAGCAAAATGTGGAGTCGCGATGTCGGTTGGTGGTGCGGATCTGGTGGTCGTCAACGGCCGTATGCTGACCATGGACGATGACAATCCCACTGCTGAGGCTGTTGCCGTCAAGGACGGCGTCATCATCGCCATCGGCAACGGCGCTTCCATCGAAGAACTCAAAGGACCGGCGACAAAGATTGTCGACGCCCAGGGCAGCTCGGTGCTGCCGGGTTTCATCGAGGCGCATATGCACCTCTTCGGCGGCGCGGCCGAGCTCGACAACCTGCATCTGGCGGGCGTGCATGGCTTCGACGCGCTGCGCGACTCGATCCAGGATTTCGCCGCCAAGCGTCCCGACGCCCGGCTGCTGATCGGCGCCGGTGTCGACTACGCGATCCTGCCGGAGCCGGTGACCCGCCACGACCTCGACCGCATCATTCCCGACCGGCCTTTCGTTATGTCCGCATCCGACCACCATACGATGTGGGCGAACACCAAGGCGCTGGAAGAGGCTGGACTTCTGCATGGCAGGCAAGTCGGGCAGGGCAACGAGGTGGTCATGGGCGCCGACGGGCTTGCCGCCGGCGAGCTGCGCGAGGGCGAGGCGTTCGGTCCAGTCCTTGATCACTACGGAGCGAACCGGACACGGCTTGGCCTCGAAGGCGCCGAACCGAATCCTTATCCTTCCGCGGAGGAGCTCGCGGCCGATCGCGATCTGATGCATCGTGGCCTTGAATGGTGCGCCAAGCACGGCATCACCTCGATCCAGAACATGGACGGAAACCTCTACCAGCTCGAGCTGCTGGCCGGTCTGGAGAAAGAGGGAAGATTGCTTTGCCGCACCAAAATCCCGTTCCACTTCAAGAACTTCATGAAGCTGGACATGCTGGAAAAAGCCTCGCGGATGGCCGCGACTTACAAGTCAGAGTGGCTGTCCTCCGGCATGGTCAAGGTCTTCTATGACGGGGTGCTGGATTCCTGGACCGCGGTGATGGTCGACGACTATGCCGACCGTCCCGGCTGGCGCGGCGAGCCGCTGTTTTCGCCTGAACATTTCGCCGAAGTGGCGGTCGAGGCCGACAGGCGCGGGCTGCAGATCGCCGTGCATTCGATCGGCGACGGCGCGGTTCGCGCGGTGCTCGACGGCTATCAGGCGGCGGCGAAGAAGAACGGCAGGCGCGACAGCCGCCATCGCGTCGAGCATATCGAGGTCATCACGGCCTCCGACGTGCCACGCTTTGCCGAACTCGGCGTTCTTGCCTCGATGCAACCGCCGCACCCGCCTGGCGCCATGAACTTTCCCCTGGAGCCGACGATCTCGCGCATCGGTCGGGCGAAATGGCCGCTGAGCTACGCCTGGCGCACGTTGAAGAACGCCGGTGCGCGCGTCGTCTTCGCCTCCGACTGGCCCGTTTCACCGGTTGACCCGATACTGGGCATCCAGGCGGCGGTCATGCGCAAGCCTTGGGCGGAAGGCATGCCGGACCAGAGCTTCTCGTTGCGGGAAGCGATCCAGGGTTACACGGTCGAGGGCGCCTATGCGGAGTTCATGGAAGATCGCAAAGGTCGGCTGAAAACCGGCTACCTCGGCGATATCGTCGTCTTGTCGGCCGATATCGAGGCGACCGCGCCGGAAGTGCTGCACACGGTGCACCCGGTCACCACGATTTGTGGCGGCAAGATCACCTACCAGGCCTGAGGTGTGGGATGGGAATTGCGTTTGAAAATCAGGTAGCAGCTCCGCAGTTGCCAAGCCGCCCGGGTTGTGGTGACAATCAAACAGGAACACACCTGCCGAAAAGAGCAGGCTCTCTCAATGGGGTAATCGTGCCGGAACAACCTGGTAAGAACGCGATCGAAGTTCGCGGCGTTCGCAAGGTCTTTGGAACCGGCGAAAACCAGGTAGCCGCCCTCGACACAGTGTCGGTGTCGATCCGCGAGAACGAGTTTTTCACACTGCTCGGCCCGTCGGGATGCGGAAAGACGACGCTGCTGAGATTGATTGCCGGCTTCGATTTCCCGACCGCCGGCGAGATCCTGCTGCACGGCCAGGACATCGCACCGCTGCCACCCTTCAAACGCCCGGTCAACACCGTCTTCCAGAGCTACGCGCTCTTCCCGCATATGACGGTGGCGCAGAATATCGGCTTCGGGCTGGAAATGCTCGGCAAGCCGAAGGCGGAGATAGAGGCGCGCGTCGCCCAGATGCTGAAGCTGGTCAAAATGGAAGCGCTGAAGGCGCGCCGCACCAGCCAGATCTCGGGCGGCCAGCAGCAACGCGTGGCTCTGGCCCGGGCGCTAGCCCCACAGCCGAAGGTGCTGCTGCTCGACGAGCCCCTGTCGGCGCTGGACTACAAGCTGCGCAAGGAAATGCAAATCGAGCTGAAGCGGCTGCAGCACGAAACCGGCATCACCTTCATCTTCGTCACTCATGACCAGGAAGAAGCGCTGACCATGTCGGACCGCATCGCGGTCATGTCGGCCGGCAAAATCCTGCAGGTCGGCACGCCGCGCGACATCTACGACCGCCCGGCCGAGCGCTTCGTCGCCGATTTCATCGGCGAGACGAATTTCCTGCCCGGCACCGTGTTGTCGAAGCAGGCCGGCGTGGCGACTGTGAAGTTCGCCAGCAACGCCGCGATCGCGGCGGGCTATCCGGAGGGTTTCGATCCGACGGGCGAGGTCACGCTGGTGATTCGTCCCGAGCACGCCGATCTGGTGTCCGACCCCGCCAAGGGCACGATCACCGGCACGCTCTCCAACATCGTCTATTTCGGCACCGACACCCATTATCACGTGAAGCTCGACGGTGGCGAAAACTTCATCGTGCGGCATCAGAACAGCCGCTCGTCGCCAGTGACCTACGAGACAGGTGCCAAGGTCGGCATCCAGTTCGAGGAGGGCGCCGCCCGCGTCCTGAAAGACTGATGACGACAGCAACGCTCTCCCCGACCGACCTCTCCAAGGCCGCGTTGTTCGAAGCCCAGGCGGTGAAAACCAGCGCGCGGCGAAACCGCCTTTTGTCGCTGCCGGCGCTGATCATCATCGGCGTTTTCGGCGTCCTGCCGCTTGTCATCATCTGCGTCTATTCGTTCCTCGTCGCCGCGCCCTATGGTGGCGTGCAATGGCAGTTCTCGACCGACGCCTATCTGAACTTCATGTTCCAGCGCGACATATTCGACGACACGCTGCAGTTCACGCCTGACTTCCTGATCATCTACCTTCGCTCCTTCCTGTTCGCGGTGGTGACGACGGTGATCTGCCTACTGCTCGGTTTTCCGACCGCTTATTTCATGGCCACGCGGCCGCCGGCGCAGCGCAACTGGTGGGTGCTGCTGATCACCATCCCGTTCTGGTCGAACCTTCTGGTCCGCACGCTGGCGATCATGTTCATCATCCGCGACGAGGGCCTGATCAACAACGCGCTGCTGGCGCTCGGCGTGATCGATAAGCCGATCACGATGCTCTACACCAACTTCGCCATCCAGCTCGGGCTGCTCTACGCCTTCCTGCCGTTCATGGTGCTGCCGCTCTATTCGAGCCTGGAGAAGCTCGACTTCCGGCTGGTCGAAGCAGCCTATGACCTCTACGCGACGCGCCGGCAGGTGCTGTGGCGGGTGATCATTCCGCTGTCCAAGCCCGGCATCATCGCCGGATGCCTGCTCGTCTTCATCCCGGCGCTCGGCGCCTATGTGACGCCGCTCATCCTTGGCGGCGGCATCCACCTGATGATCGGCGACCTGATCGCGCAGCAGTTCGGATCGGGGCGCAACTGGCCGCTCGGCTGCGCGCAGGCGCTGATCCTGATGGCCGCTGTGCTGGTTGCGCTTTACTTCTATGTCCGCAACACGTCGGGCAAGGTGCAGCATGGCTGAGCCTCGCGTCACGGATATCAAGGACCAGCCGGGCTTCCGCACGATCGCTATCATCTGCCTGCTGGTGCTCTATGTGCCGGTGCTGATCCTGATGGTCTTCTCGCTCAACAGCGGTTCACTGGTCACGCATTGGGAAGGCGTCACGCTCGGCTGGTACGGTACCGCGTTCCTTAACGAGGAATTCCATGCTGCTGCGCGCAACACGCTGATCATCTCGGTGACCGCGACGATCGTCTCGACGATCTGCGCGACGCTAGCGGCGATCGGCATGACCCGGGTAAAGCCGTGGCGCGGGCTCGCCGCGGCGTTCATGGTCATCAACCTGCCGCTGATGGTGCCGGAGATCATCACGGCGGTCGCGACGCTCTCCTTCTTCGCGCTGATCGCCGGCGCGTTCGGGCTGAACTTCGGCATAGGCAATCTGATCCTCGCCCACACCGTGTTCTGCATCCCCTTCGCCTATATGCCGATCAGGGCGCGGCTCGAAGACATGGACCTCACGCTCGAAAACGCCGCGGCCGATCTTTACGCCACGCCGTGGAATGCCTTCAAGCGCATCACGCTGCCACTCCTGGTTCCCGGCATCATGTCGGGCGCGGCGTTGGCTTTCATCGTATCATTCGACGATTTCACCATCACGCAGCTCGTCGCCGGCCCCGGCCAGACGACGCTGCCGCTTTACATCTGGAACCAGATCCGGCGGCCGATGACACCGGAGATCAATGCCATCTCCACCATTTTGCTGCTGGTATCGATCCTGTTCGTCTCGGTCTCGTTCCTGATTGCGCGTCGACGCGCCAAATGAGCTCCAACACACAACAATGGGAAGGCAAGGAGAACATAAAATGTCTGCAAAACTGATGGCGGCCGTTTCCGCGGCCGTGCTTTTATGGGCAGTGCCGGCGCTCGCCGACGGCGAACTGCATATCTACAATTGGGGCGACTACACCAACCCCAAGCTGATCGACAAGTTCCAGAAGCAATACAACATCAAGGTGACGCTGGACGACTACGACTCCAACGAAACCATGCTGTCCAAGGTGCGCGCGGGCAATTCCGGCTACGACATCGTGGTGCCGTCCGACTACACCGTGAAGATCATGGTCGAAGAGGGCCTGCTCGAAAAGACCGAGCCGAACGCAATGCCGAACGGCAAGAACATCGATCCGCGCTTCGTCGACGTCTATTGGGACAAGGGCCGCCACTACACCGCGCCCTGGCAGTTCGGCACGACGACTTTCTCCGTCAACATGGACAAGTTCAAAGGCGACATCGATACGCTGGCAATCCTTTTCAACCCGCCGGATGCGTTGAAGGGGCAGATCAACATGCTCGACGACGTCAATACCGTCATGCACGCGGCCGAGCGTTATGCTGGGGTGCCGCGCTGCGGCGCCGACAAGGCCAATCTGAAAAAGGTGAACGACATCCTCACGGCTGCCAAGCCTTCCTGGAAAACATTCAGCTATGACACCATCACCAAGATCACTTCCGGCGACGTGATCGTGACCGAACAGTGGAATGGCGCTGCCTATCGCTCGCGCCAGAAGATTCCGGCCATCAAATATGCCTATCCCAAGGAAGGCGTGGAGGGCTGGATGGACAACGTCGCGGTGCTGAAAGGCGCCAAAAATCTGGAGAACGCCAAGCTCTTCCAGGATTTCGTCATGGCGCCGGAAAACGCGGCGTTGATTTCGGAGTTCGCGGGCTACGACAACGGCATCGCCGGTAGCCACAAGTTCCTGCCGCCTGAATTTGCCAACTCACCGGAAATCAGCCCGCCGGCCGGCTCGCCGACGCCTGAATTCGTCCAGCCATGCCCGCCTGACGTGGTGGAGATCTACAACAAGATCTGGACCAACCTGCGCAAATAATCCCGCGCAAACGCATGAAGGAGGGGAGGCTCCGGCCTCCCTTTCTTATGACTGCTTCTGGCATACCGTCCGAGAGCCGCTCACGCACCTTGGGCGCCATCCATCGGGGAGGAAAACTTGTCGTCCTATCGCAACTCCGATCCGCGGCCGCCGATCATGCAGGGCTCGCCGCCGAAGCTGGTCCCTCCGAAGCTCGATTGGGACCGCGGCCCTTGGAATCGCTGGGCCTTCCAGCACATCCGCGAGGTCCTGCCGACCGTCGAGGTCTGGCGCGGCAGCGGCCATCGCCATCGCCTGGAGCGGGTGGAGGTCGATCTCGACAATCTGCCGGTGGTCGACAGCAAGGGTGGCCCAACCACACTTGCCGGCCTGCTGGACGAAACCTATGCCGACGGCTTCCTGGTGCTGAAGGACGGCAAGGTCGCCTATGAGCGCTATTTCAACGGCATGGACGAGCGCTCGCTGCATCTGTCGCAGTCGATGGCGAAGTCGGTGACCGGATCGGTGTTTGGCATCCTGGTCGGGCGCGGCCTGATCGACCCGGCCAAACTGGTGACCGATTATCTCCCGGAGCTCGGCGAGACTGCCTGGGCCGGCGCCACCGTGCAGCACGTGCTCGACATGACGACGGGCGTGCGTTTCTCGGAAGAATACACCGATCGCTATTCCGAAATCGGCCAGGTCGATGTCGCCAGCGGCTGGAAACCGGTGCCGCCGGGCAGCGATCCCAATTTCCAGTGGCCGGCGCATATGTTCGAGCTGATCCTGCGGCTGAGGGACAAGGTGCGCCCGCATGGCGAGGCCTTCGAATACCGCTCGATCGAGACCGATGTGCTCGCCTTTATCATGGAGCGCGTGACCGGCACGCGCTTGGCGCAGCTTGTCTCGGAAGAACTCTGGCAAAAGCTCGGCGCCGACGAGAGCGCCTGTTTCACGGTCGACAGTGCCGGCTATGCACTGGCCGAGGGCGGCTTCAACGCGACGTTGCGCGACTATGGCCGCTTCGGCCAGCTGATCCTCGACAATGGCGGCGGCGTGATCCCGGCCGAGTGGATCGAGGCCACGCGCGCCGGCAAGCACGGGCCGAATTTCAATCCGAGCCTGCCGGAGGGCAGCTATCATAACCAGTTCTGGATCGAGGATCCGCGCTCGCGCTCGCTGATGTGCCGCGGTGTGTTCGGGCAGTTGATCCATATCGATTGGGACAACAGGATGGTCGTGGTGAAGCTTTCGACCTATCCGGATTTCACCAACAAAGCCTATTCGGTGGCGACGCTGAAGGCCGTGCATGCCATCGCCGCCGCATTGGCCTGAACACCCCAAAATAGCAACCGTGAGAGCATCATGACCGGCAAAACCGCGTTCGAGACCCAATACGGCTTTGCTCGCAAGGATGTGCGGCTTGAGACCTGGCGGCTGGCGCCGTTCAACCGATGGTCGTTCCAGAATGTCGGCGAACTGGTGCCGAGCGCGCATGTCCCGGCGGCGCCCGGCGGCGAGGAGCAGGCGAAATCCCTGGAATCGCTGCTTGCGGAGAACATCTCGTTCGCTGGTGGCAGCGAACCCGTCGAGAGCTTCTTGAAGCGCTCCGATACGGACGGGCTCACGATCCTGAAAGGCGGCAAGCTGGTCGGCGACTGGTCGGCACCGCATATGCCGTTCGGCTCCCGCCACATCATCTTTTCGATCAGCAAGTCGGTGACGGCGATCCTGGCAGGCATACTGGAAGGCGAGGGGGTGTTCGACCCCAACGCGCCGGTGACGCGCTACATGCCTGAAGCCAAGGGCTCGGCCTATGGCGATGCGAGCGTGCGAAATGTGCTCGACATGACGGTGAGCCTCGATTTCGAGGAAGCTTATCTCGATCCGGAAAGCGCGTTTGCCCGTTATCGCCGTTCGACCTTGTGGAATCCGGGTGGCGGGTCGGAGAGCCTCGCGACTTTCCTGCTGACGCTGCAGCGTCTTTCTGAGCCGCACGGACAGACCTATCGCTACCGCTCGCCCAATTCGGACATGCTGGGCATCCTGGTGGAGCGGGCATCGGGCAAGCGTGTCAGCCAGTTGCTCAGCGAAAAACTGTGGCTGCCGCTGGGCGCCGCGAGCGAAATGTCGGTGACAGTCGACATGGAAGGCACGGCGCGCACCGCCGGCGGCATGTCGATGACGCCGCGCGATCTCGCCCGTATCGGCGAGATGATGCGGCAGGGCGGCACGGCGAACGGCCGCCGCATCATCCCGGAAGCCTGGGTACGCGACACGGTTTCCACCGGCGGCAGCCATGAAGCCTGGCAGCGCGGCACGATGGCTTTCCTGTTCCCCAAAGGCCGCTACCGCAACAAATGGTATCAGACCGGCCATGACAGCGGCGCCTTTTGCGGCATCGGCATTCACGGCCAGTGGCTATACGTCAATCCGAAGACAGAAGTGGTCATCGCCAAAATGTCGTCGCAGCCGGAGCCGGTAGACGACAAGCTGGATGAGGACATTGTGGCGTTCTTCGAGGCGTTGAGCCGGATGGTTTGAGTCGACCAGAGCTGGTCCAAGGGCTGTTTTTCTGTGGACCCTCGGCGCATGATGAAACCGTTGCGGTTGGCGTAGCAGCTCTCCCGGCCTATGGTCGCCCCTCTTTTCGACAGGGATCGGCATGGCATCGGACATCAAGCGCATCGCAGCAGTCATCGCGGCCGAGATCGGCGCGCGGCCGGAGCAGGCGGCGGCGGCGATCGGGCTGCTGGACGAAGGCGCGACGGTCCCGTTCGTGGCCCGCTATCGCAAGGAAGTCACCGGCGGGCTCGACGATACGCAGTTGCGCGATCTTTCCGAGCGGCTCGCCTATCTGCGCGAGCTCGACGCGCGGCGCGAGACGATCGTCAGTTCCATCCGCGAGCAGGGCAAGCTGACCGAGGAATTGGCAGCCAAGATAGCGGCGGCCGCCACAAAGGCGGAACTGGAAGACATCTATCTTCCCTACAAGCCGAAGCGCCGCACCAAGGCCGAGATCGCCAGGGAGCGTGGCCTCGGGCCGCTCGCCGAGGCGATCCTTGCCGATCGCTCGAAAGTACCGGCCGAGCTGGCGCTCGCCTATGTCACGGAAGAGGTGGCGGATGCCAAGGTGGCGCTCGAGGGCGCGCGCGACATCCTGTCGGAGCAGTTCGCCGAGAACGCCGATCTGGTCGGCAAGCTGCGCGCCTATATGAAGGAACGCGCCTTCCTGCGCGCAAAAGTCGTCGACGGAAAGCAGGAGGCCGGCGCGAAGTTCTCCGACTATTTTGATCATGTCGAGCGCTGGGCGGGCGTGCCAAGCCACCGCGCTCTAGCCATGCTGCGCGGCCGCAACGAAGAGGTTCTGTCGCTCGACATCGAGGTCGATGCGGACGATCAATCGCCGGTGAAGCCGGTCGAGCGCATGATCGCCAATGCCTATGCGATCGGCGGCAGCCTGCCCGGTGACAAATGGCTGATGGAGGTCGCCGGCTGGACCTGGCGGATAAAACTGTCCCTGCACCTGACGCTCGATCTGATGCGCGATCTGCGCGAGCGCGCCGAGGAAGAGGCGATCCATGTCTTCGCCCGCAATCTGAAGGATCTGCTGCTTGCCGCTCCCGCCGGCTCGCGGCCGACGATGGGTCTCGATCCGGGTATTCGCACCGGCGTCAAGGTGGCGGTGGTGGACGGCACCGGCAAGCTGGTGGCGACAACGACAGTCTATCCCTTCCCGCCGAAGAACGACGTGCGCGGCACGCAGTCCGAACTCGCAGCGCTTATCCGCGAGCATAAGGTCGAGCTGATCTCGATCGGCAACGGCACCGGCAGCCGCGAGACCGAGAAGCTGGTGACCGACATGCTGTCGGACCTGCCAGCCGGCGCCGGGCCGAAGCCGCTCAAAGTTATCGTCAGCGAGGCTGGTGCCTCGGTCTATTCAGCTTCGGCCACGGCTGCTGCGGAGTTCCCAGGCCTGGATGTCTCGCTGCGCGGCGCGGTGTCGATCGCCCGACGCCTGCAGGATCCGTTGGCCGAGCTGGTCAAGATCGAGCCGAAGTCGATCGGCGTCGGCCAGTACCAGCACGATGTCGACCAATACCGGCTCGGGCGCTCGCTGGAGGCGGTGGTGGAGGACGCGGTGAACGCCGTCGGCGTCGATCTCAACACGGCGTCGGCGCCGCTCTTGGCCCGTGTGTCGGGGCTCGGGCCGTCGCTCGCCGAGGCGATCGTCGCGCATCGCGACGCGGCCGGGCCGTTTGCCAGCCGCAAGGACCTGCTCAAGGTGTCGCGGCTCGGGCCGCGCGCGTTCGAGCAAAGCGCCGGCTTCCTGCGCATCCCGAACGGCTCGGAGCCGCTCGACGCGTCCTCGGTGCACCCGGAAGCCTACGGCGTGGCAAAGAAGATCGTTGCCGCCTGCGGCCGCGACGTGCGCGCATTGATGGGCGACAGCGCCGCGCTCAAGGCGCTGGATCTACGCGTATTCGTCGATGAGCGCTTCGGCCTGCCGACGGTGCGCGACATCATCGCCGAGCTGGAAAAGCCCGGACGCGATCCGCGCCCCGGCTTCAAGACTGCGACCTTCGCGGAAGGGGTGGACGACATCAAGGATTTGAAACCAGGCATGCTGCTCGAAGGCACCGTCACCAATGTCGCGGCCTTCGGCGCCTTCGTCGATATCGGCGTGCACCAGGACGGGCTGGTGCATGTCTCGCAACTCGCCGACCGCTTCATCAAGGACGCGCATGAGGTGGTGAAGGCCGGCGACGTGGTGAAAGTGCGTGTCGTCGATGTCGACATCAAGCGCAAGCGCATTGGATTATCGATGCGCAAGGACGGTGGCGAGGGCGGGGCGCCCCGTGGCGGCCAGCGCGACCACGGTCGCGGCAAGCCGGCGCCGCGATCTCAGGCGCCACAACGCCAGCCGGAGCGGCCTTCGCAGGGCGCGTTCGGGGCCGCGCTCGCGGAGGCGATGAAGCGCAAGTAGCTACCAGGCGAGGACAGCCGGCTCCTTGCCGATCTGGCCCAGCAGCCAGTCGCGAAAACTGGCGACCGGCGGGTGGCCGCGCTTGTCGTGCGGCACGATCAGATAATAGGCGCTGCGGCTCTGCATTGGTTCGCCGGGCGCCGGCACCAACTGGCCGCGCTGCAATTCGCCTGAGATCAGGATTTCCGGAAGCAGCGCGACGCCAAGCCCGGCCATGCAAGCCTGGGCGACCGTGCCGAACTGCTCGAACTGCATCCCGGGCCCGGTCGGCGCCTCGAGCCCCTGATGCTCGAACCATTCGCTCCAGGCGCCGGGACGGGTCGCCATATGCAGCAGCGGCAGGCGGCTAATGTCGGCCGCTGTGGCGATCGCGCGAGCAGCGAGAAACTCGGGTGAAACCACCGGCACCACGGTTTCGCGCGTCAAGAGTGTGCAGTCGGCGTCCGGCCAGTCGGGCATGCCGTGATGAATGGCGGCGTCGAGCCTCTCGCGGGCGAAGTCGAACCGGCCGATGCGGGTGGCGAAGTTGATCGTGATGTCAGGGTGGCGGGCGACGAAATCCGGGATCAGGGGCATCAGCCATCGCGTGCCGAAGGTCGGCAGGATGGCAAGATTGAGAACGCCGCTATGCCGATTGCTCATCAATCCGAGCGCAGCGTCGCGCAACTGGCCAAGTGCGGAACGTACCGCTTCGGCGTAGGTCTCGCCGGCCGCCGACAGCCGGACATTGCGGCTGTCGCGCTCGAAAAGCCGGCGACCGAACTGCTCTTCTAGCATATTTATCTGCCGACTGACCGCGCCCTGGGTCAGGTCGAGCTCGCGAGCCGCTGCAGTGAAGGAGCCGAGCCGTGCCACGGCCTCAAAGGCGGCAAGCGCGGCGGTGCTGGGCAAGAGGCGGCGCTGGGCGTTCATGATCCATTACTAACGCTCATTGATCCGCGATGCAATTTCGTTTGATTTTTTGCATGTGGAGGCCGATAAGCCGGGCACCTAAGAAATTGCCGGGAGAGCAGGCATGGCCGCCGAGAAGAATGCCTTTGTGTGGAACGATCCTTTCCTGATCGAGGACCAACTGTCCGAGGATGAGCGCATGGTGCGCGACGGCGCAGCCGCCTTCGCGGCCGACAAGCTGGCGCCGCGGATCGAGGAGGCTTACGCAGACGAGAAGACCGACCCCTCGATCTTCCGCGAGATGGGCGAGGCGGGCCTGCTCGGCATCACCATTCCGGAGGAATATGGCGGTCTTGGCGCCGGATACGTGACCTACGGCCTGGTGGCGCGCGAGGTCGAGCGCATCGATTCCGGCTACCGCTCGATGATGAGCGTGCAGTCCTCGCTTGTGATGTATCCGATCCATGCCTATGGCTCGGAAGCGCAGCGCAAGAAATACCTGCCGAAGCTGGCGTCGGGGGAATGGATCGGCTGCTTCGGTCTGACCGAGCCGGATGCCGGCTCCGATCCGGGCGGCATGAAGACGCGCGCCGAAAAGACGGCGAACGGCTACAAGCTCTCCGGCTCCAAGATGTGGATTTCCAACGCGCCGATCGCCGACGTGTTCGTCGTTTGGGCGAAGTCGGCCGCGCATGACAACCAGATTCGCGGCTTCATTCTGGAAAAGGGCATGAAGGGGCTTTCGGCGCCGAAGATCGGCGGCAAACTCAGCCTCCGCGCCTCGATCACCGGCGAAGTGGTGATGGAAGGCGTCGAGGTCGGCGAAGAGGCGCTGCTGCCCAACGCCAGGGGCCTCGGCGGTCCGTTCGGCTGCCTGAACCGGGCGCGCTATGGCATTTCCTGGGGCGCTATGGGCGCCGCCGAGGATTGCTGGCACCGGGCGCGGCAATACGGCCTCGATCGCAAGCAGTTCGGCAAGCCGCTCGCCGGCACG
This sequence comes from Mesorhizobium sp. WSM4976, assembly GCF_029625685.1. Taxonomy (NCBI): domain Bacteria; kingdom Pseudomonadati; phylum Pseudomonadota; class Alphaproteobacteria; order Hyphomicrobiales; family Phyllobacteriaceae; genus Mesorhizobium; species Mesorhizobium sp. WSM4976. The sequence goes on from NZ_JARTVT010000016.1 coordinate 129,515, forward strand.
CAGCTCTTCCAGAAGAAGCTCGCCGACATGCAGACGGAGATCGCGCTCGGCCTGCAGGGCTCATTGCGCGTCGGCCGGCTGATGGACGAAGGCAAGATGGCGCCGGAGATGATCTCGATCGTCAAGCGCAACAATTGCGGCAAGGCGCTCGACATCGCCCGCCAGGCCCGCGACATGCATGGCGGCAACGGCATCCAGATCGGCTACCACGTCATGCGCCATGCGCAGAACCTGGAGACGGTGAACACCTATGAAGGCACGCATGACGTGCATGCGCTGATCCTCGGAAGGGCGCAGACCAGCATCCAGGCGTTTTTCTGAGCCGGCACGCTGCTTAAATTAGGTGCAGCGCAACATCTCTGCTTGGAGAATGGCCAGCATTTATGTCAGGGTTCGGCGGATTGAAACGCCGAACTCCGGGGCACCATGGCGATACTGGCAGCCGTCCATCACCTGACCCACTACAAATATGACCGGCCGGTGGTGCTCGGTCCCCAGGTGATCAGGCTGCAGCCGGCGCCGCATTCGCGCACCAAGGTGCTCAGCCATTCGCTCAAGGTCGAGCCGAAGAACCATTTCGTCAATCTGCAGCAGGACCCCTACGGAAACTTCCTCGCCCGCTTCGTCTTCCCGGAGCCGGTGACCGAGCTCAAGATCGAGGTCGACCTCGTCGCCGACATGACGGTCTACAATCCGTTCGATTTCTTCGTTGAGGAATCGGCTGAGAGCTTTCCCTTCGACTACCCGGAGGAGATACGGGAAGACCTCGCCATCTACAGGACGCCGGAGCCAGCCGGGCCACTATTGACGAAGTTTTTGGCGAGCATCGACCGCAGTCCGGCAAACACCGTCAATTTTCTGGTCGACCTCAATGCCAGGCTGCAGCGCGAGATCGCCTATATCGTGCGCATGGAGACCGGCGTCTATTCGCCGGAGGAGACACTCGCCGCGGCTAAGGGCTCGTGCCGGGATTCCAGCTGGCTGTTGGTGCAGATCCTGCGCAATCTGGGCATCGCCGCGCGTTTCGTCTCCGGCTATCTGATCCAGCTCAAGCCCGATCTGGTGTCGCTCGACGGGCCGCCCGGAACGTCGGTCGATTTCACTGATCTGCATGCCTGGTGCGAGGTCTATATTCCCGGTGCCGGCTGGATTGGCTTCGACCCGACCTCCGGCCTGCTCACCGGCGAAAGCCATGTGCCGCTGGCGGCGACGCCGCACTATCGCAATGCAGCGCCCATCTCCGGCATGGCGAGCTTCGCCAATGTGGATTTCGGCTTCGACATGCGAGTCGACCGGATCGCCGAGCATCCGCGCATCACCAGGCCGTTCTCGGACGAGAGCTGGGAAGCGCTCGATGCTCTCGGCAGCGAGGTGGATGCCGTTCTGCGCGAGCAGGACGTGCGGCTCACCATGGGGGGCGAGCCGACGTTTGTGTCGATCGACGATTTCGAATCCGCCGAATGGAACACGGCCGCCGTCGGCCCAACCAAGCGCGACAAGGCGGACCAACTTATCCGCCGGCTGCGCGAACGCTTCGCGCCGGGCGGTTTCCTGCATTATGGCCAGGGCAAGTGGTATCCGGGCGAGAGCCTGCCGCGATGGACCTTCTCCCTCTACTGGCGCACCGATGGCGAGCCGGTCTGGCGCGATCCGTCATTGATCGCCCGCGAGAACGGCAACGTCGCGGTCGGACCCGAACAGGCCGAAAGCCTGCTCACGGCGATCGCCGGCGAGCTCGGCATCGACAAGGCGATGGTGAGCGAGGCCTATGAGGATCCGGCCGAATGGCTGCTCAAGGAAGGCAGGCTGCCGGACAATGTCGATCCGTCCAATTCGAAGCTCGAAGACCCGGAGGAGCGCAGCCGCATGGCGCGTGTCTTCGAGCGCGGGCTGACCAAGCCATCGGGCTATGTGCTGCCGGTGCAGCGCTGGAACAGCCAGGCCGCTGGACAGCGCTGGCGCTCGGAGAAATGGAAGACAAGGCGGGGCCGCCTGTTCCTGGTGCCGGGCGACTCACCGGTCGGCTATCGCCTGCCGCTCGGCACACTGCCTTATGTTCCGCCGGCGCAATTCCCTTATGTTGTGCCGGTCGATCCCTCGGTGCCGCGCGGCGCGCTGCCGGTGCGCGACGCCATCTTGCCCCAACCGTCGCCAGCTGAGCTGGAAGGAGCGGACGAAATGGCACGCCGCCAGCAGGCCGTGTCTTTCACCTCAGCGACCGCGCAGCAGGACCGGGTCGAGCAGCAACTGACCGAGATCGGCGGCGCTGTGCGCACCGCGCTCACCGTCGAGCCGCGCGACGGCCGGCTCTGCGTGTTCATGCCGCCGGTCGAGGCGTTGGAAGACTATCTCGAACTGGTGGCGGCAGCGGAGAACGCGGCGAAGGCCATCGGCCTGCCGGTGCATATCGAAGGCTATGCTCCGCCGCACGATCCGCGCCTGAACGTCATCCGCGTGGCGCCGGATCCCGGCGTCATCGAGGTGAACATCCACCCGGCCGCCAACTGGCACGAATGCATCGCCACCACCACGGCGATCTACGAGGAGGCACGGCAGTCGCGGCTCGGCACCGACAAGTTCATGATCGATGGCCGCCATACCGGAACCGGCGGCGGCAACCACGTCGTGGTCGGCGGCGCGACGCCCAATGACAGCCCGTTCCTGCGCCGGCCCGACCTGTTGAAGAGCCTGGTGCTGCAATGGCAGCGGCATCCGTCGCTGTCCTACCTGTTTTCCGGCCTGTTCATCGGCCCGACCAGCCAGGCGCCGCGCTTCGACGAGGCGCGGCACGATTCCCTTTATGAACTGGAGATCGCGCTCGCGCAGGTGCCGCATCCGGACAAGGGCAATGCGCCCTTGCCATGGCTGGTCGACCGGTTGTTCCGCAACCTCCTGACCGATGTCACCGGCAACACGCACCGTTCGGAAATCTGCATCGACAAACTGTTCTCGCCGGACGGCCCGACCGGCCGGCTCGGGCTGATCGAATTCCGCGGCTTCGAGATGCCGCCCAATGCGCGTATGAGCCTCGCGCAGCAATTGTTGGTCCGCGCGATCATCGCCCGCGCCTGGAAGAACCCGCTCGACGGCCGTTTCGTGCGCTGGGGCACTTCGCTGCATGACCGCTTCATGCTGCCGCATTATGTCTGGGCGGACTTTCTCGATGTGCTGGAGGATCTGAAGCTTAACGGATTCGACTTTCGTCCCGAATGGTTCGCGGCCCAGCTCGAATTCCGCTTCCCCTTCTGCGGCGAGGTTCAGCATGCCGGCGTCAAGTTGGAATTGAGGCAGGCGCTGGAGCCCTGGCATGTGATGGGCGAGCAGGGCGCGATCGGCGGCACGGTCCGCTTCGTCGATTCTTCCGTCGAGCGGCTGCAGGTGCGGACCGAGGGCCTCAATCCGGAGCGTCACGTCATCGTCTGCAACGGCCGAATCGTGCCGATGAAGGTCACAGACAATCGCGAGGTCGCGGTGGCCGGTGTGCGCTTCAAGGCCTGGCAGCCGGCGTCGGGCCTGCATCCGGCCCTGCCGGTCAACACGCCGCTGGTCTTCGACATCTATGACCGCTGGTCGAGCCGCTCGGTCGGCGGCTGCGTCTACCATGTCGCGCATCCGGGCGGCCGCAATTACGACAGCTTCCCCGTCAACGGCAACGAGGCCGAGGCCCGGCGGCTTGCCCGGTTTGAGCCGCGCGGCCATACGCCGGGCGGCTATGTGCTGCGTGACGAAGAAGCCTCTGAAGAGTTCCCCATGACCCTTGACCTCAGGCGGCCAGCGAGACTCTGATCGACAATGGCCAAGGGGAATCAGAAACGGGCGGGCAGCAGGCCGCGGGCGCAGGGCCTGCTGGAACGCTACCGTCCGATCGAAGGCGTCGTGGACGAAATGGTCGACGCGTCGGGCAGCCCGCGTCCGGCCTGGCGCTCCTTCATCGACGCGCTCGACGGTTTAGGGGCGGAGCGGCTTGGGCAGCGTTTTGCCCGCGCCGACCAGTATCTGCGCGACGCCGGCGTCTATTACCGCGTCTATGACAAAGCAGGCACGAATGAGCGGGAATGGCCACTCGCCTATGTTCCGCTGCTGATCGACGAGCAGGAATGGGCTGAGATCAGCGCCGGGCTGGTCCAGCGCGCCGACCTGTTCGAGGCGATTCTGGCCGACATATACGGACCGAACCGGCTGATCGAGAAGGGCATCCTGCCGGCCGGGCTGATCGCAGCGAGCCCGGAATATCTGCGCCCCATCGTGGGCGTGAGGCCGGCCAGCGGCCATTTCCTGCACATGGTCGCCTTCGAGCTCGGCCGCGGCCCGGACGGCCGCTGGTGGGTGCTGGGCGACCGCACCCAGGCGCCGTCGGGCGCCGGCTTCGCGCTGGAGAACCGTGTCGCCACGACGCGCGCGCTGTCGGACATTTATGGCGAGATGCATGTGCATCGCCTCGCCGGCTTCTTCCGCCGCTTCCGCGACGCGCTGAACGGCATGGCCAGGGATTCCGGCGGCCGTGTCGCCATCCTGACGCCGGGGCCGCTCAACGAAACCTATTACGAGCACGCCTATATCGCCCGCTATCTCGGCATCATGCTGCTCGAGGGTGAGGACCTGACCGTTTCCGGCGGCCGGCTGATGGTGCGCACCGTTTCCGGCCTGATGCCGATCGGCGTCTTGTGGCGGCGGCTCGATGCCGCTTTTGCCGACCCGCTGGAACTCAAGCCGGACTCGCAGATCGGCACGCCGGGGCTTGTCGAGGCGATCCGGCGCGGCACGGTGTCGGCCGTCAATGCGCTGGGCTCGGGCCTGATGGAGACGCGGGCGCTGCTGTCCTTCCTGCCCAGGATCGCGCGCGAACTGCAGGCTGACGAGCTCAAGCTGCCGAACATCGCCACCTGGTGGTGCGGGCAGGAGAGCGATCGCGCCCTTGTGCTTGCCAACATCGACCGCATGGTGGTCGGCCCGGCGCTGTCGACCCGGCTCGCCTTCGAGGACGACGGGGCGGCGACCCGGCTCGGATCATCCCTATCGGCCGGCGAGCGGGCCGAGCTCGTCGCGCGGATCGAAGCGGACGGCGCCGGTTTCGTCGGCCAGGAAGCGGTGACGCTGTCGACCACGCCGGTGTTTGTCGGCGGTTCGCTGGAACCACGACCCGCCAGCCTGCGCGTCTATCTGGCGCGCACGCCCGAAGGCTGGACGGTGATGCCCGGTGGCTTCGCCCGCGTCGGCTTCTCGCTCGACCCGACGGCGATCGCCATGCAGCGCGGCGGCCAGGCCGCGGATGTCTGGGTGGTCAGCGACAAGCCGGTCGAGCGTGAAACGCTGCTGCCGCAGGAGCATGAGAGCTTCACCCGCACCATGCCGGGCAGCCTGCCCAGCCGCGCGGCGGAGAACCTGACCTGGCTCGGCCGCTATATCGAGCGCTCGGAAGACACGGTGCGCGTGCTGCGCGCCTATCACGTGCGCCTCGCCGAGACGTCGGACCCGGACATCCCGCTGCTGGCCGATATCAGGGACTATCTCGAGCCGTTCGGCATCGACGTCGAAACGGCGATACCATCGGGGTTGATCGGGAGCTTGGACAGCGCGGTCTACAGCGCCGGCCAGATTCGTGACCGCTTCTCGCCCGATGGCTGGCTGGCGCTGAAGGACCTGTCGAAGACCATCCACAAATTCGCCAATACGGTCGCGCCCGGAGACGACGCGACGCGGGCGATGACGGTGATGCTGCGCAAGCTCGCCGGCTTTTCCGGCCTGCTGCATGAGAACATGTACCGCTTCACAGGCTGGCGTTTCCTTGAGATCGGCCGCAGGCTGGAGCGCGGCATCCAGACTGCCCGCACGCTTAGCCGGCTGACCGGGAACGGAGCGCCGGAAGGCGCGCTCGACATGATGCTGGAGATCGGCGACAGCGTCATGACTCATCGCCGGCAATATCCGGTGCAGGCCGGGCGGCGCACGGTCATCGACCTGCTCGCGCTCGACCCGCTCAATCCGCGCTCGATCCTGTTCCAGCTCGAGCGGCTGAAGGCCGAGATCGGCATGCTGCCGTCGGTCGGCGGCGAGGGGCATATGTCGCCGGCCGCCAAGGAGATCCTGCAGCTCAACACCGCAATCGCCGTCATGGAGCCGTCGGACATGAGCGCCAAGGTGCTCGACGACTTCGCCGGCCAGATCGGCGATCTCTACAACAGCCTCGCAAAGGCCTATTTCAGTTAGAGCATTTCCAGCGAAAAGGATCGCCTCCAATGCTCCAACTCTTTGTTTTTGCGCAATTCCGGACGCAAAACCGCTGCGCACTTTTGCTGGAATTGCTTTAATGCTCTACGACATCAAACTCCATCTGCATTACGACTATGCGGCGGCCGCCGGCGGCGGACGGCACCAGGTGCGCGTCATGCCGCAGACGATCGCCGGGGTGCAGCGCGTGATCGCCGCCTCGCTGTCCTTCCAGCCGATGCCGGCCGAGCGCGCCGATTTTTCCGATTTCTTCGGCAACAACGTCACATCAATCGCCTTTCGCGATGCGCATGAGACGCTCGACATACGCATGAATGCACGCGTATCGGTCTTGCGGCCCGAGCCGGACCTCGATGTCTCTCCCGATTTAAGCGGGCTGAGGGCGGAGCTCGATCTGGTGCGCTCCTTATCGCCCTCCGCGCCGCACCATTTCCTCGGCGCCAGCGACCATGCCGGCATCGATGCGGCGATCACCGCCTACGCGCGGGACAGCCTGGCCTCCTCGACGGTGGCCACGGCCGCCGATCTGTGCAATCGCATCCATCGCGATTTCGCCTATGACGGCAAGGCGACCACGGTGCAGACGCGGGCGAGCGACGCCTTCCTCCTGAAGCGCGGTGTCTGCCAGGATTTCTCGCATATCATGATCGCCGGCCTGCGCGGGCTGGGCATCCCGGCCGGCTATGTCAGCGGCTTCCTGCGCACCATTCCGCCGAAGGGCAAGCCGAGGCTCGAAGGCGCGGATGCCATGCATGCTTGGGTCAAGGCCTGGTGCGGCCGCGATGCCGGCTGGCAGGAATTCGACCCGACCAACGGCATGCGGGCGAGCAACGATCATATCACCGTCGGGTACGGCCGCGACTATTCCGACGTAGCGCCGATCGTCGGCGTGCTCAAGACGACGGGCGGCCAGGTCGGCGAGCAGGCGGTCGACGTCATTCCGGTCGCCATGGAAAAGGTGTGACGGCAATCCCGATCGCCCGATAGACGCTTCTCAAGCACGGGCGCGGCCGATATCGTGAGCATTGAGATTGACGGGGATCGGCGGCCGCTTGCGGATCGGCTGCGGCGCGGAGACAGGTTTGGAAGCAGTCAGCGTCATCATTCCGGCACACAATGCGGCGCGGACGATTGCCCGGACGCTCGCCTCGCTGGCATCGGAAAAAGCGGTTATCGGCGAGGTGCTTCTGGTCGAGGATTCATCGTCCGACGACACCGCCGCCGTTGCCGTGGAAGCGGCATTGCGGCTTGGCTTGCCGCTGCGCGTGATCAAGTCGAGCTGCCGCGACGCCGGCGGCTCCAGGAACCTGGCGCTGGAGCAAGCCCGCTTTCCCTGGATCTACATGATCGACGCCGACGATCTTCATCTGGAAGGCGGCTTGCGTATGTTGCTGGCGACCGCCACCAAGGCCCAACCCGGAGCCGACATGGCCGTCGGCGCCTACCGCCGGAGGGTCGATGGCGGGGAGCGGTCGACCAAGCTGCCGGGCGGCTACACGGCAAGTGGACCGGCCAATGCCTGCGCCTATCTCGAAGGACGGATACGGTCGATCGCGGTCGGCAGCGCTCTGCTGTCGAGGCGGCTCATAGGCGAGACAAGATTCGCGACCGGTCTTGCCTATGATGAGGATACCCTGTTCTGGGCGCGCGTGATGGCCGGGGCTTCGCTCGCGATCGTGACCCAACCAATATTCATCTATTTCGTGTCGGCGGAGCGCTCCGACGATCGTTTCACGGTCAGATCTGCCGCGCGCTTCCTGGAATGGCGCATGGCCCTGCGCCGCCTCCGGTCCTGCGGCATCGCGGAGCGGTCGCTGAAGATCAGGGAAGGCCTCGTCGCGTTGAAGATCGCGCGCGTTCATTATGCGCGCGGCGATTTCGACAAGGCGGCAAGATTTCTCAACGTGGCCGAAGCCGCGCCACGGGCGAGCGCGGACGTCTGGCGTTGCATGCGCTATCGAGCGAAGATCACGCTGCGGCGCCGGTTTTCGGCGCCGGCCGCCCAACCGCAACGCGCCTGATGGCCGAGCGGCCGGACCTCGCCGTCGTGGTGATTGGTTTCAAGGCGCCGGCCGAACTGAGGGGCGCAGTCAGGTCGGTCCTCGACCAGAATATTCCGCTTGAAATCGTGGTGGTGAATTCCGGCGGCGGCAACGCCAAAGGGCTTCTTGCCAATGCCGGCATCCACGTGAGGGTCATTGATGTCGAGGAACGGCTGTTTGCCGGCGCCGCTCGAAATCGCGGCGTTGCGGCCACCAAGGCGCCCTTCATAGCCTTCCTTGCGGATGATTGCGTGGCCTGTCCGCGATGGGCCGAAGTCCGGCTGCTGCGCCACCGGGAGGGCGCTTCGGCGGTGGCGAGCGCCGTCGCCAACAGCCACCCGCGCAATCCAATCGCCTGCGCGGCATATCTCGTTACCTACATGCGACGCCTGCCCGGTCTTCCGGCCGAGAAGGCGCAACGCTACGGCGTCTCGTTCGACCGGACGCTGTTCGAGCGATACGGGGTTTTCAACGAGCGGATGAGGTCGGGAGAAGACACCGAATTCATGGCCAGACTGCCGGAAGCTCTGCGGCCCGTCTGGGAACCGCGGGTCCTGACCATCCATCGCAACGAGACGAGCCTGTCCAAGTTGCTTGCTGACCAGTATCGGCGCGGACGCCGGTACGGCGCCTATCTCGGATCCGTCGAGGCCGGAAAACCCGTGCGCCCGTTCCGCAAGGTGTTTCGGGATTGGCGTAACGTCGGCAAGCTGGCCAAAGAGGGCCTGCCCGGCAAGGAAATGATTTTCGCAAGGCTGTCGCTGCCGATCGTGTGGATGGCTTTGTTCGCCAAATCGCTGGGGGCGTCCGTCGGCGCCCGGCATGGCGACAAGACGGGCTGTCGCCGATGATCACCGTCGAGATGAAGCCGGCGCGCCGGCGGCGCGGCCGATGGCTTTGGTCGCGGCAAAAGATCGTCGCCGTGTTCAGCTATCGCTACGATCAACATCTCGTGCCCGATCTAATGGCCAACCTGGACCCGATTGTTGACGGCTGGGTCGCCTATGACGACCGCGCCTCGGAGGGGATTTTCAGCAGCGAGCCTGAGAGGCGGCGCGCGCTTATTGGGGCGGCCCATGAGGCGGGCGCGGATTGGGTTCTGGCCATGGATCCCGACGAAAGGCTGGAAAACGCTGTCGCCAGCCGGATCGGCCGGCTGGTCAGCGGGTCCAGGCATGTCGCGTGGGGATTCCGCTGCCGGGAGATGTACACGCCGGCCAGCTACCGCGTCGACGGCCCCTGGGGCCGGAAAATGCAGCACAGGCTTTTTGGGGCCTATCACCCCGACCGCTATCGATCGAAGGATCTGCATGGCGCGTGGTTTCCCGACGACATGGGCTTCAGGCTCAAGGACAGCGGTCTCAATCTCTATCACTTGAAGATGATCGAGCCAAAGCGGCGCGCGGCGCGTCGCGACCTCTACAATCGTCTCGATCCGGATCGCCGGCTGCAGCAGATCGGCTACGACTATCTGGTGGACGAGGCGGGAATGATCCTCGAAGGCGTACCGGCCGGACGAGGTTACTTTCCCGCCCATGCGGACGACGGCGGGCTCTGGATGGCGGATCTCTCCGTCAACCGGCGCGACTGAAAAGCTCGTTCGGAACCAGTTATCGGCGCGCGGCTTTATCTACGGGTCATTTCGCGGAGCCGGTATGTTACAGCATTCACAAGCGTCATCGGACCGTTCGGCGCGGGACGAGGCAACCCGGAGCAACGGCGCCAGCAGCTTGGCCGAGAGCACGTCGCTCAACTATGTAAGCGATTCCGATCCCGGCATTCGCAGATTGAGGAAAGGCACGGGATTCGCCTATCTGGGCCCCAGCGGCAGAGCCGTCGACGAAGCGACGCTTGCCCGCGTCAAGGCGATCGTCATTCCGCCGGCCTGGACTGATGTATGGATCTCGCCCGATCCGGACGGCCATATCCAGGCAACCGGCCGGGACCAGCGTGGCCGCAAGCAATACCGCTATCACCCGCAATGGACCGAGGAACGCGACGGCGTCAAATATTCCAGCCTCGTCGCCTTCGCGGAAAGCCTGCCTGCCCTGAGGCGCCAGATCGATACCGATCTGCGCCGGCGCGGGCTGCCCTTGGAGCGGGTCGTCGCCTCGGTGGTCTGGTTGCTCGACAACACCATGATCCGCATCGGCAATGCGGCTTATGCGCGCGACAACAAGAGTTTCGGGCTGACCACGCTGCGCGACCGCCATGTCGAGATCAACGGCTCCAGCCTGCGCTTCGCCTTCAAGGGCAAGTCGGGCAAGGAATGGAAGCTGAAGCTGGTCGATCGCCGCATCGCCAAGGTCGTGCGCGGCGCCCAGGATCTGCCTGGGCAGAAGCTGTTCCAATATCTCGACGAGGAAGGCGCCCAGCGGCCGGTGCGCTCGGAGGACGTCAACCGGTACATCCGCGAGGCGTCCAGTGCCGAATTCAGCTCAAAGCATTTTCGCACCTGGGGCGGCACCATCCATGCCGCGTCGCTGTTTGCCGGGACCGAGCTGCCGGAGAGCAAGATACAGCAAAAGCGGGTGGTCAACGGCGTCGTCGACAAGGTCGCCGAGCGGTTGGGCAATACCCGTGCCGTCTGCCGCAAATGCTACATCCATCCCTTGGTGTTCGAGGCGTGGACCGAGGGGCGCCTGCTCCACGAGATGGCCGAAGCCAACAAGCGCAAACGGCTGATACAAGGCCTCGACGAGGAAGAAACGCTGGTGCTCAGATGGCTGCAGGCGCATGGCGCCTGACGGTCAGGCGCAAAGGACAGCCAAGCCCGCGATGCCCGCCGAATTTTTTTATCGACCTCGTGTCGGGAAGGGTCCTAGTGTCGCGTCCTTTGATACGGAAAGGACCTGCCATGCTCTACGCCATCCTCTGCTACGCCTCCGAAGACGTCGTCTGCTCCTGGAGCAAGGAACAGGACGACGAGGTCATGGCAAAGCTTCTCAACGTGCAGGATAAATACGCCAAGGCCGGCCGGCTTGGGCCCGTGGCGCGTCTTTTGCCGACAACTGCCGCGACGACCCTGAGAAAGGTCAAGGGCGAGGCCGTCGTGCTCGATGGCCCGTTCGCCGAGACCAAGGAACAGTTCCTCGGCTTCTACACGCTCGAATGCCACAACCTCGACGAGGCCGTCGAATTCGCCCGCGAGCTTTCCGAGGTCAATCCGAGCGGCGGTTCCTACGAGATCCGCCCGGTTTCGGTCTTCAATCCGACAAAGGTAGCGGTATGACGGACCTTGCCTGGATAAGCACGGCGATCAGCAACGCCCGTCCGCAGGCGATGGGCGCGCTGCTGCGCTACTTCCGCGATCTCGATGCCGCGGAAGAAGCTTTCCAGGATGCGTGCCTGCGAGCACTCAAGAACTGGCCGAAGAATGGGCCGCCGCGCGATCCGGCGGCCTGGTTGATCTTCGTCGGCCGCAACAGCGGCATCGATGCGGTGCGCAAGCGCGCCAAGCAGGCGCCGATGCCGGAAGAGGACCAGATCTCCGATCTGGAGGATGCCGAGGGCGACATGGCCGAGCGGCTGGACGGCGCGCATTATCGCGACGACATCCTGCGGCTTCTGTTCATCTGCTGCCATCCGGATTTGCCGGCAACACAGCAGATCGCGGTGGCGCTGCGCATCGTCTCCGGCCTCACCGTCAAGCAGATCGCGCGCGCTTTCCTGGTCGGCGAAAGTGCCATGGAGCAGCGCATCACCCGAGCCAAGGCGCGTATCGCCGACGCCGGCGTGCCGTTCGAGACCCCGGGCGCGGTCGAACGCTCGGAGCGGCTCGCCGCAGTCGCGGCGATGGTCTATCTGATCTTCAACGAAGGCTATTCGAGCAATGGCGGCGAGGCGCCGGCCCGCGCGCCGCTTTGCGAAGAGGCGATCCGGCTCGCACGCCTGCTGCTCAGGCTCTTCCAGGCCGAGCCGGAGATCATGGGGCTGACGGCGCTGCTCTTGCTGCAGCATGCACGGGCGCCGGCAAGGTTCGATGAGAATGGCGAGATCGTCCTGCTTGAGGATCAGGATCGCTCGCTGTGGAGCCGCAAGATGATCGACGAGGGCCTCGCGCTGGTCGACAAGGCGCTGCGCCATCGCAAGCCCGGCCCTTACCAGGTGCAGGCGGCGATTGCCGCGCTGCATGCGCGGGCGGCGACGGCCGCGGACACCGACTGGACCGAGATCGACCTGCTCTATGGCCTGCTGGAACAGATGCAGCCGTCGCCGGTGGTGACGCTGAACCGCGCCGTCGCGGTCAGCAAGGTACGCGGCCCGGAAGCCGCGCTTGCCTTGATCGAGCCGCTGGAAGAGCGGTTGTCGGGCTATTTCCACTTCTTCGGCCTAAGGGGCGGGCTGCTGATGCAGCTTGGCCGCAACGAGGAGGCGCGCGTCGCCTTCGATCGCGCCATCGCTTTGGCCAACACCGCCGCTGAGGCCGCGCATATCCGCATGCATATCGACCGGCTGATCAAGGAAAGCAGGGAGAAGTCCTCGATACAGAGGGCCCGCTGATCCGGCTTCACCCTCTGGCCCAATTTCGCAGCCGAGCCTTGGACCATGCCGGGGTGGCGGTTTTTCCCCGAAACGAGTAATGCCACGCCATCAAGCGCCCAGGCGTGCTCAACGGCATTTCCGCGAGATGGCGCATGGCTCCATTCCGCCCTTGGGCGGGATCTGAAAGGAACAAAAATGACATTGGCGAAGGAAACGGCCTCACTTCTGGAGAAACTCGGCGTTGCCAAGGAGGCGCTTGGCGGAGGCGACCTCATCGTTCGCAGCCCGGTGACGGGCGAACAGATCGCGGCGCTGAAGTCGATCTCGGCGGCGGACGCCGGCAACGCCATCGATGCGGCGCACAAGGCCTTCCAGGCCTGGCGCCTGGTGCCGGGGCCGAAGCGCGGCGAACTGGTGCGGCTGCTGGGCGAAGAACTGCGCGCGCATAAGGACGAGCTCGGCCGGCTGGTGTCGATCGAGGTCGGCAAGATCCTGTCCGAGGGTCTCGGCGAAGTGCAGGAGATGATCGACATCTGCGATTTCGCTGTCGGTCTTTCCCGACAGCTCTATGGCCTCACCATCGCCACCGAGCGTCCAGGACACCGCATGATGGAGACCTGGCACCCGCTTGGCGTCGTCGGCGTCATCTCCGCCTTCAACTTCCCGGTCGCGGTGTGGTCGTGGAACGCGGCGCTCGCCTTCGTCTGCGGCGACGCGGTGGTGTGGAAGCCGTCGGAAAAGACGCCGCTGACCGCACTTGCCTGTGAGGCGATCTTCAAGCGCGCCGCACGGCGCTTCGGCGCCGATGCGCCGACAGGGCTGCTCCAGGTGCTGATCGGCGACCGCGTCGCCGGCGAGGTGCTGGTCGACCATCCGAAGGTGCCGCTGGTCTCGGCCACCGGCTCGACGCGCATGGGCCGCGAGGTCGGTCCGCGACTCGCCAAGCGCTTCGCCCGCGCGGTGCTCGAACTTGGCGGCAACAATGCCGGCATCGTGTGCCCGACCGCCGACCTCGACATGGCGCTGCGCGCGATCGCCTTCGGCGCCATGGGCACTGCCGGCCAGCGTTGCACGACGCTGAGGCGCCTGTTCGTGCATGACAGCGTCTATGACGCGCTCCTGCCGCGGCTGAAGAAGGCCTATAAGAGCGTCTCGGTCGGCAATCCGCTGGAAGGCAAGGCACTGGTCGGTCCGCTGATCGACAAGGCGGCCTTCGACAACATGCAGAAGGCGCTGAAGGAGGCGCAAGCGCATGGCGGCAAGGTGACCGGCGGCACGCGCGTCGAAGACGGCCACCCGGACGCCTACTACGTGCATCCGGCGCTGGTCGAGATGCCGAAGCAGGTCTCGCCGGTGACGGAAGAGACCTTCGCGCCGATCCTCTATGTGATGAGATACACCGATTTCGACGAGGCGCTCGAATTGCACAATGCGGTCGGCGCCGGCCTGTCGTCGTCGATCTTCACCCGCGATCTGCAGGAATCGGAACGCTTCCTCGGCGTCGACGGCTCGGATTGCGGTATCGCCAACGTCAATATCGGCACCTCGGGCGCCGAGATCGGCGGGGCGTTCGGCGGGGAGAAGGAGACGGGCGGCGGCCGCGAGAGCGGCTCGGATGCCTGGAAGGCCTATATGCGTCGCGCCACCAACACGGTGAACTTCTCCAAGGCGCTGCCGCTCGCGCAGGGCGTCTCGTTCGACATCGATTAATGACAGATACAGGCGCCGCGAAACCGCGGCGCCTGATACGCTCATCAGAAAGCTTTGCCGGTTGCCGGATCGAACAGGCGAAGCGCTTCCGCGTCGAAGACAAACGCGCATGGCTGGCCCTTCGCGACGCGGACTTGCGGCGGCAAGGTCGCCGTCAGCCGCTGGGTTCCGGCCCGGGCGGTGGTGACTTGCTCCGGCCCGGTCAGTTCGACGACATCGATCTCGACGGGCAGTGACAAGTCCGTGCCGCTGCCCGTCCCAAGGTGGAGCGCTTCCGGCCTTACGCCGACTGTGACCTGAGCGCCGTTACTGACTGCATCTGTGAAGCGTGCCGGCAGCGCCAGACGCGCATCCGTGCCGGTGATGGAGAGCTTGCCGTCCTCGACTGTGGCTTCCAGCATGTTCATCGCCGGCGCGCCGACGAAACCGGCCACATAGAGCGTTGCCGGCTGGTTGTAGATCTCTTCCGGGGTGCCCAGTTGTTCGATGCGGCCGTCGCGCATGACGGCGATGCGGGTCGCCAGCGTCATCGCCTCGATCTGGTCGTGGGTGACGTAGACGACGGTGGTCTTAAGCATCTCATGCAGGCGCTTCAGCTCGGTGCGCATTTCCAGGCGCAGCTTGGCGTCAAGATTGGAGAGCGGCTCGTCGAAGAGGAAGACCTGCGGCTTACGCACCAGCGCCCGACCGATGGCGACGCGCTGGCGCTGGCCGCCTGAGAGCTGGCCGGGCTTACGATCTAGCAGGTTCTCGATCTGCAAAAGCTTTGCCGTCTCGCGCACCGCCTTGTCGCGTTCGGCAGCGGGAACCTTGCGCATCTCAAGGCCGAAACCGATGTTGCGGCTGACGGTTAGGTTCGGATAGAGCGCGTAGGACTGGAACACCATGGCGATGTCGCGGTTCTTAGGATGCACGCCAAGCACCGACCGGCCGCCGATCAGCACGTCGCCGCTGGTTGCCTCGGCGAGACCGGCGATGATGTTGAGCAAGGTGGATTTGCCGCAGCCCGACGAGCCGAGCAGCACCAGGAACTCGCCATTTTCGAGCGCGATGTCGATGCCTTTCAGCGTCTCGACGCTGCCGTAATTCTTGCGGACTTCGCGGATCTCAAGCGCGCTCATGGACGGCATCCTCGAATTGGGTCGGCCCGCCATAGTCGCGGGGCAAGGTTGAGATGGCGCGCGAGGCCACGCGGATGGCGGCGGACAGGCACTTTTCAAGGGAGCGTCCCTGTGCCAGGGCGGCCAGGAAGGCGGCGTTGAAGACATCACCGGCGCCGATCGTGTCGACGACAGCGACGCGCGGTGCCGCCACTTCGATGAGCTCGCCATCGGCGCCGATGGCGATCGCGCCGTCCGGTCCGCGTTTGACCACGACGATCGCCCCGTCCTTCATGCCGTCGCGGATCTTGTGCGCTGCCTCGACGGGACTAGCGAGACCGGCCAATGTCGTCGTCTCGACCTCGTTGAACAGGGCCAGTTCGCAGCGCGACAGCCAGCCGCGCGCCGCCGCGCAGTTCGCTTCGGTCCAGCCGTCGATCGGCCATCCCGTGTCGAGCGCGACGGCAATACGATGGGCTTCGGCCCAGTCGAAAAGCGCTCCATAGTCGCGCGTAAGGTCGTCGGTGAGAAAGGAGCCACTGAGCAGCACATAGCCGCCGGTAAGCCGGTTGCCGTCGAGCACCGAAAGCACATCGTTCAGGCTGAAGCGGGGCAGGTGGCCGCGCGTGGTGAAAAAGGTGCGCTCGCCATCGGGATGGGTCATGCCGACCGACAATGTCGTGCCTTCGGGGCGAACCGCCCAATTTTGCGCGCGGTGCCCGAACGCCTCGCGCAGCCAGCGGCCGAACTGGTCGTCGCCAACATTGGCGGCAATTTCGAAATCGATGCCCAGCGCCTGCCAGGCCAGCGCCGTATTGCCAGCCTGGCCGCCGACGCGCAGGTCGTCGTGCTCGACGACGGTCTCGGTGCCGGCCTTCGGCCAGGGCGCAACCGGGCCGACGATCAGGTCGACATTGACGTTGCCGATCACCGCGAGCGGTCGCATCATTCGCTCCTGGTGATCTTGGTGGTGCGCACCGGCGTTCCGGCATTCTCGACCCGGGAATCGGCGAAGGCGATCATCAGGCGTTGCGCCACCGGCAGTATGGCGAAGATCGCCGCCAGGCCGGTGGCCGGTTTGAAGGCCAGTGTCACGGCACCTGAGACAGGCGCCTTGCCCGAAGCGTCGAAGACGATCAGCGGCGCACCGGCTTCGACGACGGACACGGCCATAGCGGTGACGAGGTCGGCTGTCGGATCGTTATCCCGGAACAGGACGATGCCGATTTTCGGGCCAAGCATCTCCATTGGCCCATGGCGAAGCTGGCCGCCTTCGAGTGAATAGCAGGGCAGGCGCGACAGTTCGGTGAGGCCGAGCGCCAGTGCTTCGGCTACACCTTGCAGGCTGCGGCCGGATGTGACCACGGTCACTACATTGCCGAGTGCTGCAAGCGCTGCATCGATCGCAATCGCCTCAGGGGCCTTGAGGGCAGCAAGTGCCGCGGCGGGATCGTCGCCCAGAGCCGCCAGAATGGCGAGATGCAGCGCGAAGGTCACGGTCAGGCTGCGGGTTGCGGCAAAGGCAAGCTCGGTGCCGCCAGCGCCGACCAGGCAAGGCACGGTGCGGCCGAGGAAGGAACCGGCCTCCAGCGTCAGGCCGAAGGTCTCGGCGCGATCGCCGGTCTCGGCGAACCAGCGCAGCACCTCGGCGCTCTCGCCGGACTGCGAGGTGACGATCACCGTCTTGCCGGTGAGCGGCAACGGCTGGCCAAGCTGTTCCGACAAAGGCAGCGCGATGGCATCGATGCCACGGGCGCGATAGAGCGGCTCGACCGCGCGGGCGACCGCGTGCGAAGCACCCATGCCGAGCAGGACGAGCCTGCCGGTCTTGCCGATCGAGGTGGCGACCCTGGCGGCGACATCGCTGTTGTTTTCGAAGGAGGCAAGCGCATCCTGATGCTGGCGCGCCATCTCGCGGTCGATCGCAAGCAGGCCGGAGGGACGAGGCTTTTGAGCGGTCATGATTATCCTTTCACTCCGCCGCTGGTCAGGCCCGAGATCAGCGCGCGTTGCATGACGAGGCCGATCAGCACGGGCGGCAAGGCCGCGAGCACGCCGGCGGTGGCGATCAGCCCGTAATCGGACACGCGGCCGCCGGCGAGATCGGCGATGGCGACGGTAAGCGTCTTCGCGCGCTGATCCGAGGTGAAGAGCAGGGCATAGAAGAATTCGTCCCAGGCAAGCAGCACGGCAAACAGCGCCGATGTCGCGACGACGGGCGCGGCCAGCGGCAAGGTTATGATGCGCCAGGTCTGGAACAGTCCGGCCCCGTCGATCATCGCCGCGGCCTCGATCTCGCGCGGGATGGAATCGAAACCCGATTTCATCAGCCAGGTTGTGAAGGGCGCGAGGATGGTCAGATAGATCAGCGCCAGGCCGAAGACGTTGTTGAGCAGGCCAAGCCAGGACAGACCCATATAAAGCGGCACGGAGAGTGCGACCGGTGGCAGCATATAAGTGGCGATCACCATCGATAGCGACCAGCCGACCGAAGGTGTGCGCGAGACGGCCCAGCCGGCGGGCACCGCGAGGACGACAGCGGCAAGCGTCGCCATGCCGGCGACCTCCAGGCTGTTGCGCAGCGAGGACGTGAAGGCGGCGCCGGCACTGTTCTCGGCCCTCGACAGCAGCTGCGCGTAACGGGAGAAGTCGGCTGCCTGCGGCCACCAGCGTAGCGGCTTGGCGGCGAGGTCGGCCGCCGGCGATATGCTCATGACGAAAAGCCAGGCGAGCGGCGCCAGGACGACGGCGGCGAGCAGGAGGGCGCAGGCGTAGACGAAGGCGATGAAGACGGGGCTCTTGCGTTCCATCAGGCCGCGCTCCCGGCGGTCTTGCGGACCAGTGTCGCGTAGGCAACGGCCAACACGGTGACGAGCAAGGTGACGATCAGCGCCAGCGATGCGCCGGAGCCGGCGCGCTGGAAGGAGAAGGCCTCCTGGTAGACGAGGATCGACAGCGAGCGCGTGCTGTTGGCCGGGCCGCCGCGGGTCATGACCCAGATAATGTCGAAGACCTTGAAGGCCTCGATGGTGCGCAGCACCAGCGCCACCATCAGCGGGCCTGCAAGATAGGGCAGGATGACGAAGCGGAAGCGGTTGAACGGCCCGGCACCGTCGACAAGCGCGGCGGCGGTGATGTCGCGCGGCACGGCCTGCAGGGCGGCCAGCGCAATCAGCGCAACAAGTGGAAAATTCTTCCAGCAGTCGGCGACGATCAGCGCCGCAAGCGCCGTGCCGGGCTCGCCCAGCCAAGAGCGGTAGTCATCGATGAGATGGAGCTGAGTCAGCGCCGCGTTCAGCGCGCCATATTCTGGATTGTAGATCAGCCGCCAGAGCGTGGCGTTGACGACGGTGGGCAGCGCCCAGGGCAGGATCATCAGCCCGCGCAGCACGGCGCGGCCGCGGAATTCCTGATTGAGCAGGAGGGCCGCCAGCACGCCGAGCACCATTTCGGCGGCGACCGAGACAACGGCGAACCAGGTGGTGGTGATCAGAGTCCGGCTGAAGTTCGCGCTCGTCAGCATTTTTGTGTAGTTGTCGAAGCCGACGTAATTGCCCGCGGTGCCGACCAGATGGGCGTCGGTGAAGGAAAGCCTGACTGTATCGACCAATGGCCAGCCGATGATGGCGACCATGATCACCAGCAGCGGCAGCATCAGCAGCCACGCGCGAGTCGTCATCCAGGTGCCTGACATCAGAGGCGCCTCTTTCCGTCATCAGATCAGAAATAGCGCGGGCGGCGCTGGTGTATGGGGCCGCCCGGGTCGAGGAACGCCAGATCAGAGGCCGCTGTTTTCGGCGGCGGTCTTAAGCGCGTCTTCAGGCGTTGTCTGGCCGAGCAGCGATTCCTGGATCGCCTGCTGCAGCGCCGTCGACAGCTGCTGATATTTCGGCGTGGTCGGGCGCGGATACATCGCGGCCAGGCCGAGCTTGGCGGCGGCGATCAGCTCTTCCTGGCCCTTGGTGACGGCCGGATCGTCATAGGACGAAGCCCAGATCGGCAGCGAGAGCTTGGCATACTGGTTCTGCGTCGCCTGCGAGGTCATGAACTCGATGTATTTCCAGGCTTCGTCTGGGTGCTTCGACACCGCCGTGATGCCCAGGCCCATCGAACCGTTGACGGCCGAGACCTCGCTTGTGCCGGCAACGCCGGGTGCCGGCACGACGCCGACCTTGCCCGCGACCTTGGAGTCCTTCGGATCGTTGGCCATGTTGTACATGTAGGTCCAGTTCAGCGCGAAGGCCGCATCGCCGTTCTCGAACACCTTGCGGACGTCCTCTTCCAAGAATTCCTTGGAATTCGGATTGGAGAGGCCCGACTTGTAGCTGTCGACCATGTATTTCAGCGCCGAGACGCCGCCGCCATTCTGGAAGTCTGGCTTGCCGTCCTTGAGGAAGTCGCCGCCATAGGCGCTGACCAGCGTGGTATAGTCGCATACCGCTGCCTCGGCCTGTGACCAGCTCCAGGCGATCGGCGTCTTAAGCAGCCCCTTGTCCTGAATAATCTTGGCCTGTTGACCGAGCTCTTCCCAGGTCTTCGGCGGCGCCTTAATGCCGGCCTTTTCCAGGATTTCCTTGTTGTAGAACAGGTATTTGGTGTCGAGGATCCAAGGCATCCCGTAGTACTTGCCGTCATATTGCACTGTGGTCCAGGCGCCTGGCAGCACGCCCTTCTTCATGTCGTCGGTGATCTTCGAGGATACGTCGATCAGCACCTTGTTGGTCGCGTATTCGGCCGGCCAGATCACGTCGAACAGCACCACGTCGTAGCCGCCGCCCGATCCTTGGGCGAGCACGGTCTTGTCGTGCAGGCCTTCATAGGGAACGAATTCAAGGTTCACCTTGATGTCCGGATTGACCTTGGTGAAGGCCTCGGTCATGGAGCGCACGTCGGCCTCGCTATAGGCGGCCTGAGCCATGAAGAGGGCGTTCAAGGTGGTCTCGGCGAAGGCATGGGGGACGAACAGCCCGCCGACGAACACCGCGCCCAGAAGTGTCTTACCGATCGATTTCAGCATTTGTCTTTCTCCCATTTCGACAGCTGCAAGTGGGCGGCGAAGCTTGTGCCGCCGCTTCCTCGAATTGCATCGCGTGTGACCGGATCTGTCCTGAACGGCGCGCGGCGGGAGCTCGAGGCTTTTGCCGTCTTTTGCGGAGCCGCTCGGATTTCACCTATTAAGTCAATTCGCTTGACTTAATTAGTCGATCAATCCTTTAATGGAGTCAAGAGGGGAAAGACGGTGCACGACATCAGCCCGATCCGTGCCAAGAGCGGCACCAACCAGGAAGGCACCAGCGCGCACAACCGCCGCGTCATGATCGAGGCGCTGCGTCTCAACGGCGCGCTGTCGCGTGCCGACCTGGCGCGCGCGACGCAGCTCACCAAGCAGGCGGTTTCCAACATCATCGAGGATCTCGAGCGCGATGGGCTGGTTGTCGCCATGGACGCGGTGCGCAAGGGCAGGGGGCAGCCCTTCACACCCTACCGGCTGGTGCCCGAGGGCGCCTTCGCCATCGGGCTGCAGATTGACCGGCATTTGACGCGCGTCGTGGTGGTCGACCTGGTCGGCAGCGTGATGGCACGCGCCGAGGCCAACCTGCCGCTTGATGAACCATCACCTGGTGTCCAGACCATCCTCGGTCTCGTCGCGGATGTCAGGCGCGAACTGGCTGGCATTTCCGCGCAGTCCGAACGACGGTTGGTCGGCCTTGGCGTCGCCATGCCCGGGCCGTTCGGCCTAAAGGAATCCGACGACAAATGGATGATGCCTGCCTGGCAGCGATTCCCGCTGCTCGAGACGCTTGCCGCCGGCACCGGACTGGATGTCGGGCTGCAGAACGACGCGGCGGCCTGTGCAACGGCGGAGCGCATCATCGGCGCCGCGCATGGCGTCGATCACGCCGTCTGCCTGTATGTCGGCTACGGCATCGCCGCGGGGCTCATCCTGAACGGCGAGCTCTACAATGGCGGCAACGGCAATGCCGGCGAGATCGGCAGGGCGCTGCTGTCGCCGGCCGGTCCAGCCTCGACGCCTTTGGAGCATCGCGCCTCGCTCGCCTCGCTCTACCAGCATCTCGGCCTCGACCCCGCCGAGAGGGGGCTTTACGAGACGCTTGGCGCGCTGGCGCTTCAGCGAGACTCGAGGATCATGAGCTGGGTCGAAAGAGCCGCGTCCGACCTGCGCTGGAGCGTGCACCTGATCGAAACGATCTTCGATCCGCAGACCGTCATCCTCACCAGCAGCGCGCCCGAGGCGCTGGCCCGGCTTCTGCTTCAGGCTATGCATCCGCTGCTGCCGTCGATCGCGGACCGCCCCACCCGCCACCTACCGCGGCTGCAGCTAGGCACCACCGATCCCTGGGCGATCGCAGTGGGCGCCGCGGCCGAACCGATCAGCCGGGCCTTCGATCCGCGGTTTTCCGCTATCCTGAAGGCCGGATAGAAAACGCCTGACGAACAGCCGGCCGCCTGCTCCATGCAGACAGCGAAAGCCGCCTTGACGATGGCGAGCTCGACCGCCTGCGCGGTGAGATATTCGCTATAGAATTCATTCGAAATCCACATGATGAAATGGCCGCGCCGCCCAAGCCAGCCGGCGCGTGCCAACGCAACCAGCGGTATTTGTCGGTTGGATTCGAGAAGCGATCGTTGCGCCGGTCAGCTCTCGTCCGCCTAGTGCAAACTGTCCTCGAAAGCCAGGTCGACGACGGCGAGCTTGGACGTCTGCACCGCCATGTATTCGTCGAAGAACTGGCGTGAAACCCACATGACGGAATGACCGCGCTGGCCGACCCAGCCGATGCTGCCAAGCGCCTCGCCATCGTTGAGTTTCCGCGCCAGGTGGGTGCGTGACAGCTTCAGCCAGTGCGCGAATTCGCTGACCGAGATGACGCTGGTCGGTATCCTGTCGAGATGAACGTCCTCCGGATCGATACCGGACATCAGCCAGTCCATGACGATGCCGCCATTGTTCAGCCAGATAAACAACGAGAAAGTCCGCCCAGGCTCCCGCACGCCCTCGCTGGCCAGCAATCCGTCGGCGATGAGCGGCTGCAGCCTTGACAGCATGCCGGGTCGATCGAGGAAAGTCGTCAGCCGATGTCCGCCGTCTATGCGGTCGAGCGTCCTCAGATGCGCGTGGATCCAGCCGGTGAAGGTTTCGATGGTGCCCTCTGTGACCCGCATGGGGCGGGCGCGGCCGTCACCGCTGGGCGAAATATACTCGGCGATGTTGTAGCGCAGCATCTCCTTGACGAAAGCCTCGGCGGTGTTGCGGCTGGCCACCGAATTGCGACGCACGACCTCGATGAAGCGCGCCATCGTCATGTCGGTGCGGCGGTCGTTGGGATCGCGACGGAAATGCAAAGCCAGGCCGACATGGCCGAGGAGCCAGCGCTGCTGGGTGGCGAAAACGGCGGCCAACCGCGGGCTTGTTTCGTAGACATGGATGAGCGCGCGCGACTGTTCCTGCACACTGCGAAGCGCTGCCGGATGACTGGCGATCTCTGCGACACTCAGCGGCATTTCCTGCGGTACTCCAGGCGATTTCGAAGAACGACAAATGAAGATTCCCAGTGTTCGCCGGTTGTGTCCAGTTGTCTATTGGAACAACGAACGATCAAGCGGCCGCCTTTGTTGCTGACCCTTTGCACCGGTTCGGGAAACTCATCCCAATAACAGTCGGGCTCGCAGCCCCGCGTGAATGGCCGCGTTCTGCCGAACCATGGGCTTGGTCTCCACCGTATGTCTTCTGGCCTCGGCTGAGCAGGGCGCTGGCCGGTAATCGAAGGTGAATTGAAGTTCTCGTGTGGACTTTGCAGCGTGGAAGCGGCTACCTATCCTGATGCCTTGGCGCTATTTGCCGAGGCACCCGGGTGAAATGATGCCGAGAACAATCCGGACACTGACCGCCAGCGAAGTGGAAACGCTCGTCGACTGGGCGGCCGGAGAGGGCTGGAACCCAGGCATCGGCGACGCCGCCGCGTTCCAGGCAGCCGATCCGGACGGATTCATTGGCGCTTTCGTCGGCCAAGAGATGGTGGCCGGGATTTCGGCCGTCGCATACGGCCCGGAATTCGGCTTCATCGGCCTCTATGTCTGCCGGCCCGACCGGCGTGGCGAAGGCCACGGCAAGGCGGTTTGGGATGCTGGCATGGCACGCCTCGGCGGCCGCATCATCGGTCTCGACGGCGTGGCCGAGCAGCGGGCCAACTACCAGCGCATGGGCTTCGTGCCTGTCTATGAGACCGTCCGCTATAGCGGTCGCCCCGCCGGGTTGCCGGCGGGCGGCGACATACGGCCCGTGACGGCCGGCGACATAGCGGGGATATTCGCCTATGATCGCCAGTGTTTCCCGGCGCCGCGGGAAGCCTTCCTTCGGGAGTGGCTGCGGCAGCCCCGGATTGGGCTGCTCTGTGGCGGAGCGGCCGGCATTGCCGGCTACGGCGCGGCCCGCCGATGCCGGGAAGGCTTCAAGGTCGGGCCGCTGTTTGCCGACAGGACGGATCTTGCCCTGGCGTTGTTGGCGGACCTCCCGGGCAGGATCGGCAACGAGGCATTGCACATCGACGTGCCAGCCGGCCAGGTTCAATTCACCGCCATGCTTCAGGCCTCCGGCATGGTCCCGGGCTTTGCGACGACACGCATGTACAAGGGAGGCAAACCCGGCAATGCTCCCTCGACGGTTTTCGGCATCACGACGCTCGAGCTGGGATGATCGGGGCCAGCGAAGCTGCTGAGGCGATTGTTTTGCCTGGCTGGTCCATGCAACAGGGCCCCATGACGTGATTTAGGGACATGGTTTGCCTTTTCCGGACGCTGCGTGGCGTGGAGGTTATCGAATGGCTGGCAGGACGGTTCTGATCGCCGGCGGCGCCGGTGGCATGGGCCTTGCGACCGGATTGCGCCTCGCGGCCGACGGCGAGCGGATCGCGCTCGCCGACCTTCCCGGCACCAAGCTCGACGCAGCCGTCGCCAAGATTGTCGCGACTGGAGCGAATGCGATTGGTTTGCCGCTCGACATCCGCTCCGTCGCTGCCTGCCGCGACGTGGTGGCCAAGGCTAGGGACTGGGGCGGCGCCATAGACATCCTCGTCAACGCCGCCGGCGTCTGGCTCGAGGGGCCGGCGAGCGGCGTCGAGGAAGATCAATGGGACCTAGTGCTGGACGTCAATCTCAAGGGGGCGTTCTTCCTGATCTCGGCGGCCGTCCCCCATCTGGCGGCAGCGCAAGGCGTGATCGTCAACATCGCGTCCGACGCCGGCCTCGTCGGCAACAATGGGGCGGCCGTCTATTGCGCATCGAAGGGCGGGCTGGTTCTGCTGACCAAAGCTCTCGCCCTGGAACTCGCCCCGCAAGGCATCAGGGTCAATGCCGTTTGCCCGGGCGACACGGCAACGCCGATGATCGAATATCAGGCCAGCACCTATGGTGGGGACGATCCGGACAGCTACAAGCGCCGGCTTCTCGGGCACTATCCGCAGGGGGACAAAGCAAGGTTCATTCAGGTGGAAGAGATTGCGTCCTTCATCCACTATCTCTGCCAACCGGGCGCCGCGCCGATCACCGGGGCCGCGCTGTCGATCGATTTCGGTGTCACCGCCGGCTATTGAAAAAAGCCTGGGCAGTTTCATCGCGGGCACGATTGCCCGTGCCGGCACTTGCGAGGTGGAGAGGAAATGGTCGTGTTTCGCAAATCCCGCAAAGGGCTGGTGACCGGCGCGGGCGCCGCCGACGGCATTGGCATCGCGACCGCGCGAGCGCTAGGCGAGGCCGGCCTTTCGGTCGTCATCACGGCTTCGTCAGCGCGCGTCGAGCAGCGGGCTGGGGAACTGCGGGCGGAGGGGCTCGACGTCCGCGCCGTTGTGGCCGACCTGACGCATTCGGGCGATGTCGAGCGCTTGTGCTCCGAGGCCGGCGAAATCGACATCCTCGTCAACAATGCGGGGATGGGGACTGTCGGCCAGCCGGCGTTGCAGCGGCGGTTTGTCGACCTCAGCGAAAGCGACTGGGACCGCGGCATCGATGTCAGCCTGAAAACCGCGTTCCTGAGCACGCGCGGATTCCTGGCCGGCATGGTGCAGCGCGGCCATGGGCGCGTGGTCAACATGGCTTCGGTGACGGGGCCTTACGTATCCAATGAAGGCGAGGCCGCCTATTCGGCGGCCAAGGCCGGCATGATCGGGTTGACGCACGCGCTCGCCCTGGAAGTAGGCCGAAGCGGCGTCACGGTCAATGCCGTGGCGCCGGGCTGGATCGCGACCGGCGCATCGACGCCGGAGGAACTCGCCGCTGCCCGCAACACGCCGCTTGGGCGCGCGGGCAGTCCTGAGGAAGTCGCCGCCGCCGTGCTGTTTCTGGCGTCGGACGGAGCCAGCTATGTCAACGGCGCCGTTCTCGTCGTCGATGGCGGCAACATCCTGCAGGAACGCAAGGGATGACCTAGGAGCGAGGGGCGGAGAAGCGAGGGGGTCGCTTTGGCCGGATCGTTGCCACTTTGAATGGACATAGGTGTACATTCGCGCTAGACATAAGCTTCGCGCTGCCCGTTCGCTGTTCGGCGATCAATGGCAAGGCGAGGGTCCAGGGGGCGATTGATGCACAAGCTCGGGCTGCAGACATGGCGGTCAGGCCTTGAACCGAATGTCCAACTTGTGACGGCGGCTTGAGCGCATGACGAGACATTATTCGGCGCTTTCGCTCTTCAAGGAGGGCATAGCTGGTCAGACTGGATGGGTGAAGGCCTGGCGCTCACCCGATCCGAAGCCGCGCTATGACGCGATCATCATCGGGGGCGGCGGCCACGGCCTGTCGACGGCCTACTATCTCGCAAAGAATCATGGGGTCACCAACGTGGCCCTGCTGGAGAAGGGCTGGATCGGGGGCGGCAACACCGGCCGCAACACCACCGTGGTACGCTCCAATTACTTTTACCCGGAAAGCGCGGCGATCTATGGGCTGGCGCACAGTCTCTACAAGACGCTCTCGAAGGACCTGAACTATAATGTGATGCTTTCCCAGCGCGGCATCCTCACGCTCGCGCATAGCGAGGCGGCAATGGAAACCGCGGCGCGGTCCGTCAACGCCATACAGGTCAACGGCATCGACTGCGAATTGTTTTCCCGTGAGGACGTTCGCCGTGTCGTGCCGATCTACAACTTCAGCCCGGATGCCCGCTATCCCGTCTATGGCGGCACCTGGCAGCCAAGCGGCGGCACCGCCCGCCACGACGCCGTCGCCTGGGGTTATGCGCGTGCGGCGAGTCGTCTCGGTGTGGACATCATCCAGAACTGCGAGATCACCGACTTCATCATCGAGAACGGGCGCTGCCGCGGTGTCGTCACCTCGCGCGGCGCGATCCGGGCCGAGCGTACAGGCATGGCGGTGGCCGGGCATTCGTCGGTGCTCGCGGCGAAGGCGGGATTCCGGCTGCCGGTCAATTCCTACGCGCTGCAGGCCTGCGTGTCCGAACCGGTCAAGCCGATCGTCGACACGGTCGTGATCTCGCCGGACACGGGCGTCTATGTCAGCCAGTCGGACAAGGGCGAACTGGTGATCGGCGGTGCGCTCGACCGCATCCCGTCCTACGGCCAACGCGGCAACCTGCCGGTGCTGGAAGGTGTCATCGCCGGCATGCTCGAAATGTTCCCGATCTTCGGCCAGTTGAAGATGATGCGGCAATGGGCCGGCATCGTCGACGTGGTCCCGGATTCCTCACCCATCATCGGCGAATCGCCGCTGCCCGGACTTTTCCTCAATTGCGGCTGGGGCACGGGCGGCTTCAAGGCGATCCCAGCCGGCGGCACGCTGCTTGCCCATCTGCTTGCCACCGGCCAGCACCACGACGTCAGCCGGCCCTTCGACCTCGACCGCTTCGCCAGCGGCCGGCTGATCGACGAGGCGGCCGGCTCCGGCATTGCGCATTGAAGGTGTAGAAAAGATGCAGCTCTTTCCTTGTCCCTTCTGCGGGCCGCGCGAAGAAAGCGAGTTCCACTATGGCGGCGAGGCCGGCAATCTGAGGCCCGATAGGGACGTGACGGCCGAGCGTTGGGCCGATTATCTCCACATGCGCGACAATCCGAAGGGACCGACGCGGGAGATCTGGGTGCATATGACCTGCGGCGAGTTCTTCGCGATGAGCCGCGACAGCGTCAATCACAAGGTGTCGGGCTCTTCCGTGCTCGGCGATGTGGAGCACGGAAGATGAGCGCTTCCCGTCTCGCCGCCGGCGGCAGCGACATCGACCGCGACCGCCCGCTGACCTTCACCTTTGACGGCAGGCGCGTCGAGGGTTTCGCGGGCGACACGATCGCCTCCGCCTTGCTGGCCGGCGGCCAGACTGTGGTCGGCCGTAGCTTCAAATACCATCGGCCGCGTGGCATCTGGGGATCCGGCGTCGAAGAGCCCAACGCGCTCGTCGATGTCGAGGGCGCGGCCGGACGGGTGCCGAATGCGCGCGCCACCACCGTGCAAGCTGCAGACGGCATCACAGTCAGGAGCGTCAACGCTTCGCCGACGGCCGAGAACGACCGCAACGCGGTTCTGGATCGCTTGGCCCGCTTCCTGCCTGCGGCCTTCTACTACAAGACCTTCATGTGGCCAGACTGGCACCTGTTCGAGCCGCGCATCCGCGCCATGGCCGGGCTTGGCGTCGTCGACAGCGACTGGCAGCCGCGTAAGGTCTCGGACCAGGTCAACCACCATTGCGACGTCCTGGTGGTCGGTGCCGGGCCGGCCGGTCTTGCCGCGGCAGCCAGCGCCGCGGCGGCCGGGCACTCGGTCGTCCTGGCCGACGACGGTGCGCATCCCGGCGGGTCGCTGCGTCATCGCGCCGGCGAAGTCGATGGCGTCGAGGGCAAGGCGTGGGTCGAGGTGACGGTTGCCGGGCTGAAGGGCGCCGGCCAGCTGGTGCTGAGCGACACGACCGCCTTTGGGCTTTACGACCATAATCTGGTCGCGCTCAACCAGCGCCACGCCGACGGCAGGCCGGACACGCTTTGGCGTGTGCGGCCTCGCCGCATCGTGCTAGCGACGGGCGCGATCGAACGGCCTGTTCCGTTCGCCAACAACGACCTTCCGGGAATCCTGTCCGCCGATGCGGCGCTCAGCTATCTGCGCCGGCATGGCGTTCTTGTCGGCCGGGAAGTTGTGGTCGCGACCAACAACGACAGCGCCTATGAACCGGCCTTGGCGTTGGCCGCGGCAGGCGCCTCGGTGACCGTGGTCGACTGCCGACGCGATGGCGGTGCGCAAGCGAAGACCCGCATTCGCGTCCTGGCTGGGCGTACGGTGGCGGCGGCGCGTGGGCGCAGCGCTGTCCAGGGTGTCCTGCTGGACGATGGCACGACCCTCGCGGCCGATTGCGTGCTCGTCTCCGGTGGCTGGACGCCCACGGTGCATCTGTTCTCGCAGGCAAAAGGCAAGCTCGCCTGGAGCGACCAACTTGCGGCTTTCATTCCGGGCGAGGCCATTGGTGAGATTGCCGTCGCCGGCGCCGTGGCTGGCACTGTCTCGCTTTCGGATGCATTGGCCAGCGGTGCGGCGGCCCCCGGTCACTTCGGCTCATCGTCGCCAGCGCCTCGCGGCACGGGAACGGAGGCAACGCTCGGCGTCGTCAGCCTGTGGCCGAAACCCAAGGCCAGGGGTCGCGTCTGGGTCGACTATCAGAGCGACGTCACCGCCAAGGATGTCGAGCTCGCGGCGCGGGAGAATTTCGTCTCGGTCGAGCACCTGAAGCGCTACACCACGCTCGGCATGGCGACCGATCAGGGCAAGACTTCGAACCTGAACGGCCTGGCGCTGCTGGCGGATATCACCGGGCGCGGCATCCCGGATGTTGGCACTACGACCTACCGGCCGCCCTTCACGCCTGTTCCGTTCGCTAGCCTGGCCGGGTCGCGCCGGGGCAGCATGCACGTTCCAGTCCGCCGTCTTCCGCTGGAGGCAAATCATCGCCGCGCTGGCGGCGTGTTCCAGGAATATGGCGGCTGGCTGAGGCCGGCCTACTATGGCGGCGGGGAAGCGGACGCCTCGATCCAGGAGGAGGCGCGACGAGCCCGGCAATCCGTGGCGCTCTTCGACGGCTCGACGCTCGGCAAGATCGAGGTAATCGGCCCGCGCGCGGCCGAGTTCGTCGACTTCATCTATTACAACACCATGTCGACCCTCAAGCCGGGCCATTGCCGCTATGGGTTCATGCTTTCGGAAAATGGCGTCGTCTTCGATGACGGGGTGCTTGTTCGCCTGGACGAGCATCGCTTCATCGTCTCCTGCTCGTCGTCGCATGTCGCCGCCGTGCACGCGCGCCTCGAGGAATGGCGGCAGGACCGCTTCGGCCGCGATGCGATCTATATCCACAACGCCACCGCGCAATACGCCACTTTGACCGTTTCGGGTCCGAATGCGCGTCAGGTCATGGAAGCGCTTGACCTGGGCGTAGCACTTGATGATGCGAGTCTGCCGCATATGGCCGTCGCTGCCGGCCGCTTTGCCGGTGACGAGGTGCGCATCGCCAGGGTCTCCTTCACCGGCGACCGCAGCTACGAGATCTCCATCCGCGCCGACCGGGCCGAGGCGCTGTGGGCAAGGATGCAGCAGGAGGGCCGCGCCTTCGACGCGGTGCTGCTCGGGCTTGAATCGCTGATGATCCTGCGCGCCGAGAAGGGCTACATCGTCATCGGCAAGGACACCGACGGAACCACCATGCCGCACGATCTCGGCGTCGCTGGACCGCGGACCAAACGCGCGGACGAGTTCGTCGGCCGGCGCTCGCTTTTCACGGAAGCGGCAAACGGCACGGACCGCAACCGGCTCGTCGGGCTGGCTGTCCGCGAAGGCGAGGCGCCGCTGGCCACCGGCGCGCATGGCGTGGAGAAGCGCGACGGTCGGCTCAGAAGCATCGGCTTCGTCACCTCCAGCTATCAGAGCCCGGCCCTGGGACGCCCGGTTGCGCTGGCGCTCATCGAACGGGGCGCGGCGCGGCACGGCGAGACCATCGACGTTCAACATCTGGGTGTCGTGCGGCAGGCAACGATCGTCGCGCCATGCGCCCTCGATCCGGAGGGGAGGCGGCTCCATGCGTAACCTTGCCGGAAAATGGCCGGCAGCGCCCGATTTCGCCATAGCGACGCTGAACAAGGACGGCGTCACCGTGCGGACAGTTAGCGGGCTGAACCAGCTTCTGGTCAGCGGCGACCTGACGGCCTGGTCGAAGGCTTCGGGGCTTGCCGGCGAAGGCGTCGGCGCCGCCGCGGTTGCCAGCGGCGACACATACATGGTGCGAATCGCGCGCGACCGGCTTCTTGCGGTCGGGGAACAGCCGTTCCCCATCGCGGCCGATTGGCATGCGGCCGGCTTCGCGGTCACGGTCATGAATGCCGGACTGCACGTGTTCGAGATCGAGGGGCCGGAGCTGGATCGCCTGACCGCCAGGGGCACGGCGCTCGATCCGGGAGCGGCAAGCCCCTCGGCTTCGATTCTTTTTGCCGGTATCGGCGTCCTCTTCTACCGGTTCGGCAACCCCGGGCGAGCGCGTCTCCACGTCGACCGGGGCCTTGCTCCGTATCTTTGGGAGTGGCTCGAACAGGCGCAAGTGTTGTAGCGGGAGCGGTTTCAGGTCTATCTAGCCGACGTTCAAACTTGGCCGGCCCCCAAATGCTATCCGATTCCAACGCTGACGAAGTCGTGCGGCGGTCCGGTCTGACCGGCAATACCAAGGTGACACGCGAGGACTGGATGAACCTCGCGCTGGAGACGTTGATCTCCGAGGGCGTGGAGGCGGTGCGCGTCATGGCGCTCGGGCAGAAGCTGAATGTCTCTCGCTCCAGTTTCTATTGGTATTTCAAGAGCCGCCAGGACCTGCTCGACCAGCTGCTCGAGTACTGGCGCAACAACAACACGCGTTTCATCGTCGAGCAGGCCGCACGGCCGGCCGCGTCGATCACGCAGGCGGTGCTCAATATCTTCGAGTGCTGGTTGGATGAATCGCTGTTCAACCCGCGGCTGGATTTCGCCGTGCGCGCCTGGTCGCGCCAGTCCGCCGACGTGCACCGGGTCGTGAACGAGGAGGACGACGCACGCGTTGAAGCCATCCGGACCATGTTTTTACGGCATGGCTATGAAGCCACGGAAGCGTTCGTGCGGGCGCGCGTGCTCTATTTCACGCAGATCGGCTATTACTCGCTCGAGATCGTCGAGCCGGTAAGCAACCGTCTCTTCCTGACGCCGGCCTACCTTCTCACCCATACCGGCAAGGAAGCCCGCGCGGGAGAGGTCGAGGCCTTTGCCGAAAAGATGCTGCTGAAAAGCCCCGGCTGACCGGCCTCGCCACGCGCGAACAATGGCCACGAGCATCTCTGTCGCCTATATAGCGTTTTTTCAGCCTGATCGCCGTTCCGTGACCCCTGCCGCCCGCCTGCAAGCCACAATCGAACTTATGCATGAAGTCGATAGCGTCGCGCGCCCCGCCGATGCTGTCGTCTCGGCCTGGTTTCGGGCGCGGCGCTATATCCACGACAAGGACCGTGGTCAGATTTTAGACCTGCTCTACGCGCTCCTGCGGCATCATGCGCGGCTTGGCTGGTGGCTGGCCAGGCATGGGCGCGAAAATAGGCCTCGCAACCGGCTGCTTGCGTGGCTTTCGCTGAAGGAGGGCAGAACGCCCGATCAGATCGAACGCCTGTTCAACGGCGCGAAATTCGCGCCTGCCATGCTGACGGATCACGAGCACGCGCTGCTGGTCAAATTGCGGGGATGCACGATCGGCCATCCCGACATGCCGGAAGAGGTGCGCCTCGAATGCCCGTCCTGGGCGGCCGATCCGCTGCGCCGCCGCTTCGGGGAAGCGTTCGGGGACGAGATGGCCGCGCTTCTTACGCCAGCTCCGCTCGACCTGCGCGTCAATCCGATCAAAGCGACGCGCGAGGCCATGCTTGGCGCGCTGAAGCATCTCGGCTTGCGGGCGCAGCCGTCAGTTCTGGCGCCTTACGGCATTCGCTTGAATGAGCGCCTCTCGCTGGCGAGCCTGCCGATGCTGAAGAAAGGCGAGGTCGAGATCCAGGACGAGGGTTCGCAGCTCGTCGCCATGCTGGTCGACGCCCGGCCGGGCGAGCGCGTGGTCGATTTCTGCGCCGGAGACGGCGGCAAGACGCTGGCCATCGCCGCGCAGATGAACAACAAGGGCCACGTCGTCGCCTGCGACGTCATGGAAGGCCGTTTGAAGCGCGGCGCCGAACGCTTCCGGCAGGCAGGATTGCACAATATCGAGACCAGGCTTCTGGCCGGCGAAACGGATCGGTGGGTCAAGCGCCACAAGGGTGGTTTCGATCGCGTACTGGTGGACGCGCCATGCAGCGGCACCGGCACCTGGCGACGCAATCCCGATGCACGTTGGCGCGCGCAGGAGGAACAGGGTCTGGACAAACTCGTGTCGTTGCAGGCCCGGATGCTGGCGAGCGCGGCGCGCCTGCTGAAGCCCGGCGGACGGCTGGTCTACGCGACATGCTCCTTGATGCCCGAGGAGAATGAGGACCAGGTGGCCGCTTTCCTTGCGGCTCATCCCGCCTTTCGTATCGTGCCGCTGAGCGAGGCCGCGCCGCAGATGACGAACTCAGCTCATTCCGACTACCTGTCGCTGACGCCCGCGCGCAACGATACCGACGGCTTCTTTGCCGCCGTCATGCAGCGAGAAGGCGCGCTCCCGCCCGAGCGTGCGCTGACAAAGGACAAAGCCGAGTAAGCCGGTCCCGCGGCTCACTTCTTTGGAAAGGGCACGCCCTTGGTGGTGAATCTCTGCCCTCTGCCGATCGGGCGCACGGGGCGCTTGGTGGCGGCGGCCTTGCCGGTTCCGGGCGGCTGGTGGGCGGGCACGAGCTGGTCGGGGCGGGGGCCGATCAGGTCGGCGCGGCCCATCTCCTTCAGGGCGTCGCGCAGCAGAGGCCAATTGTCGGGGTCGTGGTAGCGCAGGAACGCCTTGTGCAGGCGGCGCTGCCGCCCGCCGCGGACGGTCTCGACCTTGTCGGTCGCGCCACGCCGCACGCCCTTCAGCGTGTTGACGCCGGTATGGTACATGGCCGTTGCGGTCGCCATGGGCGAAGGCAGGAAGGTCTGCACCTGATCGGCGCGGTAGCGGTTCTTCTTCAGCCACAACGCCAGCTGCAGCATGTCCTCGTCGGTCGTGCCGGGATGGGCGGCGATGAAATACGGAATGAGGTAGTATTTCTTGCCTGCTTCCTTGGCGGCTGCGTCGAACATCTCCTTGAAACGGTCATAGGTGCCGATGCCGGGCTTCATCATTTTGTCGAGCGGCCCGCGCTCGGTGTGCTCGGGCGCGATCTTGAGATAGCCGCCGACGTGGTGGGTCACCAGTTCCTTGACATATTCGGGGCTCTTGATGGCGAGGTCGTAACGCACGCCGGAGGCGACCATGACCTTCTTGACGCCCTTGACCTCGCGGACCTTGCGGTAGAGCCGGATCAGATCGTCATGCGAAGTGTTGAGATTGGGGCAGATGTCGGGAAACACGCAGGACGGCAGGCGGCAGGCCGCCTCGATCTTGGGGTCCTTGCAGGCCATCCGGTACATGTTGGCGGTCGGGCCGCCGATATCGGAGATCACGCCGGTGAAGCCCGGGGTCTTGTCGCGGATCTTCTCGATCTCGCGCAGGATCGAGCCCTCGGAGCGGTTCTGGATGATGCGGCCTTCATGCTCGGTGATCGAGCAGAAGGTGCAGCCGCCGAAGCAGCCGCGCATCACCGTCACCGAAAACTTGATCATGTCCCACGCGGGGATCTTGGCATCGCCATAGGAGGGATGCGGGGCGCGCGCGTAGGGCAGGTCGTAGACGGCGTCCATCTCCTCGGACGTCAGCGGGATGGGCGGCGGATTGAGCCACAGGTCGCGGTCGCCATGGCGCTGGACGAGCGGGCGTGCGTTGCCGGGATTGGCCTCGCGGTGCAGCACGCGCGAGGCGCGGGCATAGGCATCGCGATCGCCCTCGACCTGCTCGAACGACGGCAACCGGATCACGATGTCGCCGGGCTTGCGGCTGGCGCCCTCGTCGGCGGAATCGAGATCGTCGGCATGGAGTTCCGTAAAATGCTCGGGCACGCGGCGGAACAGGGCGACGCCCCGGATGCTATCGAGCTGGCGCGGCGTGTCGCCGGCGGCAAGCCGGTTCGCCACCTCGACGACGGCACGCTCGGCGTTGCCGTAGATCAAGAGGTCTGCCTTGGCATCGGCCAGGATCGAGCGGCGCACCTTGTCGGACCAGTAGTCGTAATGGGCGATACGGCGCAGCGAGGCTTCGATGCCGCCCAGCACGATAGGCACGTCCTTGTACGCCTCGCGGCAGCGCTGCGTATAGACGATCGTGCAGCGGTCCGGCCGCTTGCCGCCCTCGCCGCCAGCCGTATAGGCGTCGTCATGGCGCAGCTTGCGGTCCGAGGTATAGCGGTTGACCATGGAATCGAGGTTGCCGCCGGTGACGCCGAAGAACAGCCTCGGCCTGCCCAGCGCCTTAAACGGCTCCGCCGACTGCCAGTCGGGCTGCGAGATGATGCCAACCCGAAACCCCTGGGATTCGAGCAGACGGCCGATGATCGCCATGCCGAAGCTCGGATGATCGACATAGGCGTCGCCCGTGACCAGCACGATGTCGCACTCATCCCAACCAAGCGCCGTCATCTCCGCTCGACTCATCGGCAGAAACGGCGCTGCCCGCCCGGCATGAGGCTTGCTGCCGGACAGCGGAACGATGTTCTTCTGGGCGCTGGCTATGGTTTCCATCGCCTCGACGTATAGGCCGCCGGCCAAGCGAATTCAATTAAGCTCGATTCGGGCTCCCGAAAGGATGCGGTGGGACTTGTCTGCTGCCGACGCTCCGGCTTCCATCGGGTTTTTGACGTCCGCGAAGGGCTGGCAGCGGGAGACCACGACATTGAGACCCACTATCGACGAAGTACTTTTGGCGGAAAGCCAATCAGAGACCGAGCGCCTATGCCGCCAGCAGCAACGCCTGGAGCGCGAGCTTTGCCGACGGTCGGATTGCTGATCGCGGTTTTCGGCGCCATCGGCGGTCTGTGGTGGCGCATCGAAGCCGCGATCGAGCGGCGCGGGACGAGATCAAGAAGAATGCACGCGACGCGAACGTCAGGGGCGACATGGCGATGGCCTCAATCTCCCTGCTGGGGAACAGCTTGCCGCGCACAAGCTGTACGTTACCGCAACCTACATCACCAAGGCCGGTTTGCCTCAGTTCCGCGACGAGGCGATGACAGGTGCTGGTTCTTAAGGGCAGCGTGTCCACGCGAGCGGATGGTTCGCTTTATCGAAGCCGACAAGTTGGCCAGGAAGCTCCTGCCGGGGGACTAAAGATCCCGGCTATAACGGTGAAATAGCCTCAGCTTATCGGGATATCCGATGCGCACCTCCGACTGGCATTTCTCGCACCTGTATTTGCCGATGACTTTAAACCAAGATCCCTTCCTGACGAGCGGATGTCCGCAGTAAGGGCATTCGAGGGTCAGAGTGGCATCACTTAGTTCGAGAGGGATGGTCACAGCAACGCACCTCATCAGGGCACCCCGAGTGACACTAGCAATGATAGTAAGCTGGGCGCGTTGACCGAGATCAAGCCAGCGCAATTTTGATCGACCGGATCTTCATATTAGCTATCGCTGATGTAAATCCAGGCTGCCATTCCTGAGACATGCGACGAGCTCGCGCCTTTAGTAGGTCAGGAGTTCATGGTCATGAAATACATTGCCCTCACGATACTTGCCTGACGCTCACTGGCTGTGTGCATGACAGCTGCCGCGTTCCCCCTCCCAGCCAGGCGCAGCGCGATTGCCATCGGCACGAGTCTTCTTCGAAAATCGAACCCGCCCTTGGCTACAAAGGATTCAAGCGGCCAATCCCCTGTCCTTTTATGAGGGGACGGAAGTGCCGGGGTTCCGCAAGATTTCCTGGCATCGGCATCGCTCGGCGACCTGAAGATGGATGCAGAGGGGCGCGCGCTACCGCTTTTCCCCCCCCGCTCAGAAGCATTGCGGTATTTTCTGCGGTGTAGGGACTGAGGACAGTCTTAGTGCTGCAAGGATGGCCGTCGTAATGCAGGTCAATGCGCGAATTTCCGGTAGAAGCGCCCGCCCATTACACTCGCCTCGAAGGCCAGTTCGATTATCCCTTTGCGGCTTGAGCTGAATGCCAAGACGACGCCCAGGAAAATGACATAGGACGCAACGAGAGAGAGCAGCAGCGTCATGAAGGTACCTGGCAGCGATGCTTTAAGCCCGTATTCTACGACGCTGGTCATGATGGCCGACACAAAGTACGGCCACAGAACCTCCAGCAACTGCCTGAAGCTTAGCGGGCCGCGCCTTGTCGCCCCCCACCACAGGATCGGTCCCTGGATGGTGCCCACGCCTATGTAGAAAGCGGCGACTCCGCTTATGCCCCATGGTAACCCGCACACGAATGAGGCTACAAAAAGGGTGGAGCTCAAGGCGCCCCAGTTTCGCATTTCCTTTGTCCGGTCCTGGCTGATGAATAGCCAGCCGGTGCTGCTGCTGATCGGCGCGAAAATGGCGCCAAAGGCCAGAATGGAAAATACCTCGGATACCTCCGACCATCTGGGCCCAAGCAATGTCACGATGAGCAACTGGCTGTTTATGATGGCGAATATCACCGCCGGGTAGGTGGCAAGAATTGTCAGTTCCAGCATTCGGAAATAAAAACGGCGGTATGTCCCCGGCTCGCTCAAGGTTCTTGCAAGGGAAGGAAGAGCGACTTTTGCTATCGGTGTTGTGATCTGGCTAAGCGGCAACAAGAGTAGCTTGTATGCTCTATCATAAATGCCGAGAGGCATCTCACCGAGGTAGCGGCCGATCAATATGTTGTCAAAATTCCTGGCGAAAAAATTCAGGAAATTGAAGGACGTTATGTTGGCGCCAAAATTCAACAGATGGAAATTCTGGCTTCGCAGAGCAGGCCTGCTCGGAACCCATTTGGCAAACCACCAGGCAAGCAAAAGTGTGGTCAGAGCCGTCGCGATCTGGCTGTAGACGAGCGCCCAATAACCGAAGCCATTCCACGCGAAAAGCAGGCATGTCACGGACCCGGCCAGGAAGCTGACCAATTCGACCAGCGCGATTTTCGCGAAGAGAAGCTGCCGATTGAGCAAGGCCAAATGCTGGGCGCAGAGACCACCAATCACAAAGGTCGCGCTGAGGCCTACCACGATGGGCACGATCCGCGGTTCTCGGAAGAAGACACCTGCTACCGGGGCAAGGACAATCACGGCCAGGCAAATAGCCGCGCTGAGCCCGACATTGACCCAGAAAACGAAGCTGAGCTGCTCCTGATCGATCTCATCCCTCTGGACGGTGGCTTGGGTCAAGCCGAAATCCGAGAAAAGCGCCGCGAACGCGAACAACGGCGCAGCCATCGCCACTATGCCAAAATCCTCAGGCAGGAGAAGCCGGGCGACAAGAATCTGGTAGCAGAATTGCATCAGGAATTTGAGCGCCTGCGACACGAAATTGATGGCCGTGCCGTTCACCGAGGCGACCTTGAGCTCGGCCCGTGACATTCGGTTGTCAGAGAATGCAAATCTATTAGCCGAAGCCATCTCAAGCAGCTCGAACAGCCGTGACCTTGTTCTTGACCTGCCTCAGAATCGAGGCGGCAATGCGCCAATCCGTCACCCCGGCGGTCGCAAGCGGCAATAACCTCCTCTCTGCGATCAGCGTTTGGGTCTTGTGCTCGGCCGACAAACGCTCCATTGCGCGAATGCGCTCCTTGAGAAGGCCAACAAGTCTCGAATTGGCGGATAGTCGATGATCAAGCAAAAGCTTCTTCGACTGATCTACTTGTCCGTCGTAATTTACCGTCGTCCTGCTCCACCCGGCGCCTCGAGGCGTATACATGTAGCCGTGAAAGTTGCTGGCCACGTACTTTGCTCCTTCGAGCAGCGCATCCATCACAAAAAGGAAGTCTTCGCCATGGCGAGAATCGGACGGATAGCGCAGGGATCTGTCCGCCAGGAATTCTTGCTTGAACATTGGTTTGAGCAGGCCCCAGTCCGTGTCGGTTCCGAAAGGCCTCGCATGTGTCAGGAACGTCTTGATGTCGATCAGCGTCATCTCGTCGGTGAACCCGATGGTCGCGGGACTGGAGGCGTCGGTTGCCGGATCGTAGTATGAGAACTTGTCGGCGACGATGTCGGCATCTTGTGCTGCGGCAACCGTGACAAGCCGCTCGACCCGCCCTGGCGCGTACGCGTCGTCGGCGTCCAGGATTGCCACCCAGTCCCCGCTGGCGACCTCCAGGCCGGCATTGCGGGCGACCGAAGGCCCGGCATTCTTGGGCAGGTGAACGACTTTGATGCGGCCGTCCTTCCGCGACATCGCTTCGGCAAGCTCCAGGGTTGCGTCCGTCGAGCAATCATCGACGACTATGATTTCTGTAACAGCATTCCCCTGTGCCAGTGCGGAATTGACGGCGCGCCCAAGAAACGGAGACGCGTTGTAGGCGGCAATCAAGACCGAAACAGTAGGACGCATAAAGGGCGGTTTGTGGGCAAGGCTGCGAAAATTTTCGGTCATCCGGCACCTCCCGGAAGCGAACCCGGTTCCACCCGCCATTTCCCGGGTTCTTGGAAAAGCCGCCCCTGCCTAGCAGCCGTCGCTGAGGCCGGGATTAGATGACGATGAAGCGAAACTGAATTCGAAGCTGAAGCTTCGCGCCCCGATCGGGACAGTGGCGTCAGGCCTGCGGCAATGTCACCGCAACATGAAGGCCCCCGCTGGGCGAGTGCGTGCTGAGCGTGATGTTCGCGGAAAGCCGCTCAACAATGCCCGAGACGATGGCAAGGCCCATTCCGGTGCCCTCCGCCCCGGGCACGTTTACGCGATAAAACCGTTGGAACACCGCCTCCCGATGCTGGGGGGCGATGCCCGGGCCGCTGTCGGCGATTGAAAGAGTCAAGGCGCCGGGTTTGGGCGCGATCGAGACCCTGATCTTACCGCCAGCCGGCGTGTATTTGATCGCATTGTCGATCAGATTCCCTATCAGCAGACGAAGCATGGGCTCGTCCGTGTTGACTTCGGCCGACTCGTCTCCGGCGAGCGAAACATCATGCCGCTTCAGCGTGATGAACGTGCCGAATTCGGCGATGACGGACGCAGTGACATCATAGAGCCGGACAACTTTCAGCTCTAGCGGCTGATGGCTGATGCGTGCCGCTTCCAGCATCTGCTTGACGAGGCGGGTAGCTTTTTCGTTGCTGGCCCTGAGATCGGCGAGGATCGTCTCTCGCTCCGTTTCGCTGTCTGCATCAGCCAGCATCTGCAGCAAAAGTTTGATCCCGGCATGGGGCGTTCGTAGCTGGTGCGCTGCCAAGTCAGCGAAGCGTCTTTCTGCCGTCAGCGACCGGTCGAGCTTGCTGAGCAATTGGTTCACTGACATGCCCAGCGGATGCAGGTCGCGCGGCAATGCATCCATCGAGATGACGGAGAGGTCGTCGGGCGATCGGCTGCGGATCTGGCGGACCAAGCCGTGAATGGGTCGCAGGCCGTCGCGGATTCCATACCAGACCAGCAGCCCGATGACCGGCACCAGCACCAGCAGCGGAAAGAACAGATTGAGCATGATGTTCGACACCAGAGTGTCGCGAAGGACTCGCTTTTCGCCGACTTCCACGATGATGCCGGTGTTCGGGATCGGCAATGAATAGACACGCCATAGCACGTTGGCGTAATTCAGCATGTTGAAGCCGGCCCTTTGGGCGGGAACGCTTTCTGGGAAGGCGCCATTGGAAAAAATACGGATCTTGCCGTCCTTCCACAGGCGAAATATGTGCGCATCCGCATAGTCATCCGCCTGATCGTTGATGGCGAGTTGGTTGCCCATCGCAAAGTCCATGTCCTTGACCTGCTTCGGCGGATCATTTCCAAGCGCCTCGATCTGATGTTCCTGCAGCGTCCAAAGCTCGTTGGCGTCATTGATCAGCTTGGCGTCGTAGATCTTGTCGATCTCACTGCGGGCTGAACGGAAGGCAAGGACGCCTATTATTGCGATCGCGATGAGGATCGTCGGTGTTATCCGCAGAAAGAGCTTCCAGGTAAGGGTCAGCCGCCTCATGCTTCGACCATGTAGCCGACACCCCGGATGGAGCGGATGAACTCAGCCCCAAGCTTCTTGCGAAGATTGTAGATGATGACCTCGGTCGTATTGCTTTCCACCGCGCTGTCGGTGCTGTAAAGCGCATATTCGATGTCACTTTTTGTGACGTATTTGCCTGCCCGCTCCATCAGAAGCTTTAGAAGCCGAAATTCCTTGGCGGTCATCGCGATCTGCCCCTCGACCCCGCGCACCACCATTGCCGCCGGATCCAATTCGATATCGCCGCTTTTGAGAACGATGTCGGTGCGACCCTCCCGCCGGCGCATGAGGGCGCGCAGCCGCGCCAGCAATTCGTCAAGGTCGAACGGCTTGACCAGATAATCGTCAGCTCCGTTGTCGAGCCCTTCGACTTTCTGCAGGGAAGTATCGCGGGCAGTGAGTAGAAGGATTGGCACATCGTTCCGGCTCTTTCGTGCCGAGCGCAGGACCTCAATCCCGTCAACCCCGGGTAGATTGACGTCGAGCACGACCATATCAAAGGCGAGATCCTGAAGCCCCGCAATGGCAGCCTCGCCATCCTTCATCCAGTCGACCCCGTAGGCGTGCTTTTCGAGAGCCTTCTTCAGCGAAGAGCCGAGGATCAAATCATCCTCAACCAGGAGCAGGCGCATGGCTGCGATGCCTTTGTGTTGCTTGTGAACCGGCTGTTTGCCGATCCGATCGCGGATCAAGGAACGCCATCGCGGCATTTTTGCGGGCAGTGCCCCGGGCGTGTGCAGTCACAGTTGCGAGACCAATCGTAAGCAAGTGCACAGGCTGTACATGCGATTGGAATCCATGCCCTGGTCCGCAGCGAGCCGTTCCGCTGGGCATGCCGGACCAAAACTACTCGTTAATGGAAGCCCTTGCCGCCTACACGTCGAGGGCGCCTATCCGTCTGCTTTGGCTCCGGCTAACTCCGAACCGGGCAGTCTCCTTCCGGCCCCATTTCAGCCGTTCTCCAATGGCGGCAATGATGGTCTGGGCCACCCGAGCCGCCCACTCTGGAGCCGTGCCTGCCTTAACTACCGACAACATCAGCATGCGCTGACCGCAGCTGAGGGCAAGTGCGGCCGTTCGCACATGAGCTACGCGGCGACTTGTATTTTTCCAAGGGCCGGCTAGGAGGGTTGCGACCAATCCGCGCTGCACAGGATGTATTTCGTGTCAATCCGCTGGGCGTCGCGCGCGGCACTCCCGTCATGGAGCCCCCTTCAAAACTCCGGGATGCTCTCGCGGAAGATGACCTGCAGCCGCGGCTGGTGGAGCTCGTAGGGCAAGCCCCTGACGGAATGGGAGAGGATGTTGAGCGCCTCCCTGGCTTCGACTCGCGGGTTCTGGTCGATCACCGCGTCGAGCGTGCCGTCGAGCAAAAGCTCCTTGGTGCCGTCGGTCACCTCATGGCCGAGGAAGATCACCTCCTTCGCGCGTCCGCGTTCCTTCAGCGCGCGGGCGATGCCGGTATTGCCAGCGCCGACATTGTAGATCGCGGCGAGGTCGGGGTGGCGCTCGAGCAAAGCGGACGCTTCCGAATAGGCCTTTTGGCGGTCGTCGAGCATTTCACGCATCTCGACGATCTCGAGGTTGGGGGATTCCTCGGCAATGATATGGCGGAACCCCATCTCACGCTCCTCATGGCCGCGATAGGCGAGCGAGCCGGCGAACAGCGCGACC
Source organism: Mesorhizobium sp. WSM4976 (assembly GCF_029625685.1). Classification (NCBI taxonomy): domain Bacteria; kingdom Pseudomonadati; phylum Pseudomonadota; class Alphaproteobacteria; order Hyphomicrobiales; family Phyllobacteriaceae; genus Mesorhizobium; species Mesorhizobium sp. WSM4976. The sequence continues at coordinate 171,912 of NZ_JARTVT010000016.1, forward strand.
TTGCCGGGGCGGCCGGCGCCCATGAAGCGGTTGAGCAGATAGCCGGCGAGACGGCCAGCGGCCCGGTTGTCGATGCCGATATAGGCGACCCTCGGCACATGCAGGATGTCGGAGGCTATGGTGACGACCTTGATGTCGCTCGCAGACAGCGAGCGGATCGCCTCACGCACCGTCGGGTGGTCGAGCGCGATGACGCCGACGCCTTGCGTCTGGCCATGGAGGTCTTGCAGCAGGCGGGCGAGCCGGTCGGGGTTGAACCCTTCGATGCTCGTCACGCGCACGTCGAGATCGGGCCGCGTCAATGCCTGCGCCTCAATGTGCCGGTGTAAAAGCTTGATGAAAGAGTTGGTGCCAGCCGGCAGAGCGAAGTCGAGCCTGATCGTCTGCCCCGGCACTGCTCGCTGCGGCGCGCCGTTCGGCGTTTCGGCGATGTAGCCCAGGCGCTGTGCCATCTCGATGACGATCTCGCGTGTGCGGGCGCGTACCCCTGGGCGATTGTTGAGCACACGGTCGACCGTGGCCGGAGAGACACCGGCTTCCCGGGCTATGTCTGTCACGGTTGACCGCACGTCGAGCACCTCATCGCGAGCATCAAAATCAAACAGCTGCCAATCCGTCCCGGAAAACCGCTCAGCCGGGGCGATTCTGATGTGAAATGATGTAACCGCCCTCCAGTTGGGCGCAAGCCGGCCTGTTACAAAAGTCAGCGAAGGTCCGGACAAGCCGACCAGTTCCACGCAAAAGGCCTCCCTCAAATCCAAGCAAAGGGTGCAATGTCGCGAGCTTGATGGGCTGCATTCTCTCCCTCATTTGCGATCTTATGATGCATTATGATTATTTATGATGTTGACAGGCTTCACGTGCTGTCGTCAATATCCCTCACGAGGGCCATGGAGGAACAGGCCCCGAGGGAGGAATTCAATGTCTCAGTTGATCCGCATGTCGCGGCGCCGCCTTTTGGCGTCCGGTGGAAAGGCCGCGGTGTTCGTCGCCGCGACGGGTATTGCACCGCAGTTCATTCGTCCCGGCCGCGCCTTTGCGGCGGACGCGTTGGCGCCCGGCATGATCGGTGGGCCGACCGGCTTCGACGGGGCGGAGCGCTATCAATACGGACCCGATACACCGGAAGGGCGCGCCATCGAGGCGGCCAAGGCGCTGAAGGCCGCCGGCAAGGCGCCGGCAAAGATCGTGCTCGGCCTGTCCGATGGTTCGATCGGCCAGCTGACCAAGCCTTTCCCGGCCGGCGCGCCGTCTATCAAGGATCTCTGGGAGAAGGAAACCGGCATCGCGATCGAGATCGTTGGCCTGCCCAACGGTCAGGAATTCACCAAGACGATGCAGGACATCTCCACCAAAGGTGGGGCCTACGACATCTATTCGACCGAGTGGAACCGGCTTGGCGATCTCGCCGAAACCGGCGGCATCGCCAAGCTCGACGACTTCGTCGCCAAGCACAAGCCCGAGTGGGACGATCCGAAGCAGGGTTACGTCAACGGCGCCAAGGGCGTCTCGCTGCTCAACCAGTATCGCGGCTCGACCTATGGCGTGTCGCTGGACGGCGACTTCCAGACCTGGGTCTACCGCACCGACCTGTTCGGCGATGCCGCCGAGCAGAAGGCCTTCAAGGACAAGCACGGCTACGACCTTGCGCCGCCGAAAACCTGGAAGCAGCACAGCGATGTCGCGGCCTTCTTCCAGCGACCGGACAAGGGCTTGTTCGGTTCGACCGATCTGCGAAACCAGGGCTGGGGCTACACCAATTGGTACCAGCGCTTTGTCTCGATGGCCTCGCCCAACCAGTTCCTGTTCGGGGACGACGGCAAGCCGCTGATCAATTCAGAGCAAGGCATCGCCGCCACCAAGGAATATGTGGAGTCGCTGGCGCATCATTCGCCGGACGCGATCTCGTGGGGCTGGCCGGAACAGTATGGCAATTTCGCCAAGGGCGGGGCAGCGATGACCTGCGCCTTTTCCAACCTGCCGAAGTTCCTCGACAATACGGGCAACAAGGATTCCGCCGTCACCGGCAAGATCGGCTCGATGCTGCCGCCTGGCCGCGAGATCGACGGCAAGCTTATCAGCCGCTCCGTTCTGTGGTTCTCGCTGACCGGCATGGTGTCGTCGCAGTCGAAGAATCCGGAGGCCGCCTACCTTCTGCTGCAGTGGCTGGGGTCCGCCCGCATCTATGCCTGGATGAGCGCCAATCCCGGCGGCTATCTCGATCCATTCCGGTTGTCGGACTTCTCTGATCCGCTCGTACGCCAGACCTATCACGCCTACCACATGGATGTGGTGCGCGAAACGGTGGCGCGCACGGTGCCGACCATCAACTATCCTGGCGCGACCGCTTTCCACAACGCGCTCGACGAGAACCTCGTGGCCTCGCTGACCAAGGCCAAAACGCCCGAGCAGGCGATGGCCGACACAGAACGCGAGTGGAGGAAGATCGCGCGGCGCACCGGTGAGGAGAAATTGCTCGAAGCCATCAAGACCAACAAAGAGGCTTGGCCCACGGTTCTCGATCCGATCAGCTGATCCACCTCCCTGGATCAGAAAAGGAGGGGAGGGGCGTCAGCTCTTCCCCTTCGCCCCAGAGCACGATCCCGAAAAGTGGCAACCGATTTTCGGAAAAGATCATGCTTCAACAATGATCTAACGCCACCAGCAAAGCAGCCAGATGAAGCGTTCCGTTCCATTCGAGATATTCCGCTACGCCGCGATCCTTTCGGCGATGGCGGTAACGCTGGTGCCGATCCTTTGGATGGTGTCGATGGCCTTCAAGCCGATCGGCGAGTGGTCGGCGACCGGCGCCGACCTGACATGGTGGCCGAAGCAGCCGACGCTTGCCAATTTTCAGTTCGTGTTCGGCCACTCCACCAACGACCTGATCGTCGCGCTCGACCACACGGCGGTGAAGCCGATCCTATCGTCGCTTTTGTCGGCGGTGTTCGGGACCGTGATCGCCATGTCGGCGGGCACCGCCGCGGCCTACGGTCTTTCACGCTTCGGCTCCGGCCAGAACCTGCCGCTGGCGCTGATCCAGCTAAGGCTGTTCCCACCGATGGCGGTCATGATTCCGGTGATGATCATGTGGGCGTTCCTCAATCTCAACGACACATGGTGGGGGCTGGCGCTGATCTACGGCATCGTCACGCTGCCCTTCGCCTTCTGGCTGATGAAGACCTTCTTCGACGACATGCCGCGCGAGATCGAGGAGGCGGCGCTAGTCGAGGGCTGCTCGCGGTTGCGCGTCTTCACCCGCATCACGCTGCCGATGATGCGCGCGCCGCTGGCAAGCGCCGCGCTCTTCGTCTTCATCCTCAACTGGTCGGACTATCTCATCGCGCTGCTGCTCACCACGCGTGAATGGGTGACGATCCCGGTCTACATGGCGTCGCTTTCCTCCTCGATGACCGGGCAGCTCTACGGTGCCAAGGCCGCTCTCGGCCTGATCGCGGCGGTGCCGCCGGTGATTATGGGTGTGGCCATCCAGCGCCATCTGGTGCGCGGACTGACCTTCGGAGCGCTCAAGCAATGAGCGCGGTGATGGCGACGATTTCGGAGGACAAGATGGGTGCCGTGCATGCCAAGCCGGCCCAGCGGGACGAGGGCATGCGGCTGGGCTTCCGCCTGACCCTGCCGGCGCAGATCCTGGTGCTGTTCATCTCGGCCTTTCCGCTTCTGATGCAGCTCTACATCAGCGTCACCGACTGGTCGCCGCTTTCGGGCGTCGGCTGGTGGAACGCCTGGGAAATGTGGAACAGCTTCGCCAACTACACGGATCTCGCCGCCGACACGCGCTTCTGGAGCGCGCTGCAGCGCACTGCGATCGTCATGCTGGTCTGCGTGCCGGCGGAGTTCCTGCTCGGCCTCGCGCTCGCGATGCTGTTCGCCGACGATTTTCCCGGCAAACGCATCTTCTACTCGATCCTCCTGATGCCGATGATGGTCGTGCCTGCGGTCGCCGGTTACATGTTCTTCATGCTGTTCCAGTCGGGCGGCCCGGTGAACGACATCCTGTCGAGGATCGTCGGCATGCCCGTGACGATCGCCTGGCTGTCCGATCCGAACCTGGCGTTGATCGCGGTCATGATCGCCGACATCTGGCAGTGGACGCCGCTGATGTTCCTGATACTGCTCGCCGGTCTGGTCGGCGTGCCGGACGATCAGATGAAGGCCGCGACACTGCTCGGCGCCAGTGCCTGGCAGCGCTTCACCACGATCGTGCTGCCGAAGATGAAGACGATCATCATCATCGCGCTGGCGATAAGGGTGATCGAGAACTTCAAGATCTTCGACACGCTCTACATCATGACCGGCGGCGGCCCCGGCGTCGCCACCGAGACGATCTCCGTCTACATCTACAAGGTCACCACGCAGGACCTGATCTGGGGCTATGTGGCGGCCATTGCTCTCGCCATCCTGATCGTGCTCTCGATCGTCGCGGTCTACGCAATGAGGCGCATGGCGAAGGCAGGGGAGGTGCCGGCATGAGACTTCCTGTGTCAACCTGTTGTGAGCAAGGCGTTTGCGGCGGGGTGTTTTTGGGGATCGTAAGGGGTG